>JADJWE010000003.1 GCA_016716525.1 Candidatus Flexicrinis affinis
GCCGGTCGACGGCAGTGCCAGCTAGCACATCGCCGGGCGTGACGCGCGTTCCGTCGATCAGCGCGTCGCGCTCCACGACCCCGACCACCGTACCGGCAAGAGTCGATCTCGCCGGGCTGGCTAGACGCCGGGCATCTCGGCGGTTTCGCCGCCGAGCAGCACTACACCGATCTCGCGGCACGCCTCCGCAACACCGCGCACAACTGTGGCGATCTGCTCGGCGTCGAGCTTGCTGCTGGCGACATAGTCCATGAAGAACAACGGGCGACCGCCTTGCACGAGGATGTCGTTGACGCAGTGGTTGACCAGATCGCGGCCGATCGTGTCCCAGCGGTTCATGCGCGCGGCGACCATCGTCAAATTGCCGACGCCGTCCGTGGACGACACGAGGATCGGCGCGGTCATCGCCTTGATCTCGCTGGCGTCGGCCTGCAAGCCGCCGAACGCGCCCATCTCGCTGAGTACGGCGCGGGTGTAGGTGCTGCGCACGTAGCCCTTCATCAGCTCGGTGGCGCGCGTGCCAGCGGTGATGTCCACCGCCCGCACGGGCATAGGCGGCCTGCGGCGGGCGTCCGATGTCGCGGCGGTACTGCATGCCGTCGAACTGCACCTGCGAGACGATGAAGTACGCCGTTTGCAGCGCGTCGTCCCAGCGTCGGTCCGACGGCGCTGACGGCCAACACGCGACCGCCGGCAGTCACCACCTGATGCCCTTGCAGAGCTGTGCCGGCGTGATAGATCTCGACCGACTCCGGGAAGCTGCGCCGGCAGTTGAATCGGGTCGCCGCGGCGCGGATCGGCCAGATAGTTGGCGGCAGCAAGGACGACGGTCGCACACACACGCCGTCCAGCCAACGCACCTGATCGCGGCGCAGCGTGCCGTCGATGCACGCCTCGAAGATGTCGAGCAGATCGCTGTCCAACAGCGGCAGAATGGCCTGCGTCTCCCGGGTCGCCAAAGCGGACGTTGAACTCAGCGTTCGCACGCCGTCGGGTGTCAGCATCAAGCCGGCGTACAGCACGCCAACGAATGGCGTCCCGCGCGCCGCCATGCCATCGACCGCTGGCTGAAGCACGCGCCGCACGATTTGATCGACCATCGTCTTCCGGGATATCCGGCACCGGCGCATACGCACCCATGCCGCCGGTATTCGCCGCGATCACCATCGCCAATCCGCTTGTGGTCGCGCGCGGGCGGCATCGGCACGACCGTCTTGCCATCGCAGAACGCCAGTACGGACAGTTCGGTCCGTCAATCGCTCCTCGATGATGACCGTCGCGCCGGCGGTGCCGAAGGGCCGAATCGCGCATCAGGTGTGTGACCGCCGCGGCCGCGTCGTCGCGGTCGTCGCACACGATCACGCCTTTGCCGGCGGCCAGCCCCGTCGGCCTTGACGACCACCGGGTGCTTACAGGTCTCCAAATAGCGCAGCGCAGCGACATAGTCGCTGAACGTCGCGTGCTCTGCGGTCGGGATGCCTACCTTGCGCATGAACTCCTTCGAGAACGCCTTGGACGACTCGAGCTGGGCGGCGGCTTTGGTCGGCCCGAAGGCGCGAATGCCTGCCGCTTGGAGCGAGTCGATCATTCCTTCGGCCAACGGGGCCTCCGGGCCCGACGACGACCAGACCGATCTGGCGGTGGCGTGCGAAGTCGATCAGCGCTGCGTGATCTTTCGGGTCAAGCTCGACGTTGGTGCCGAGCACGGCTGTTCCCGCATTGCCGGGCATGACGTAGAGCGCATCTACGCGGCTCGACCGGCGCAGCGCAACCGCAATCGCGTGTTCGCCCGCCGCTGCCAACAATCAATACGTTCACGGCGACCCCTGTCGCATTGGCTGCCTGATACACCCTATTTTAGCTGCGGCGGCGCACCGGTCATCGTTTATATGTGCGCTCCCGTGCCGCAATAACGGGGTTGTAGGGCAATCTTCCCGCAGATGGATCAGCTATGACGCAACTATCAGATCTGAAAGGTAAGTGGGCGCTGGTCACCGGCGCATCGGCGGGTTGGGCGAAGAGTTCGCGCGACAGATGTCCGCTGCCGGGACCAATCTCGTGCTCGTCGCCCGCCGCGAAGACCGGTTGAACGCTGTCGCGGACGAGCTCTCAAAGGCGCACGGCATCCAGACCAAAGTGATCGCCGCCGACCTCAGCCTGCCGGACGTGCCGCAAGCGATCTACGATCAGCTCCGTGCTGACGGTATCGGGGTCGACGTGTTGATCAGCAACGCCGGCTCCGGCCTGTACGGCAAGTTCACGGATATCGCATGGGAGCGCGAGCAGCAGATGCTCGACATCGATATTGCGACGGTGGTGCGCATGACACGTCTGTTCGTGCCGGATATGGTCGCGCGCAAATTCGGCTACGTGCTACAGGTCGCGTCGATCGGCGCGTTCCTCCCCAGCCCGCTGTACGCCCAGCTACTCGGCCGCCAAGGCATTCGTCCTCAGCTTCAGCGAAGCGATCAATTTCGAACTGCGCGGCAGCGGCGTAAGCGTCACGACCACCTGCCCGGGTGTGACTCGCACCGAGTTCCACGACGTCAGCGGCCAGCAGTACACGCTGTTCCAACGCTTCACGCTTATGGAGCCAGAGCCGTGCGTCCGCGCGTCGATTAACGCGATGCTGCGGCGGAAGGCGAGCATCGTGCCGGGTGTTCTGAACGCGCTGATGGTCTGGACCCTTCGCCTGACGCCGCGCCGCATGATGACGGCGCTGGCCCACCGTACGATGCAGTCAAACTAACGGCGAGTGGCAAGCGTATCGAGCGTCTGGGTTTTATGCCGAAGCGTCAATACCGATGCTCTCTGTTCGTATGTCTGATAACGAGCGGAGACGGAAAGAACTCGGTGTAGAATGGCGCTAGGAAGAGATCGAGGACTACGGTCATGAGCACGCTCGAACGCGAGATTATCGAGAAATTTCATCAACTTCACCCCGATGCCAAACGGCGTGTGCGTGCATTGATCGAGCAAGAGCTGCTGTCGACGCTGAGCAGGCTGATATGTCCTCATTCGACTTTGATGCGTGGTGGGCAGACATCGATGCGTTACAAGCCGACATTCGGTCGCGGATCGGCAAGACCGGAACTGTTGGCGCGCTTTCGCTGCTCGATGAACTGCGCGAGGAGCCTCTTGAGCGATATCGTTCTGGACTCAGGATCTTTCATCGCCAGCGTCTTTCCAGAAACACTCTCCACAAGCGCAGCAGCTTATCAAGTACCTGCAGGACGAGAACACGACGCTCCATGACCGGTTCTACTTCGATACGAATTTGTCGCAGTTTGTCGCAAGGCGGTTTTTCAAGGGCGCGTGACGGTTGAAGAAGGACTACGCGCGCGCGATAGACTGCTTGATTATCCCATCACCCTTCATTTCAACAGCGCGTTGCTCAAGCGGGGATACGAGTTGGCAGCGACGTATAACCGCCCCACCGCCTATGATGCACAATACCTCGCCGTGGCCGAACAACTTTCCTGCGCGTTTTGGACAGCCGACGAGCGTATGTTCAACGCGATGAAAGACCGGTTTCGAGCATTCATTGGCTGGGGAACTGGACGACAGCAACGTAATCACGCCATCGCCCGCCCACCGTACGATGCAGTCGAACCAACGCGCGCTGGGGCGCTGCCCCACACCCCGGCAGGAGTTTGCACTCCTGCACCCTCCTTACTCGCGATGAAATCGCAAATAAGAGTGTCCGGAGCAGCGAAAGCCCATTGGAAGAATCTCCTTTAGCCCCGCAACCGGCGGAAGACGCGCCGCAGCATCGACAGTTCTTCGAGGCGCAGAATCACACCCAGTGCCAGATAAGTCGCGCCGCAGGCGGCGAGGCTCAGGCCGACACCGACGATTTCGTTGAGCGTGTTGGTGCCGGAACAACGGGGCGAGCGCCTGCATCACGAGCAGGCCGATCGCCGCCATCCCCAGCGAGGCAACGAGGCCCCGCGCGAACGTGCCGATCAGCCGCTGGTTGGCGAACACCGGTCCGCGGCGCGTGAGCAATACGGCCGAGATGCTCGCGTGCGTGACGTGCCGACCGCGTCAGCCAGCATGAGTGCGTAGAGATCGAAGGTCGGGAACAGCAGCACGGCGGCGATCGCATAGACGATCAGACTGGCGACACCGACCAGCGCCGGAGTCAGCGTGTCCTGACGCGCATAGAACGCGTAGACCAGCAGCAGATCCCACGCGGCAAACGGCAGGCCGATCACGTACAGCCGCAGTGCCAGCGCGGTGATGCCGGTGTCGTACGGCGTGAACGCGCCGTGCTCGAACACGAGCTGAACGATCGGCACGGCCAGCACGGCCAGCGCCAGCGCCGCCGGCAGGATCAGCACGGTGGTCATGCGCAGGCCGAGGCCAAGCGTGTCGGCGAATGATTGGCCTTCCGGCGCATCACCGTCCCGTTCCGCGACGGCGGCGCGGCTGAGCGTCGGCAATACCGCCGCGCTGATCGCCGTTGCGACCAGACCCTGCGGGAACTGAATGAGCGTCGTCGCCCACTGCATGTAGTTGTTGCCATGATCGATCAGTGCGCGTGCCGCGAGGGCGTAGGTAAAGAACCGCGTGGTGATGAGATCGACGATCAGCGAGCCGATAACCGGCACGTACAGCCGGCCGATCCGGCGCAGCACCGGCGCCACCAGCGGATCGCGCCAGTGCAACGACAGGCGCAGTCTGCCGGACCGCAGGCCGTAAAAGCTGAAGCGCGAGCTGTGCCGCCGCCGCCGCAATCCACGCCACCGCCGCCGCTTCGATCTGGCGAGACCCGCCGAGGATCAACGTGACGGCCACCATCGTGCCGTTGAAGACCGCCGCGGCCAGCGCCGGATAGGTGAAGATGCGCAAGGCATACAGCGCGCCGCTGTACAAGGCGAACAAGCACATCAGCAGCAGTGCCGGCGCGGTCAGCCGGATCAGGCCGGCCGTCTCCTCCACCGTCGCCGCGTCACCGCCGATGATGCGCGCGATCGGGCGAGCACGACGACGGCCAGCGCCAGCACCACGATCCCGGCCAGCGCCGCCAACACGCGCCACAGGGATCGCGCCCGTGCTTCGAGTCGATCTCGCTGAGCACCGGCACGATGGCGCTGTTGACGTGGCCGGCGATCAGCAGATCGAACAGCGAACGAGTGACGAGTACGGCGTTATTGAACGCTTCGAGCGCCCGCGACGCGCCGAACAAGTTCGACAGGACCACCTCGCGGCCCAGGCCCAACACACGGCTGGCGATGTTCCCAGCGGCGATGATGGCCGATGCACGGGCGATAGACGGCGGTCGGGCGGACATGGGTGTTCGGCTTGGTGTCGGTGTTAGGGCGCGGCGCGGATGCGGGCGATCAGCGCGGTGGTGCTGCGCTCCGGCACAGGTCGATCAGCTCGACGCGCCCGCCGAGGTTTTCGACCAGCTCGCGCTCCGGGAAGCGGCTTGTCGTGATAGTCACCGCCTTTGACGTAGATGTCGGGCCGCAGCATCTCGATGACCGCGTTGGCCGTGTCCTCCTCGAATACGATGACGGCCGTGACTGGCTTGAGCGCATCGATCAGCGCGGCGCGTTCGACGGCGGGCGTGTACGGCCGCCCTCGCCTCTGAGCCGACGGGTCGACTCGTCGCCGTTGACGCCGACGAACAACGCGTCACCCAGGCGGCGGGCGGCCTGCAAATACTGGACGTGGCCGATGTGCAACAGGTCGAAATGGCCGTTGGTAAAGACGACCGAACGGCCGGTATCGGCGAAGGTGTTGCGCAGCAGGACGGCTTCGGGCAGGCTCAGGACAGGCATATCAGCGCCCCGAACCGGCCGGTCATGCCCTTCTCGGCACGGTGGCTGAAGAAGTCGTCGGTGCGCTCGGCGGTGCACACGCCCACAACTTCGATCCGTTCGACGCCAGCGTTGGCGAGGTCGCGCCGGTTGGCCTCCCACAGGTCGAAGTAGGCCGTGCCATCGGATGGATCGCGGCGGATCAGCCTGTCGATGTCGCCGAAATAGGTGTGTGCGGCGCGCACAACCTCCTCGCCAACCCCGGTAACGGCGCGGGCCGATGGAGGGCCCCACGCCGGCCTGCACGTCGGCGGGGTTGGTACCGTAGGCGTGAGTCATTGCGCGGATCAACGAGGAAGCCGCACCACGCACCGTGCCACGCCAGCCCGCGTGGGCAATACCGATCACCCCGCGCACCGTATCGACCGCGAGGATCGGCGTGCAGTCGGCGAAGCGCATGGTCAACACCACGTCGTGCCGGTCGGTGATCATGCCGTCCGCTTGCGCCAGCCAGCGCCGGTCGCGCGAGGGGCGCAGCACGCGCACCGTTTCGTTGCCGTGTACCTGCCACGTCGTCGTCATGCGCTGCGGGTCAACGCGCATCGCCTCCGCCATGATCTCGTGATTGCGCCGCACGTTGTCCTGCGAATCGCCGATGAATCCGCCCGTGTTGAGCGATCCGAACGGCTCCGGGCTGACGCCGCCGTGCCGCGTAAATACCGCGTGGGTCGTGCCTTCGAAACCGTCGAAGGTGTAATACGGCACCGGGCCGTCGATGCGCTGCATGAGGTTTCCTTTTGAACCGCACCGCGGCATTATAGCAAACGTTGGGCGGGGGTTCGCCCCTGTACACGCAGCTACAAGGACACGGTCATGCGTCGACTTCCTGCCGTGCTGACGATCGCCGCCGCCGCGATTGCGCTTACCCTGCTCGGGTTTCATCACGTCGCGTTCAACGGCCTGATCTTCGGCAAAGGCGATGCGTTCCATTACTTTACGCCGCTGTGGGCCGCGCGCGACGTGGCGCTGCGGTCATTCGACCTACCGATGTGGACGGATCAGGTGTTCATGGGCGTGCCACTGCTGGCCGACTCGCAGCTTGGCACCTTCTATCCGCCGAACTGGCTCACCGTGTGGCTGCCGGCGTGGGACGCGCTCAAGGTCAGCGTGCTGATTCATGTCGCGTGGGCAGCGGCTGGTGCGCTGGTGCTGGCCCGGCGCAGTGTAGGACTCGGCCTCGTTCCGGCGCTGGTCGCAGCGGCCGTGTTTGCGTTGGGTGGATACGTCGGCGCGCATGTCGAACAGATCAACCAGCTTCAGGGGATCGCGTGGATGCCGTGGGCGGCGGCGTGTTTTCTACCTCCAGCCAACAGTGCACAAAGTCGGGGCGGACGAATCGTCTCGCTGATCGCATTGGCGGGCGTTCTGGCGCTGATCGCCCTCAGCGGGCATACGCAAACGCTGTTCATCACCGGCGTGATGCTGGGCGTGTTGGCACTCGTCCCACGCGGTGAACGCGGCGCTCGGGACATGGCGGCGGGCATTGGCCTGCGCGTGGCCGGGTTGGCGGCAGCGGCGGCGATCGCGCTGGCGTTGGCCGCAGTACAGATTCTGCCGACACTGGAACTCACTGGCTTGAGCAACCGATCGGGCGGGTTTTCGGCGCTGGCGGCGATGGCGTTTAGCTGGAACCCGAACCTCGCCGCACGCGGCCTGCTGCCCAGCCTCGACGGGCAGGTGTTCGGTGAATATGTCGCGTATCTCGGCGTGTTCGGGCTGGGATTGGCGGTGTGGGGCGCGTTATATGGCCGCCGCGCGCGCTGGCCGTGGCTGATCCTCACGGTCGTCGGCGTCGTGCTGGCGCTGGGGCTGTACACGCCGATCTACTGGGTGCTTGCCGAACTGCCGGGCTTCAACCTGTTTCGCGTGCCGGCGCGTTGGCTGGCGTTCGTGGCGTTAGGCGGCGCGATGCTGGCCGGCCTCGGCGCGGACGCGCTGCTCAAGCGCACTGCCGCCAAGCCCAACCGCGGTCTGCTCGCCGCTGTCGGGTTGATCGCCGCGCTGGCCGTCTTGAGCGTATGGCGCGCGCCTGCCGCCGCGGCCGAAGTCGACGGATCAGCCAGCCCGACCGTCTCGACCATCCTATTCTGGGCGGCGGCCGGTCTGATGTTCGCCAACGTCGTGCTGCTCTCGCGGCAGACGGCGCGCCGTGGACTGCTGACCGTGCTGCTGGTGGGGATCACCGCCGGCGAACTGGCGATTGCCGCCACCAACATGCCGCATGCCGATCTGGTCGATCCAGCCGCGGCCAGCGACCCGCGGTTGACCGCGTATCAGATCGAGGCGGATGGCGGCGGACGGCTGTTGTCGATCTCCAACGGCTACTTCGACACGTACGACCACGACGCCCTGCTCGACTATTACGACTTGGTCGGCATGACCGAACGCGCGGCAAAGGCGGGACTGACCGCCGCCAAGCTGGAAGGAGTTACAGGCGCCGAATTTCCCACTGCTGTACGGCCTGTCGACCGCCGACGGCTTCGGCGGCGGGTTGGTGCCAACCGTGTACTACTCGGCGTTCTCGGCGCTGCTGCTGCCGGAAGGCGAGCCGCGTACGCAGGACGGACGGTTACGTGAGCTGCTCGCGCTGCCGGCGTGCCTCGGCGCGTGCGTGCCGGAGAATCGGTGGCTCGACCTCGCCGGCGTCAAATACCTCGTCCTCGACAAGACCGCCGACCGGTTCTACGACGACATCCAGTTCGACGTCAGCCTGCCGGTGCGCCTGTCCGGCGGAGGCACGTCGCAGTCCGGGTCGGTCAGTCCAACGTTCGCGGCCGATGAACTGCATGTGTTGCTCGCCGGCGACCCATCCAATCTGCGGGCGTGGTTCAATGTCCGCCCCACGGTCGAGATGACTCTCATTGACGCCCGCCAAGTCGACGACCGACTAACGTTGGCGCGCTTCACTGCCGCGCTGACATCCGTCGAAAGCGTCGCGCTCCGCAGCGATCGGAGGACATCACTGTGCGCGCTGCTACGCTTGTGGATACCCGTTCCGGCGCGTTCGACATGGTGCCGCTGGGCGGCTGGGACAAGCTGCTTTCAAGCGATATCAAGCTCTACCGGCGCCAGTCCGGCACGGTCGTGTGGCCATTCCTCGCCCGTGTCGACACCGTCCTGCCCGACTCGTGGGACGGCAGCGAGGCGGCCATCGAACGCATGCGCGATCCGGCTTTCGATCCGCTGACCGCCGCGGTCGTCCACGGCGCGCCGGACGATCTGGCTACGCCATCCGCCGACATCCCGGCCCTCAGCCGTGTCGTATCGTACACGAAGGCCGGCACCCACAGCGAAGCGACCGTCGTCAACACGGCGTCCGTGCCGCTGGCATTGGTGTTCAACACGGCCTACTTCCCGGGCTGGCAGGCAACCCTCGACGGCGCGGACACCCCCCTGTACCGCGCGGACATTATGTTCCAAGCGGTGATCATCCCGCCCGGCGAACACACGGTCACCGTCGACTACCGACCGCCGTGGGTTCGGCCACTGCTGGCCTTTGCAGCCTTCGCGTGGGCGGCGTGGATCCTTGCATTGTTCGCCACCGTTCGCCTCAGCAGACGCTAGAGCTGCGGGGCGCTGCCCCGAACCCCGCCAGAAGGCTTTCGCCCTCTAGACTCCCCATCCCGCGGATTGATCCCGCGTGCGGGATCAATCCGCAGATAGAGGTCAAGGGGTGCCAATCCCTTGTGGAGGTGCGGAGGCGAAGCCTTTGCCTGCAACCTACAACGCGTCGATATCGAGCAGTGGAATCACGTAGATGACAGGCTGTTCGTAGGGGTGTGCGGCGCGGATGGCGTCGACGACCGAACGGCCCTGCGAACGGGCACAAAAGGTCTCGATGCGCCACTCGTCAACGGCGTTGATCTGGCCGACCATGCCGACGTGCGGATTGGCATCTTCGGCCGGCTTGAAGCGCCCGCGCCCGGTATTGGTGAAGGCACAGTGGGTGTAACTGCCGATCTGTCCGCCGCCGGCGGACGCGATGGCGTCGAGCACGGCGTCGACGTGCGACTCCGGCACGGTGGTGACGATGTACAGATCGTCGGTCATGAGGTCTGTTCGCGGTGGGCGGGCTTCAGCGCGCGGTGGCGGAACAGGATTTGCCACACGCGCAGGGCGGCCTCGACCATGATGCGCGTATCCATCTTCGATGCGCCACGCTCGCGATCCGGGAAGTGGATCGGCACTTCGCCGAGCTTGTAGCCGAGGCGATGCGCGACGTAGGCCAGTTCGACCAGAAACACGTAGCCGTTCGACCGGATGCGCTCCAACCCGATGCCTTTGAGCGCCGATGCGCGCCACAGCCGGAAACCGCTGGTCGCGTCGTTGATCGGCAGGCCGAGGATCGTGCGGACGTAGATTCGGTTCGCCCACCAGCTCAGCAGTTTGCGGTGCGGGCCCCAATGCTCGTCGACGCTGCCGCCTTTGACGTAACGCGAGCCGATCACGACATCCGCGCCGGCGTTGACGGCGGCGAGCATGGACGGAATGTACTTGGGCTGGTGGCTGAAATCGGTGTCCATCTGCAGGACAAGCTCGGCGCCCTCGGCGATGGCGCGCTGGAATCCACCGATATACGCCGGACCCAACCCGCCCTTGCCGGGTTGTGCTGACGCTGACGCGCCCCGGCATTTCGGCGGCGAGTTCGTCGGCGATGCGGCCGGTACCGTCCGGCGAGTTGTCGTCCACGACGAGCACGTGCAGGTCGGGGATGTCGAGGCCGAGCAGGGCTTCGACCAGCAGGGCAAGGTTTTCGGCTTCGTTGTAGGTCGGCAGGACGACCGTCAGTTTGGGCATCACAGACTGCTTTGCGCGGACGACTGAATGGGGTGAAGTCTACGGGCCGCGCGGCATGCGCGCAAGATACGACCTGCCATCGCACGTCCGCCGCGATTCTTGCATGCCGTTTACAGACCTGTGCTATAACACTCCGCGATTCAGAACAGAACGGCATCACGAGACATTGAGGGGATACGGGCTATGACCGACGTGCCGGCCGAACAGACCACGTTCAATTTTCAGGCAGAGATTCAACAGCTTCTGCACATTTTGGTCCACGCGTTGTACACGGAGCGCGACATCTTCCTGCGCGAGCTGATCTCGAACGCAAGCGACGCGCTCAACCGCGCGCAGTTCGAGTCGCTCACCAACCGCGACATGCGCGATCAGGACGCCGAGTTGGCGATCCGCATCACCGTCGACGACGACGCGCGCACGGTCACGATCAGCGACACCGGCATCGGCATGACGCGTGACGACCTGATCAACAACCTCGGCGTGATCGCCCGCAGCGGCGCGCGCGCCTTCATCGACGCGCTCAAGGACGCCAAGGACGCCGAGACGGCCAAGAGCGTGATCGGGCAGTTCGGCGTCGGCTTCTACTCGGTGTTCATGGTCGCGGACAAGGTGCGCGTCGTGACGCAGAGCCACAAGGCCGACGAACCGGCGTGGGCGTGGGAGGCCGAGGGCGGCACCAACTTCACCATCGCTCCGGCGGAGCGCGCCCAGCGCGGCACGGACGTGATCGTCACGCTCAAGGACGACGCCGACGACTTCCTGCAGACGTGGAAGCTCAAGGACGTCATCCGCACCTACTCCGACACGATCAGCTTCCCGGTGTACGTCGGCGAGGACGCCGAGCCGACCAATCAGCGCATCGCCATCTGGCGGCAGGACCCGAAAGAGATCGAGGCGTCGAAGTACGACGAGTTCTACCGGTCGATGACCTTCGACTTTAACGGTTCGCAGAAGGTCATCCACATGCGCGCCGACGTGCCGCTGCAGTTCTACGCGCTGCTGTTTGTGCCGTCGAGCAATCAGCCGCCGATGTTCAGCCCGCGCAAACAGGTCGGGCTCAAGCTGTACGCCCGCAAGGTGCTCATTCAAGACTACTGCACGGACCTGCTGCCGGATTACCTGTCCCTTCCTGCACGGCGTGGTCGACAGCGAGGACATCCCGCTCAGCGTCAGCCGCGAGACCGTGCGCGCCAACGTGCTGATGGGCCAGCTCAAGAAGGCGATCACGCGGCGCGTGCTGGGCGACTTCAAGAAGATGGCGACATCCGACCGCGAGGCATGGATCAAGCTGTACGAGCAGTTCGGGCGCTTCCTCAAGCAAGGCGTCGCGCTGTCGCCGGAGGACAAGGACGATCTGCTGCCGCTGCTGCTGTTCCCGACCACCCACGACGGCAGCAAACAGCCGACCACGCTCAAGGAATACGCCGACCGGATGGTCGACAACCAGAGCGAGATCTACTACATCGTGGCCGACGACTTCCACAGCGCGCGGCGCAGCCCGCACCTCGAACCGTTCAGCAAGCGCGGGATCGAAGTGCTGATCCTGAGCGATCCGGTTGATCCGATCCTGCTCACCAACCTGTCCGAATTCGAGGGCAAGAAGCTGCGCTCGGTGGACGACGCCGAACTCGACCTGACTGACGTCGGCACGCCCGCCGAAGACGAGGAAGCCGCGCCCGAGCCGGTGGCTGAGGCCGACTTCGAGACCGGTGCGCAACCGCTTCGCCGAGCTGCTGGGCGAGCGTGTGAAGGGCGTGCGCGCCAGCAAGACGCTGGCCGGCGCGCCGGCGCGCCTCGTCAGCGACGACAACAGCGCCGACGCGCAGATGTTCCGCGTCAACCGCCTGCTGTCGCGCGAACCGCGCGAGCCCTCACCCCTAGCCCCTCTCCCTCAGGGAGAGGGGAATTACTTGTTGAACACGAAGGATGCGAATGGTCGCGGCGGGCTGCGGTTGGTCGCTTCCCCCTTTCCCCTTTGCCCTCTCCCCTTTCCCCTTTCCCCTATCCGATCGCGGCGCGGAGCCAATCCACGATCGGCTTCATGGCGGCGAAGTGGGTCATCAGCACGTCGACGAGCGCGGCAGAGCGCGCGATGTCCTGCGGCAGGCCGCTGATCGAGGCGTACAATCCGCCGTAGCGCAGCCATTCGGCGCGCGGATGCTCGGGGTCGTAGCCGGACGGCACGCGCTTGAAGCTCCCGCCATTGAGCGTGTAGGGCCCGGCCTTGCGCACGGTAGCGACCGCCTTCACGAGCGCCGGGCCGTGCGTGTCGGACACGACCGCATCGCGATAGCGGGCCAACGCGCCTTTGTCGAACCCGAAGACGCCAGCCATGCAGTCGACACCGTCGAGCGTAATCTGCAGGCCGAAGCCGGGGCTGTCCATCTTCTTGCCGCCGACCGGGAACATCATCGGGATGTGCGTCTTGTACGGCGACTTGTCAGTGCTGAAGCGCGTGTCGCGGTGCAGGCGCATCAGGTTGCCGCTGCCGTTGGTGCGCGTGTCGACCGTGACGTCAGGGACGAGGTCTTGCAAGCGCGCGCCGAGCGAAGCCACCAGCGCCACGGCCGGAGTCTGCACCGTGTCGATGTAGGCCGTCTTGCGCGCCTCGAACCATTCGCGCGTGTTGTTCGCGGCGAGGTCGCGCATGAACTGCAGGCCGTCGGCGGAAAAGCCGGTGAAATCGGGGCTCGGCGCGTGCTTGGGCATGGGTTATGCCTCCTCGGCCTGCGGCGTCTTGACGACGAGCGGGTCGCCGGTTTCGAGCAGGGTCTTGAGGCCGCTGAGGATCTGCGCCCAGCCCGAGCCGATGCCCTGCGTGAGCGGTGCATCCGGGTTGAGACCGGTGTGGGTCAGCACGAGGCGACAGGCCGGCCCAAGCTGCTCGATTTCGAACGTGACCCGCGAGGTGCGCTGGCCCTCGGAGCCCTCGTGCCACACCGGGCGGAAGGTCGTGACCAGCTTGCGCGGCGGATCGGCTTCGAGCACTTCGCCTTCGAGCATCACCTGCGCGTCGGCGTTGTCGTAGTGATAGGCGTACGCCGAGCCGGGCGTCCAGTCCGACTTGACGCGCGTGCCGAAATAGTACAGCCGCGTGATGTCGCCTTGCGTAAGCGCGTTCCAAAGCTGTTCGGGCGTCGTTTTGATGAAGACTTCGTAGACGTGGTTGGGCTTCTCGGTCATGGGGGTCTCCTCGAGTACGGTTTTGAGATCGACGAGCGAGCGGGCCCACGGCTGGGAAAACTTGCTCACCCAGCGGTCGTAGACCTGTTGGATGGGGACGGTGTTCAGGTAGTGAAACTTCTCCCGCCCGACCTTGTGCGTGGTGATCAGCCCCGCGGTCTCCAGCACCTGCAGGTGTTTCATGACGCCGAAGCGGGTCATGTCCGGCAGGGCGGATTGCAGCTCGCCCAGCGTTTGGCCGTCGCGCTGGAAGAGCCGGTCGAGAAGGGTGCGGCGGTTGGCATCCGCCAGAGCTTTGAACACCTGTTCCGTATCCATGCGGTCATTATATGTGACTAAATAGTCACATGTCAACAGATCACGGACCCCAATCTGGATGGCGGCTAGTCTTGTTATTCGAAATGGTCATCTTGTTTCGCTTCTGAGTCCACGTCATCTACTAGTAATGATGGCTACTATGCGTAGAATACTATGCAACCATAAGAAACATGCCCGATGTGCGAATTATCCGAGGTCAATACATTGAAATGCCAAGACGATACCAACGACAAATAACGACTATTGTGCCAAGCGTCTTCACCGGAGAACCGATTGCTGACCTCAAACGCACTATAGAAGAAGCACTCGATACAACCCGCAGTAGTCAGCTAGATGTGCTAAGGCTCAGATACGGGCTCGACGCAGCACCCAAACTTACATTCGAGGACATTGCCACACTTCGGGGACTATCTAGGCAGCGAATTCAGCAGCTAGAAGCGACCGCATTGGAATTTCTTCGGGCGCTCTTTAGAAACGGTAAGCGCTTGGAAACGGCGCTCTCAGCACCAATGGAGGAGCTTGTAACCGATATCAAGAATCACATTACAGCACTTGGCCTTCCGATACATGAGGCTCGACTAAGCACACATCTGTCGGATTACCTCACCGTTTCCGACGCGGACCGCGGATATATACACCTATTACTTGAGATCACTGGCCATAGTTCGTTCGAACTCATGGACGGTGTGACTATCTGGACACAACACCAGGTCGATAAGGCGAAGTTAAGAGAGATTGCATCCCAAGTTACTCGGTTTCTACAAGAGCGCGTTGATCCGGCAACATGGCAAGACATCCTACTCGGAATTTCACCGAGAAATCGGTCCAGGAAACACAGTCCGGAAGACTTGAAACTCGTATTGGGACTAATTCCGGCAATAGAGGAACTGGACGACGGGCTCTTCCAGATCAAGTTCAGAAAGTTGCGTTCTGTGGAAGATCGAGTGTATCGACTGGTTAGCTCCCGGGCTGGCAACACGCCCATCTCAATTGCTGACATCACTAGAATTCACAACAGGGAAGCGTCTGCTAGCGGCATCAAGATACACCGCCAGAAGATAATATCGGCAGCATTGTCCCGTGACACACGGTTCCAAAACATCGGGAAATCCGGTGAATGGGTTCTCAAGAAGTGGGCCGTAAGTGTAGAGAGCCTTCTGCCTATTCCAGAACTGATTGACTTAATCCTATCGCGCGCTAGCGGGCCTCTTACAGCAGATGAGCTACACGCGGCAGTGTCGCAATCGCGAAGTATTTCCAAAGCGAACCTCTCTGCGTTCATCAGCACTAACTCTGATCGATTCGTTCGACTCAAGGATGGACGGATCTCACTGAGGGTGAGCGCACCGAGCCGAGAGATTGCAGTGAGACCAATTAGGAATCCTGCAAAAACAAACAGCGTGGAGATAGCGTTGACAGTCGAGCGGGTTTTCCGCTCGACTACAAGAGAAGAGATGAGTGTTGACGAGATCTGTAGTTCAATAAGTACGTTGTTGCCGGAGGCCAATCTCACCAGTATACGAAGGCTAGTCCTAAAGCCAAATCCATCTCTGCAACTGCACACGAATGGCGAAAATCAACACGTTACTTTTGTTCCCGATTTTCGAAAGCGTTTCTCAGCGATCGAAATAGCATCAGAAGGTAGGATTGGCGAGTACGTAACACGCACTATACGAGCGATTCTGTTTCAGCATGACAAGCTGGAACTGATGGCTTTACGTACCCTGATATCCATCAAATGCAATCTGAAACCCCATAACGTCTATGCCTATGTCCGCCGTATGGATGATATTAAAAGCTTCGTAGACAAAGACGGCAAGACATACCTTGCGTTAAAACAAGACATTCCAACGGACCTAGCTGAAAAGGCACGCAGGATCAGAACCCCTGAAATCGCCTCCGAAGTAGTGGAGGGACTACTAAACTTGACACCGCAAAAGGTCGATTGGGGACTGTTTTCGCTCGGGCGGGCGTTTGATGTGTGTTCGAAGTCACTAATTGTGGAATTGGCGAGACGTGGGCTAATCCGAAACAAGAACGGACTAGTCTCAGAATCTGACGCTGAGAGTGTCACGTTGGCTACCCGAATTGATCTGCTTGTAGCTAACAAGCAACTTCAGGACAAAAACACACTCGATAGTCTGCGTAAAGTACGAAATCACCCCGCGCATGTGATTTCTACTCCTCAACAGAAGCAAGAAATGCTAATCGCATCAATCACGTACGCTCACTGGTACATTGACTATATCTTGCTGTTCGAAAGCATGCTTGAGCCCGAATCTGTGGATCAGCCATAAGTATTTCACCCCAACCACTCCCCTAGCACCTCGTCCGAGTGTTGGCCGAGGAGCGGCGGCGGGTAGCGGATCGCGCCGGGGGCGTCCGGCAGCAGCGGCGACGCCACCGACCGGACCGGCGTGCCATTCGCCAGCGTGACGTCGCGCACGAGATGATGCGCCGCCGCGTGTTCGCTCTCCAGCACCTGCGTCACCGTATTCACCGGCCCCGCTGGAATCCCCGCCGCCAAGCACGCCTCGACCCAATCCGCCGCCGGACGTGACGCGAACATGGGCGCCAGCTCGGCGATCAGCGCGTCGCGGTGGGTCACACGCGCCGGATTGGTCGCAAAGCGCGGGTCGGCCGCGAGATCGGGGCGGTCGAGGATTCGACACAACGCGGCGAACTGCCCGTCGTTGCCGACCGCCAGCGCGAACGGCCCGTCCGCCGCGTCGAAGTTCTGATACGGGACGATGGTCGCGTGAGCGTTGCCGTAGCGATGCGGGGTCTGTCCGCTGACCAGCGCGGCGCTGGCGACGTTGACCAGTGCGGAGAGCTGCGAATCGAGCAGCGCGAGGTCGAGATGCCGCCCCTGCCCGGTGCATTCTGCGTCGCGCAGAGCGTCGAGGATCGCGCTCAGGGCGAACAGGCCGGTGAACACGTCGGCCACCGCCACGCCGACCTTATAGCCGGGGCCGTCCGGCGCGCCGGTGATCGACATCAGGCCGGACATTGCTTGAATGACGTGGTCGTAGCCGGGGCGGTCGGCGTAGGGGCCGGTCTGCCCGTAGCCGGTGATGCTGGCGTACACCACCGCGGGGTTGTCGGCGCGCAGGGTGTCGTAATCGAGACCGAAGCGGGCCATCTGCCCCGGCTTGAAGTTCTCGACCACGATATGCGCGCGGACGGCCAGCGCGCGGGCGATGCGCTGGCCGTCCGGCTCTTTGAGGTTCAGGACGATGCTACGTTTGTTGCGGTTGACCGACAGGTAATACGCGCTCTGGCGGTCGGGGCCGTCGCCGGCCCACGGCGGGCCCCACTGGCGCGTCTCGTCGCCTTGCGGGCTTTCCACTTTAACGACGTCCGCGCCGAGGTCGCCCAACAGCATCGTGCAGTACGGGCCGGCCAGCACGCGCGAAAAATCAAGGACGCGCACGCCCTCCAGCGACACGGATCGCTCCTAGCCGAACGAGCCGTCCGGGTTTTCGAACTCTTTGCCGCCTTCGCCGGTGATGCCGCGCTGGGCGCGCGACGCGCGCTCGACCTGTCGTTTGACAAACGCCTCGATCTGCGCCGGCGTCTTGACGGACTGGCCCCACTGCGACGTCTCGGACGCCATCACCTCCAGCGTGCCTTCGGTATAGGCGATATAGGCCGAGATGAAGCGCTCGTCGTCGATGTCGCTGATGCGGTCGGTCAGTTGGGCGTCGGCGGCTTCAAGGCTCTCCTGCGCGTCCTTGTAGATCTGCACGAACTTGTCCCACTGATACACGCCCAGCAGCGCGCCGAAGAAGCCGCCGATGGCCGGCAAGATGATCGATAGGCCGGCGGCGATGCTGGTCCACAACTGCATGCTGCGGCAGTTCGACAACTGCTGGACGGTCGCCGCCGCGGCGCTCTCGATCCCGCCGGAGAGCTGCGCGGTCGACACGGCGCGGATCGCCTCGGTGCAGGTTTCGTTGAATGCCGACGGGGCCATGGTGATCGCGAACACGGTCGCGACGACGGTCGCGAGACCCATCGACGCGCGGATCATATTGACCTGCCCGCGCGCCTTGCGGAACGAGTCGAGCTTGCTCTGATAGTAGTGGCGCTGATCGCCGAGCGCGAAGCGGTCAAAGATCTTGTAACGGACTTCCAGTTCCTGACGGTTTACCATGTGGCGTTCCCCCTACTTCGGCTGGACCGGGGATTCCGGGAAGAAGCCGCGGTTGATGTCAGCAGCACGTTTGGCCAGCAGCGTTTCGCGATCGAAGCGGTCTTCGACGCCGTCGTACGGTTCAAGGCGCATGAGGTAGCGGAAGTACTCGCGGCGCAGGTGCTCGGCCTTGAGGCGGTTCTGCAACCACAACTGCTGCGGCGGCTCGTCGGCAGTCAACGCGGCGATGAACGACGTCAGACCGGCGATGATGGTCTCGATGCCGCCCAGCCACGGCGTCAGCCGCGGGGCCGACTCTAGCGTCAGCGCCATGATTGAACCGACGATCGTCGCGGCCAGCGCCAGCAGCGCGTACATCAACTGCGAGCGCCGGTAACGATTCTGCTGCCGCGCCGCTTCGTAGTCGAGCCGGCGGAACAACCGCAGCACTTCCTTGTCCAGTACGTGCAGGTCTTGGAGGATGGACTGTGCCGCCTCCGGCGTACAGGTGGCGAGCATCTCGTTCAAGTCGTCTTCCGGCAGCAGTTGAAACGCGGCCGACTCGTCGAAGTCGTTGAAGCGGAACTTCGGCATGTACTTGAACCACTCCGGAACCCACCCGCGCGTCTTGCGCGTTTCCTGCGTGATTGGCTCGGGCGGTTCGTAGCGCGGCGGCTTCTGCGGCTGACTCGGCGGACGCTGCGGCGGCGCCTCAGGGATCGGCGGCGGAGGCGTTTCACCGGGTTGGTCGATGGGTGGTGGATTCGACGCCATAAGTCGTCCCTCCTTGGATGACTTGCGTAGCCCTCTTCAGTATGGCGCAGGAACGGAAGTCTTGGCAAACGCGGCCGCGCTAGCCGTACGACTCCGTTCTGGGGGGCGGGGCGGCGGGTGCCGCATCGCCCCACATGAATTCGAACTGCTCGACCCAATAGCCGAACCAGCGCGGCGACACCGCCTGTTGAATCTCGATCGACATGCGGTCGCTGGTCGACTGCAAGTGCCATCCGTACAGTTCGATGATGGCCGTGCCGCTGGCCTTGTCCGGGTCGATCAGCACCATGCTGCACCCGGGCGAGTACGGCAGCAGCCGGCCCTCGAAGCTGCCCGGTGTGTTCCAACTGCGAAGGGTTGCGAACTTCTTCAGCGTGTTGGCGATCTCCTCCGGCAGGTGCTGATGCTGAAAGTCGACCGACTTGTCGAGCTGTTCGGAAAGCAGCGCGACCGCTTCCGGTTTGCTCGGGTCCTGAATGATCACCCGCAGCTCGCCCCCGCGCTGCGAAAGCACCGACTGGCGGATCGCGTCGAGGTTCGGGCCGGCCAGCACGTTGGCGGCGGACGGCGCATAAATCCACAGCTTGCGCGCGCCTTTGATGCGATCCGGCAGATTCCCGAGTTCCGGGCGGCTGTGCAGGTAGTCTTCGATCGACGCCTTGCCTTCGACCGGGCGCGACATGTTGAACACCAGCAAGCCGAGCGCACCGAGGATTACGGACATCTTGACCGAATCGGGAACGACGTCGTCAATCAGGCCTACCACCGCAACAATCCCTGCCACCACTGCGACGAGGTAGCTTTCGAGATTGCGCCGCGCACGCAGATCGCGACCGATACGGTTGAACATGCTGGCGATGGATCGAAACATGGCGGCCTCCTGATCGCTGTTCCCCATTCTAGCACCCGTACCGCGGCGCGGCGCACGAACGTGCGCAAATTCGTGCGCACGTTTCAGCATTGAAACGACGCCGAGGGGAACGCACAGAGGCGCGGCAGGTCCGCGCCTCCTTAGAAGGTCGGTGAAACGCCTATCCGCCGACGGTGACGGGAAGCACCCACTCGCCAGTGACAGCCTGCTGCATGTACTGCGCGATCAGATCGTTTACGCGCGTCCATATGGCAGCCTGCTCCGCCCCCGTCAACCCCTCGCCGGTGGTCCCGTAGGACATCGCGTAGCGCTGCTTGAGATCCCCGGTCTCGATCAGATCGAAGTCGACCGGTAGGCCTTCAGCCTCTACGGCGGCCACCAACGCGTCGAACGACTCACGCGTAATCTCGGCTTCGGTCTGGAAGCGGTCGATGACGATCTCAAGCCGCCCGGTCGCGGTTTCCGCAGGCTGATAGACCAGCAGATCGCCGCAGATCGGCGCGCCGGACATTGAAGCGATGTCTCCGTCGTCCGGCGAAAAGGCCGCGGTCTCGAAGCCCTGCGCGTTCACCGCGAAGTGCGGGCGCAAGCCCGGCGCATCATCGGGCAGCGTGTAGCACAGGCGTCCGATCGACACCGACGGCGCGTAGGTCAGCGACTCAAGCGTCACGGTGATGCCGGCATCGTCCACCGACCCGGGCACGGACGTCTCGCGCGCGCGAAAGAAAGGCACCTCGAACTCGAACGTGACCGTAAACGGGGCGATCTCGACCGGTTCGGGCGGGGTCTGTCCGGCGCTTCCACCACCACCTGATCCACCGCCACCACCGCCGCCGGTGATCTCGCCGGGGCCATTGGCCGGGTCAAACGTTGCGGTGAGCGACAACATAAGCGACTCGGGCGCGCCCTTGATGCCGGTCGCGTCGAAGCTCGTGACGCTGCCGAACGTATTGCGCTCGCCGTCACCTCCGCCGCCACCGCCGCCACCGCGCAGGAAGTCGGCCGGGCCGAAAGCGGTGCCTTCGCCATCGGTCAGCACAAACGTCGGCTGAGGCACGTCGAGCTCGCTGGCGTAGTCGACCGTCCAGCCCACAGCGATCCGATGGCCGTCGGCATACGCCCAATCGACCGTGATGTTGACGTCGTCAGATGGGGACGACTGCACGAGGTTCAGCGGCGTGACGAGGTCGTCGACCGCCATAATACCCGGATCGCCGCCGCGCGTCGTAATCACCTGATACACGGCGTACACCGATCCGGCGATCAGCAGCACGGCGAAGACCGCCGCAATCCGGCTCAATGCGCTGGCGGTTCGGCGCGCCGGGACCGCCGGGAGTTCGTTCAACTGTGCTTTGATGTCGTTCCACAGGTTCATATCGTCTGGTATCTCCTCACTGGCAATGGCATCCAGCAGGCGGGCGAGGTCGCGATCGTTCACGGTTGATCCTCCTCTGCTGGTGCGGCCCAGATCGGCCGCAGCACATATCGAAGGTGTTTGCGGGCAGCGTGAAGCCGCCATTTCACGGTTCCGGTCGGCACGTCCAGCCGATCGGTCATCTCCGCCTCGCTGAGGCCGAGGTAGTAGCGCAGCACAATGGCCGCGCGTTGGTCAGGCGAAAGCTGCTTGAGCGCGTTTGCAACCGCGCCTTGCACGTCCTGTCGTTCGGCCGCGTCTTCGGGCAGCTCGGCGTCGTCGCGCAGGACGTCCTCGATGGCGCCCGCAGCGTCACGGCCGGCTGGGCCCTCAAAGCTGATCGTTCGTCCCCGGCCGCGCATGTGCATCAGCGCGTCGTTGACGACCATCCGCAGCACGTACGGCGTGACCGGTCGTGCCGTGTCGATCAGATCGGCTTTGCGCGCCAGCCGCACGAACATGCTCTGCACGATGTCCTCGGCCTGCGCTTTGTCTTGCGTGATCAGATATGCTGCGCGCAGCGCTCTGACCTGCAGCGCTTCGACAAGCGGGGCCAGTCCGTCGATGTCGCCGGCCTTCAGCCGTTCGACACCCTGCCGGAGTCGCGGGTCTTCCACGTGGTGTCCTCACCGGTGCGTGTACACACCCAGTATATGCACGCGGGCAGCGTAGGGTTTGATTTCGGACGTCGGGGAACTTACGGCGCGAGCTGCAGCTCGCCCTGATAGCCGACGGTCATGCGCGCTGCGGCGACCGCGCCGACGAACCGGCCGTACTTGTTGTACGCCTGCATCACCGAGCGGATGACGTCGAGTTGGCCGTTGGGGAGTTTGGACAGCACCTTGAACTTAGCTTCGCCGCCGTACCAGATGTCCTGAGTCGTCACCTGACCCTCGGCATCGCGTACCTGCGTCGCGACCTGCACGGCAGCCATGCCGTTGAAGACGTCGCCGACCGACAGCCCGTTGTACGAGACGCCGCCGTCGAACTCGGCATAGCCGCCCAGCCCCTGACCTTCGATGGCCGCCAGCGCACGGGTCATGAATGCGCGGATGTCCGGGTCGATTTGCGGCGGCGCGATCTGTCCGTTCTCTTTCGGGGCGGGATTGGGCGAGTCGGGCTGTTGTTCGTCCGCGCCCAGTTCGACCTGCTCGGTCTGCTGGCTGTTGGCAGGCGTCTCGTCGTAAGTCTGGTCGTTCTCCGACTCGACCTCGCCACCCTGCTCGTCGCCGCCTTCGCCGGGGCCGACGCCCTGCCCGACCCCACCGCCTGTGCCGCCGCCCGTTCCGCCGGCCTTGTCGGGATCGACAGCCGCCGCGTCACGCGCCCGTTTAGCGAGCGTCATCACCTGCGTCAACGCCTTGAACGGTTTGCTGGACAGTTTGGACGTTTGCAGCGCAGACAACAGCCGTTCCATATCCTGCGCGTTCATGTCGGCCGGCACGATGCTGTCGAGCGCCGCGAGATCGGTGCCGCCCAGCTTGCTGCCTGTCCGATCCTTGAGAATCTCGAAGACGAGCGCCGCGTTCGGGTTCAGCACGACCGGCTGACTGTAGGCGTCGCCGCCCCCCGCCTCTTGATCTTCGATGCCGGCGAATTCGGCATCGTCGCCAGCCACACCGCTGGTCGTGCCTTCGCCTTCGGAAGCATCGCCACCACCCGCGGCTTCTTCGCCTTCGCCGCTGCCGCCTTCCTCACCGCCGAAGCTGTACCCCTTGCCGGTGATCAACCCGTAGATGACCTCGATCGCCTTGATCGTGTCGGTCACGAGGAAGTACGCATTGAGGATCGGCACAAAGCGCGCCAGCGTCTTCTTGAGGACGGCGCTCATGGCCTTGGCCCAGCGCACCGCCTCGCCGAGCAGCCTGCGTGCCAGCTTCTTGTTCTTGGCGACCTTCTTGCCCAACGCCTTCAAGCCGCTGCGCACCTCTGCGAACTGCTTTGCGAGGTTGATTCGGGTGAAGCCGTCGGCGGTCTTCCACGCCGCTTCCAACTGCTTGAGCCGCCCCTTCAGATCGCGGATGTGCTTGAGCCAAACCTTGTTCTGGAACGCCATCGCGCGAAGCTGCTTGTGATGCGCCGCAATCTGCGCCAGCCGCAGCGCGTCCTCGGCCGGCAGCGCAAGGCTAAGTTTGATCGTCCCGACGAACACGGCCGTCTTCTTTGCCATAGCGCGGCCGAGCGCTGTTCCGCCGAAGAGCTTCTGCCCCCACGACGTCTGCATGGTGGTGTGGTCGAACCTACCGCTGAGCGCCAGCTCGATCTCGCCGAGGTTCACGCTGGCATCGACATCCTTGAGGTCGGCCATGCTGGTATCGGCCGCGAGCTTGAATGCCGTGAGGGAGCTGCTGACCTTGACGTTTTGGCCCAGCCCCAGCCATTCGTTGACGGTCTCGTCCAGTGGATTGGGTACTTTCATCAACGAGGCGCTGAACTCGACCGCGCCCTTCTTGAGCGTATGGCCGGAGTCGCCCGCGCTCAGCACCGGCGACGGTGCGTTCGGATCGGCGTTCGGGTCGGGGTATTCGATCTGTCCCTCGACGACCGCTGACACATAATCGCCGGCCTTGAACAGCGGCAGTTGTACGGGCGTAGGCTGGCGCTGCGCAACCGCAACCCCGCCACCCTGAGTCTCTGCACCGCCCGGCCCGTCTTCGCGCTGAATCATGCGCGTTAGCGCTCGGTTGCCGATCATGCGCTGCATCTGCAGCATGTGACTGACGTCGAGCGGCAGCGCAGCGGGCTGTGGCCTGTCCCCAGCAACGTCAAGCGCACCGTCACGTTGTTTCGGCGTCGTTCCCCTGCGGTTCTGAAGCGTTGTCGACGGTTCTGACATGAACCCAATTAGGTTACGCGCTGGATCGTGACGGTTGGAGATTGCCTCGTCCACGACCCCGCGCTTGCGCTGATGAGAGTGTACAGTAATCTGTGGAGATTCGCGCAAAGATTCGCGGTCTGTCGACACAAAGCTGACTTCTTCTCAACCGTATCCCTTCGCAATCATGCGCCTTTCATCCTGTCCGGCAATAATCCTCACGCCCATCGCACGTATCGAGGGAACGCCGATGCGATTCTTGATGATTCTTATGCTGGCCGTACTGGCCCTTATACCGGCGCAGGCGCGCGCGCAGTCGATCGGAAAGCCGATGGTGATGCCGGTCGCGTCACCGTCCGGCCCGTCGACATGGCTGTTCGGGCAGGCGTATGGCAACACGCCCGGTGCTTACAATTTCGGCGACGCGTGGTATCGCGCGGGACAGGGGCTGCACTTCGGCATCGACGTCAGCATGCCGTGCGGTACACCGCTGGTGGCTGTGGCGGACGGGGTCATCGCGTTCGTCGACGATCTCGGCTTCGGCGCAGGCCCGCACAATTTGATCGTGCGGCACGACCAACTCGGTGTCACGACGTTGTACGGGCATTTGCAGGGGCGCGCGCCGGTGTCGCCCGGCCAGCAGGTCGTGCAAGGCGAACAGATCGGCGTCAGCGGCGACCCCGACTCGACGTGCTTCTCGCGCCCGCACTTGCATTTCGAGGTGCGCTCGCTGGACTACCAGACCACCTTCAACCCGATCGACTGGATCGACGTCGACTGGCATACACTGGCACTGGTCGGCGCTTACAGCGGCAACCTGTTCCAAGGCGATATGGAGAACCCCGGGCGGTGGATGTCGCTGGACGATCAGCCGGACGTGCGGTTTTACGGCCCGCGCCTCAACGCCTACCGGTCGGTGTTCCCGCGCACGGGCGCCGACAACGCACCCAACAGCGCTGGTCCGCTGAAAGATCTGCCTCCGCTGTCTCCGGCCGGGCAGTGGTCAGCGCGCACAATTGGCAGCGCGCAGTGCTGCTGGCAGAACTGGTGGCATCCGACCGACGCGGGCGGCCTCTACTCCATCGACGGGCTGTCCGGTCAGCCGGCACAGGTGATGCGGTGGGATCTGGCGGCGCCCAGTCTGAACCAAACGGTCGAACCCGCGCCGCCCGAGCATCGCTCGCCGGACTGGACGTGGCGTGGCCGCGTCGAGGGGCAGGACGCCGTGCTGTTCGATCTCGAAGGGCGCGAGTTCCGCTTCAACACGGGTGGGGCGCTGCCAGCTTCAGCGCCGACAACAGCCGGCTGTTGTGGGTGAGCACGCGCCCAACCGTCCCCGGTGAACAGCGTGCGCCCGCGGTCGTGCGTGTCGCCGGCGTGCTGGGCGGCGGCACCTTCGATCTGTTCAGCGCGCCGGGCGCCAACGCGCAGTGGCTCGACGACCGCCGTGTGCTGGTGACCGTGCCGGGCGACGACCGCGTGACGACGATGATCGTCATCGACGCGCAGACCGGCGAGCAGTACGAGTTAGGCCGTTGGTCGTGGGTGCGCGGAACGAACGTCGGCCCCGGCGGGCAGTACGTCGTGTTCTACGCGACCAATCAGCCCGACCCGAACGCCTCGGGCGTGTACGCGATCCGCACCGAGCCGGGCGCTCCGGCGCAGCGGCTGCCGTTCTTCGGCAGTTGGCGCTGGCGCGACAGCGACGAGCTGTACGCGATCCCGTTGGAGCCGGGCGCAGCGGCGCACGCGCTGCATCATGTTGACCTGAACACGCGGGTTATGACGCCGCTTTCGACCGCGCCCTTCAAGATCATGAACGGCGACTGGGCGGTCAACGCCGACGGGACGCGCGTCGCCTTCCGCGACATCTCCACCCGCGAGCTCACACTGCTGGAGGTGGGCGGGTAGCCCGTAACCCGCCTGACAATGAAAACAGCGCGCCGATTTGGGCGCGCTGTTGTTTAGGCGTGAATGGATAGAACTAACGCCGGCGTGGATCGTGCCGCGGAGGGTTGGAACGCACGGGAATGGGGATCGGCTGCGGCTTGGGGCGCTTGCCGGGGTTCAACAGGCGGTCGAGCGCCTCGAAAATCTCGCGCGCACCGTCGACCAAATCGTCAAGCACGTTCCGCTTCTCTTTGGTGCTAGCCATGGCACGTCGCCTCTCTGACTAAACAAACGACCCCGCAGCGCAGGCCGGGGGTCATCGTGTGGACCTAATGAGACTCGAACTCATGACCTCTTCAATGCCATTGAAGCGCTCTCCCAACTGAGCTATAGGCCCGCATGAGTTCAGGGAGTCTAACCCCTGTGAATAACGCTGTCAATGCTGACTCTACACCGGAACTCGCGTTTTGTGTGCGGTACTTTGCATCTTTCTAACAACCCGTCACCAAATGTTCATCCGCCGCTGATTCAGGGGTGGCGTCGGATGCGCGCCGGGTTCTCAATCGCGCCAAAACCCGAAACTGCGCTACAATAGGGCATCATTTTGGCTGCAATGTTATTCATCACGTTTATCAAGCGAACCACACGAGGCGGGACCGTGGCTGGCGAAACCATCCTCATCGTAGACGACGCTCAGCAGAACCACCACTTCCTCAACGATTATGTGCTTGTCCCGAACGGGTACAAGCCCATGAGCGCGCGTGACGGTGTCGAAGGTCTGCAAATGGCGCTCCGCAACAAGCCGGATTTGATCCTGCTTGACCTCAACATGCCGCGCATGGACGGCATGGAGGTGCTGCGCCAGCTCAATGCCAACAACAGCGACATCCCTGTCATCCTGATGACCTTCCACGGCTCCGAGGACATCGCCGTCGAAGTGTACCGGATGGGCGTAAAAGACTATGTTATCAAGCCGTTTTACCCGGACGAGATGCTGCGCGCCATCGAGAAAAGCCTCGGTGAAAGCCGGCTCAAGAAGGAAAAGGACGCGCTGATCGAGCGCATGATGCAGTCCAACAAGGAGCTGCAGGCGCGCGTCAACGAATTGAACGTGCTGTACAGCACGGGCAAGAGCGTCGCCCAGCTCATGCCGATGGAACAACTGCTGCCGCGCCTGCTCGATGCCGCCGTGCAAACCACCGGCGCCGAAGAGGCGTATCTCATGCTCGGCGATGGCGACCATCTGACCTGCCGTGCCGCCAAGCGCAAGGATCAGACCCGGGCCGTACCGGCCAACGTCGTTGCCACCGATCCGCTCGCGGCGATGGCGATCAAGAATGCGCGCTCGCTGGTGGCCGACGCCGAACGCCTCAAGCGCATCCCCGGCGCCCCCAACTCCGCCGCTTATGTGCCGGTCATGATTCAAGATCGCGTGCTGGGCGCTATGGGAATCCGCAACCTCAGCCCGGATTCTCCGCAGTTCACTACCCATCACGCGGCGCTGCTCAGCGCGTTGTCGGACTATGCGGCGATCGCGCTTGAAAACGCCCGCAACCTCGACATGCTGCGCAGCAACAACTCGTAGCACGAGCCGCTATGCTCCGCCTGCTTGCCGCCAATATGTTGGTCGTGCTGGCCGCTGTGCTGACGGCGTGCGCGCCGTCCGTCTCCCTGCTGCCCGCCCCGCTCAACGCCGACACCGGCGATTTGGGCGCAGGCGATTTCCGTGCCGACCTCACGGGCGCCATCGACCAATCTCTCTCCGGCACCGCTGCGTCCGTTAACGATCCGGATATCGGTATCGCGCTCTATCTCGAAGGCGAACGTTACGCCGTCAACCTCGTGCTCCCGCACGACATCGTGGTCGGCACGCACAGCATCGCATCGCTGTTGTCGGCGTACGACTCGCAGCAGCGGGTGCGCTTCGTCGGCGTGTCCATTACAGACGATATTCCGCCGGCCGATTCGATCCTGCCGTTTGCCCTCTACGCCAACGTGCTTCAAGGCCGCTTGACCCTGACGTCGATCGAGCCGCTGACCGGCGCGTTTGAGGTGACCGCCAGCGACGACCTGGGCGCGACGGTCACCGCGACCGGCACGTTCAACGCCATCGTCCCGTCCGCCCCGCAGGACTAGTCCGCCGCGATGGCCGGCACACCGTTCGAGCGGGTCGCCGTGCGCCATTTCCCGTCATCGCGGCTGGTTCGCGCATGGCCGCTGGAGGGCGGCGTATCGGCGCAAGTCACCGCCATGGAGCTGGCCGATTCGACAGGTGCCCGGCACACCGTCGTCGTCCGCCAGCACGGGCCGCGCGACCTCGCCCGCAACCCGAACGTGACCGCTCACGAACTCGCGCTGCTCAAGGCGCTATATGGCGCCGGGCTGCCGGTGCCGGAGCCGCTTGCGCTGGACACCAGCGGCGACATGCTGCCATCTCCGTACCTGATCCAGTCGTACATCGATGGCGAGACCATTGCCGCACCGCGTGACCCCCTGACGACTGCCACCACAATGTCGGCGACGCTGGCGCAGATCCACTGCGCGGATATCCCTCGCGCCGCCGTGCCGTTCCTCGAACACTATCCCGATCGAATCCGGCGGCATGTGCAGCACACGCCGGGAGAATTGGCGCATCTCGTGGACGCGGAACGCGTGCTGGCCGTCGTCCGAGCGGACTGGTCACGACCCGCCCGCAACCGGGAAACGATCCTGCACGGCGACTACTGGATCGGCAACCTGATCTGGGAGGGCGACCAGCTCGCCGGTGTGGTCGACTGGGAGGACGCGGCGTTCGGCGACCCGCTTGCCGACCTCGCCATCGCGCGGCTGGAACTGCTGTGGGCGTTCGGTGACGACGCGCTGCGCGCATTTACGAAGGTCTACGCGGCGGAGATGTCTGGCCTTGATACCACCGATTTGCCTTACTGGGATCTCTCGATTAGCATTCGGCGTGTCGCGCACATCCCGCTGTGGGGCGTCGGCCCTGAACGCGAGCGGGCGATGGTCGCAGACGCGAATCGGTTCATCCGCGCGGCACTACGGGCGGTGGGGTCATGATCGAACTGCTGGACGGCATTTACGGGTTCACCGGGCTGATGGTCGGGCGCGTGTACGCCATCCGCGACCCGGACGGATTGACGCTCATCGACAGTGGACTGGCGCAAACGGCGGGCCGCATTGTCAAGCAGGTCGAGGCCGCCGGATTCAAAGCCAGTGACATCAAGCGCATCGTGATCACGCACCCGCACGTCGATCATGGCGGCGGCGCGCACGCCCTGAACGCCCTCACCGGCGCGGCAATCATGGTCTCCGCCGCAGAGGCGGACGTGATGCGTGGCACAGCCGAACAGCCTCGCCCGACCAACCACCGCATCAACGTACTGCCGCGCCAGTTCTTCAAGCCGTCGCCGGTCGCCCGCGAATTGCACGACGGCGACGTGATCAACGAGGTGCTTGGCGGGTTGGTCGCCGTGGCGACACCGGGGCATACGCTCGGGCATCTATCGTACTGGTCGCCGCAACGGCGGGTGCTGTTCACCGGCGACGTCATGCTGCACACCCTCGGTCTGCGCTTTCCGCTGCCGATGGCGACGGTCAGCCGCGCGATGTGCGGCGAGTCGGTCAAGACGCGGATCGCGCCGCTCAAGCCGGACGCGCTGCTGTTTGGCCACGGGCCGCCGATCCTGAGCGGGGCCGCCGCCCGGCTTGACAAGTTCGTGGCTTCGCGCGGTTTGTGATCTGGGGGGCTGCCCCACACCCTACCAGAAGGCCTTCGCCTTCTGGACTCCCTTCCCGCGGAACTGGCTAGCCCGCAGGTCAATTCCGTAGAGAAAGGGTCAAGGCGTGTAAAGCCCTTGTGGAAGTGTGAAAGCGCAATCCCCAACGCGGGCCCGACCCCTAACCGCTTTCCAACCGCCGGCCCCTACTCGCGCCCCGTAGGCTGTGTTAAGCTATCGCGGTCTGACCGTTATCGAACCGTTACGCGCCATGACCGTGACCGACCACGCTTCTCCCGCTGCTGCAACCACCGCGGCCCGCCGTTGGCCCGTCGACCCTGAACACGGGTTGCTGCGGCTTGCCGTCATCCTGACGTTCGTCATTGGCGGCATCTTGACTTACATCATCATCACGCTGCTGTTCCCGCAGGGTGAGGGCGGGGCGATCAACCTGATCGGCGTAGCCATCGCGATCGGCGTCGCGATGCTGCTCACACGAGCGGTCGAAGGCGGCCTCAAGCGCCGCTGGCCATCCGGGCGGACGTTCGAAATCGACGGCTCGACCATCCGGCTCACCGGCAAAGGGACGCCGACCGAAATCGACGGCGCACAGCACGTCAACGTACTGGCGTGGCGCTTCACAATCAGCCGGCGCACGCGCGTGCCGAAGGGCTGGTTCGTGGTCGCGCTGGCGCTGCATCAGGATGACCTCTACCTGCCGGTCTACACCTTCATGTCGCCGGACGACTTTAATCTGCTGCCGCTTAACAGCCACTTTTCGGTGCTGACGCCCGCCAAGCAGAAAGATCAGGGCGACCTGCGTCTGGCCGGTCAACAGCGCCGCCTGCGCACCGCCGAATATGCGCGCTGGAACGACGGCGGCGAACTGAGCAAGGCCCACTTCATCGAGGCGCTCGACGCGCTGGGGCGTGAATTCCCGGCGTGGATGATCTCGGAGTAAGGCGGCGCGGCGTGAGACTCCCCCTCGTCGCGCGCCTGCTGACCGCCGGGCTGGCTGTACTGCTCGGCGTTCAGGTGACGGCGCTCACACACGCGCAGTCGACCCCCATCGAGCCGTTCGTGCCGTATGAAGGCGAACTTACCGTCCCCGGCGCGACCGACTTGTGGACGTTCAGCGGCCTCGAAGGGGGGATCGTATCGGTGCTGGTCACCAGCGGCGGCACGCTCGACCCGATCATCGAACTGCGCAATTCCAGCGGGCAAATCCTCACCAGCAACGACGACTTCGCCTACCCCGGCCGGCGCGACGCGCTGATTCAAGCGGCGACGCTTCCGCGTATCGACACCTATTCAATCGCGGTCTACGGCTTTGGCCAGACCATCGGCACGTATACGCTTTCCTTCATGCCGGGGTATGCCGACCCTGCTTTGAACAGGTCGTTCAACAGTGCGGGCCGCTGGCGCGAGACCGGCGATACGGGCGCGGTACTTGAAACACAGGACGGCCAGCTTCGCGTAACGGTCGAAGGCGTGCGTGTCCCGGTGCCTATCCTAGATGGCAACGGGCCGACGTTCGGCACATTCTTCGCGTCGACGCGAATTAACGTCGTACGCGGGCCATCAGGTTGGCGCGCCGGCCTCACCCTGCGCGGTACGCCGGACGGCGCGTACGGGCTAATGCTCGGTGACGGCGGATCGTGGCGCATGGACTATTTCCCGGCCGAGGGCGAACCCCGCCAGATCCGCGACTGGACGTTCCATCCCGCGATTCAAGCCGGCGTGACGCAGTTCACGGTCGGCGTGTTGGCGAACGGCCCCGCGTTCGACGTGCTGGTGAACGGCGCGTGGGTCGGTCAAGCGCTCGACACCGGCGGCGGGCCGGAAAGCGGCACGGTCGGCCTATTCGCCGCCACGCCCGACGCCATCGGCGCAGGGATCACCGTCGCCTTTGACGAGTTGATCGTGACGCGTCCGCTGAAGGTCGGCGAGATCGACGTGATGCCCACGCAGATCGTGCCGGGCGGGCAGGCGCTCACAGTACAGGAACTCGAGCGCCGCCTCGTCGTCCCCACCGGCGGGCGCGCCTCGCTCACCGTGCCGGAAAGCTCCGGACGGCAGATCGAGCCGGGCGTCAACCGGGTGCTGCTAGGCCGCGGCGTAACCTTCACCGACTATGTGGCCTATACGACGTTCACGCTCACCACAGCCGTGCCGGATGCGCTGGTCGGGTGCGGCTTACTGCTCGCGAATCTAAGCGATACCCAGCACGTCGTTGCATTCCTCGACCGGCAAGGCGGCTACGGGATCAGCGCGCGCGACGGCGCGAACTACTCGCCCGGGCTGTTCGGCGAAAACGAGGCGTTCGCCGGAGGGCAGCGTCACACGCTGATCGTCACCAAGATCGGCACGCGCACCGAGCTGTGGGTCGACCGGGTCCACGTCGGCGGCTTCGACCTGCCGGCGCGCTTCGCCCAAGCCGGACAGGTCGGCAACGCGGTCGTCAATTACGTGCGCAGCGACACATCGTGCAGCTTCAGCGACACGTGGGTGTGGGAACTGCCGTAAGGGAGGGGAAAGGGAAAAGGGGACAGGTTTAAGGGCAGACGAGCCGGTGGCTCGCCCGCGCAGACGACAGGAAGCCATACGGGACACGGCAGTGCCGTATTCCCACGTGCGGGTCGACGGTCCGAAGTTGCCGCCATTGGTCTTTCACCTTTGCCCTCATCCCTCTGCCCTTTCACCTTTCCTCAGACACCTTGTCCCTCAATTCCAGCAGCGCCTCACGTGTCGTGATGCCGCGGATCAACGTCGTGAAGTCGTGCAGGGTCGGGCTGGCCGCGCGCAGATCGCGCAGTGCCGGGCCGATCGGGTCTTCGCCAGCAATTCCCGGCACGCCGCCGACCTGATAACCGCCGTAGAACGCGAAGTATGCCTGATTCAACCTGCGGATCGGGTAGCCGCTGTCGAAGAACAACGCCTGCCGCTCGGCCATATACGCCTCGGCATCCTCGATCTTGCCCTCGGCCAGCAGGGCATCGACCGTGACGCGCGTCTCGTTCATCTCAGCGCCGAAATCGAACGGTTCGGCTTGCGCGAACTGGCGTAAGGTGGCACTGCCGCGTGCTGCCCGCGCCGGTGCGCGCCCCGAAACAAGGTCGGGATAGTAACGTTCGAAGACGACTGCGGCGATCTCCTTGCCGAACATATTGGCTGCCGTCTCGTTGATCAGCCGCGAGTCGGCCGCAAAGTCAAGCTCCCAGCCCAGCGGGAACATGAACAGGTAGTGGTGAAACCACTCGTGCGCGAAGGTCTCCACTGCCCACGTCAGGCTCGCCGTTTCGAGGATGAGCGCCGGATACAGCGCGATCCCGCCGATCGGCACGACCAGCGCCGAGACGTCCTCAGCGGCTTCGACGGCGGCTTCGAGCTGCGCGCGCTCGTCAATGGTCAGCGGATCGACGTTCAGGCCGAGGTCGATGCGAATCGAATCGCGCGGCGAGATCACCAGCAGGTTTGGCGCTTGCGAGAAGCGCATGGCGATCGGCGGCACGAGCGTACCGAGTAGACCGTAGCCTTGCTCGACCAACACCGTCGCGACCTGTCCTTCGATTATCGCCTCGGCGAGCGATTGGCGTTCTGCCAGCGACTGCCGCAGCGCGTCGCGCTCTGCGCGCAGGCCGGCAGTCGCGGCGTGCGGATCGGCCAGATCAGGCTGCGCGTAGACGACTGCAATTTCCCCATCGAGCGATTGTGCGCGTGCCACGTCGGTGAAGTACTCACGAGCGAACGCCGTGCGCTCGTCCTCGGTCATGAACGGATGCGCGCCCCACAACGCCTGCCCCGCCTTCGCGCCCAGTGCGTCCACCGTCCAACCGACAAAGTCGAACCCGTTCGACCCGATTTGCAGCCCGATGCGCGCCCACGACTCGCCCAATGGCATCGTCGAGTAGCGCAGCAGGAACGCCACGACCAGCAGCCACGCCGCCCGCCGCAAAATACGCACGAGTCCCCACACGATCGACAGCACGTTTCGCCTCAGATATGCCACTTTCACCCCCAGTGTACTCCTTCTGGATAAGTGCTTGTTGCCGGGAATCTGGACCGGGCGTATAGTGTTAAGGCCGAATGAGAGGACACAACTTTTATGAGCTACCGCAGTGTGCGTCACCTTGCTGTCAGTGTGCTGATTTGGGTGCTCATCGTGGTCGCGTTGTCGGCCACGTTTGCTGCACCAGGCAACCAAGTCACACCCGCCAACATCATTCAACATCGTCAAACCGGGGCTGCATCGTGGATCACGTTCGATCCCGCATCGCCGGGCATCCTTGCGCAAGCGTCCGTACGCGACCTGTCCGATCAGCAGCGGGCCGCGGCATGGCTTGAGGAGTTCGCGCCGGCGTTCGGCGTACAGGCCAGCAGCTTGCAGCCCACTGGCCCCGTGCTGACCAGCACTGACGCCGCACAGCCGATTGTCACCACGCGTTGGCAGCAGACGATCAACGGTGTGCCGGTCTACGGCGCGACGCTGGTCGTCAACGCGCGTCAAGACGGCAGCCTGCTGTCGATCAACGGCGAGACGTCGCCGGCGCTGAGCATCGACACGACGCCCGCGACCTCCGCGGCCGACGGTGCATCTGCCGCGCTTGACTACGCCACCGTTCGCAGTGGAGAACTGCGCGAAACGCTCGTGCCGCTGGCGCCGCAGTTGGTGGTCTATGACGCGCGCATCGTCACCCCGCAGACGCGCTATGCGCCCCGTCTGGCGTGGCTGACCGAAGTCGTCTCGACCGCCGGCGCGCCGGTGCGCCAGATTGTCCTGACCGACGCCGCGACCAGCGAAGTGCTGTTCACCTTCAACAAGATTCACGCCGCGCCGTGGATCGATCCTGACGCCGCCCGTGCCGTTCCGTCTACCGCCACACTTGCCCCGACGATCGGCCCGCGCGTGCTCGGCAGCCCGGATTTGGCAACCTACGACGGCAACAATACCACGACGCTTCCCGGCACGTTCGTGTGCGACGAGTCGGACGACCCGTGTACGGTCGGCGGTGCTGACACAGACGCCGACGCCGCCCATGAGTTCGCCCGCGAGGTCTACGAGCTGTACGAGGTCAAACACGGCCGCGATAGCCTTGACGGCAATGGCATGCAGCTGATTTCGACCGTGCACCACCGCACTGGCTACTGCAACGCGTTCTGGAACGGCACGCAGATGGCCTACGGCGACGGCTGCGGCACGACGATTGTGCTCGACGACGTGGTCGGTCACGAACTGACCCATGGCGTAACCGAATTCACCAGCAACCTCGTCTACGCGTACGAGTCGGGCGCGATCAACGAGTCGTTCTCCGACATCTGGGGCGAGCTGTTCGACTTGGGTAACGGCACGGCGGAGGATATCCCGGCCAACCGCTGGATCGTCGGCGAAGAGCTAGTCGCCGGCGGCATCCGCAATATGAAGAATCCGCCGCTCAAGAGCGACCCCGACCGCACGCAAAGCCCGATCTTCTATCTGGAATACTTCGACGTTGGTGGTGTGCACATCAACAGCGGCATCGGCAACAAGACGACCTACCTGATGGTCGACGGCGACACCTTCAACAGCGTCACCGTCACGGGCATCGGCATCGACAAGACGCTGGCCGTCTTCTACCGCGCGCAGACCAGCTTCCTGACATCGGGCTCGATGTACGTCGACCTGTACAACGCGCTCGTGACTGGCTGCAGTCAGCTCGTCGGCGGCGCAGCGGGCATCACCGCGGGCGATTGTGCGCAGGTTCAAAACGCCGCGCAGGCCACCGAGCTGGACGAGCCGTCGCTCTTCCTCCCGGTCGTCGCGCCGGTCTGCGACGGCGGAAGTGTCGCAAGCGACCTGTTCTTCGAAGACTTCGAGGTCAACCCGACGTCGCGCTGGGTCGAGACCGGACATACGACCGTCTGGACAATCGGCAGCACCGATAGCCCGATCAGCGGCGCACAGAGCCTGCGCGGCCTCGACCTCGGTTCGACGTCGGATGGCCGCGCCGAGATGAACAGTTCGGTGCTGCTGCCGGCCGATGCTAAGCTGCACTTCATCCACAACTACGACTTCGAGATCGAGGGTTGGGACGGCGGCGTGGTCGAGTATTCGACCAACGGCGGCGCAAGCTGGAGCCGCCTGACCAATGCGTCGCTGGAAGCCGGCGAAGGGTACGTTGACGCCCTTGAGACTGCAGGCAACGGCAATACCAACGTGCTGGCGGGACAAGAGGCGTTCGGCAACAGCTCGTTCGGCGTGGCAGCAGAGCGCTACTCGCTGGCGTCACTTTCGGGCCAGTCGGTGCGTATCCGCTTCCGCGGGACGTCGGACTCGAGTTTCGGTGCGCCGGGCTGGTGGGTGGACGACGTGCGCATCTACACGTGCGTCGCCGCGCCGTCCAATCTGATCGCTAACCCCAGCTTCCCGAGACCGTCGGCGCGCCCGGCACGATCCCGAGCTGGAACACCGCGAAGCTCGGTGCAGGCAATAAGGTCGTCTGCAACAAGGCCGGCCAAAGCTCCGAGGGCGTGTGCGCACTGCGCTTCAAGGGCAGCCCGGCCTGAACGGCAGCCTCAAGCAGACCATCGACCCGACACTGTTCGCGGGGATGGACGAGGCCACACTCAGCGGTTGGCTGCGCGGCAACAACGCATCCGGCGGCAAGGTGATGGTCAAGCTGAAGTTCGCCGTCAGCAGCCCGGTCAAGCTGAACCTATCGGTACCGGTCGGGACGACGGCCTTCACCGAGTACACCGTCACCGACACGATTCCTGAGACCGTGACCAGCGCGTTCGTGAAAGCCAAGTACAGCGGACCTGCCGGCAAGATGTGGGTCGACGACCTCGAGCTGACCGTCGCCGACGTGCGCCGCAGCGCGGGCGTGCTGCCCCCGCCGGCCGCGCCAGACGGCTTCCGCGGCGGGAACTAACTGACCGCTGCACGTCGTCCTTAGCTCAGAATCAACCAGCGCGGAGGGGTCTCCTCCGCGCTGGTGATTCACAAGTTGAGTTGTCGGGAAAGACGGCGAAGCGCCTACTCCTCGTCTTCCCAATCCTCGTCGTCCTCGTACTCGTCCATGTCCGTGCCGTGTGGATGCCCGTGCTCGAGTTCCTCGGCGTCGGCGTCGCGCACGCCCAGCACTTCGACCTGATAGTTGAGCGTCTTGCCGGCCCACATCGGGTTGAAGTCGACTTTGATCTCGCCGTCGTTGATCTCGGTGATGATGCCTTCGAACAGATAGCCGTCCTCGTCTTCGAGCACGACCGCCGCGCCCAGCTCGGCACCTTCCAGATCGTCCTCGTCGAAGACCTCGAAGTCCTCGGGTCGTACTCGCCGAAGCCCTCAGCGGGCGGGACCGTCACCGTCAGCTTATCGCCAACCTTGCGGCCGTCCAGCGCGGCCTCGAGGCCAGGACGACGTTCTCCGCGCCGTGCAGATAATCGAACGGTTCTTCGGCGCTGTATTCCTCGACGACTTCGCCGTCGACCGTCAACGTCAGCGCGAGGCTGACGACCTTTTCGCTGCCAATCGTGTCACTCATGGGTGGGTATCCCCTGTCTGCGTCAGACCGTAATTTCCGGAACCGACGTATTATAGGGCCGGCAATCGGTTCTGTATAGGACGGCGCGCATCCCGTATAATGCCGTCAAACACACGATAGAATCGCGATGATTGCCGAGACTCGAACCCTCCTCAACCCCGTCCAGATCGGGGACATGACCATCGACCCGCCCCTCAGCCTTGCGCCGATGGCGGGCAGACCAACCACGCCTTCCGCCGGCTGTGCCGCGAGATCGGCGGCGTGGGGCTGGTCTGCACCGAGCTGCTGTCGAGCGTGCCGCTGCAGTTCAAGGGGCGGCCTCAAGACCAGCCTGCAGTACTTCGACTGGCGGCCCGAGGAGCGCCCGTTCGCCGTCCAACTGTTCGGCAACGACCCGGCAGTGATGGCCGAGGCCTCGCGCATCGTCGTGGACTACGGCGCGGCGATGGTCGACATCAACATGGGCTGCTGGGTGCCGAAGGTCGTCAAAAAGGGCGGCGGCGCGGCCCTGCTGCGCGACGTGTGCAGCGCGACCGCCGTCGTGGAAGCGTGCGTCAAGGCCGTCGACGTGCCGGTGACCGTCAAGGTGCGCGCCGGGTTTGACGACGGCATCATCACCGCGGTGCCGTTCGCCAAAGCCGCGCAGGACGTTGGCGCACAGATGATCGCCGTACACGCCCGCTTCGCCTCGCAGGGGTTCACCGGCACCGCCGACTGGGACATCATCCGGCAGGTCAAAGACGCCGTGACGACCATCCCGGTCTTCGGCAACGGCGACGTGACCTGCGCCGCGGACGCCCGCCGCATGCTCGAACAGACCGGCTGCGACGGCGTGATGATCGGCCGCGCAGCGCTCGGCAACCCGTGGATCTTCAAGCAGATCCACCACGAGCTGACGACCGGCGAGCCGCTCCCCGAGCCGACCGTGCAGGAACGCGCGCAGACCTGCCTGTATCAGGCGCGGCTGACGTTGGAGACGACCCGCATGGTCGAGGTCAAGGCGATCCGCGAGCTGCGCGGCCAACTGTGCAAGTACACCGTCGGCATGCCGGACGCCACAACCATCCGCGATGGAATCGTGCGCGCCGAGTCGCTGGACGACATCGAGCGAGCGCTGGAACGGTACTGTAGGGGCGACCCGGCGGGTCGCCCGCGGGCGCTGCGGATCTCACCCCAAATCCCTGCCTAAAGAAACCTCACCCCGCGTCGCTGACGCTCCGCTGCCCTCTCCCCAAACCCCTCTCTCCCTCAAGGAGAGGGGCCAAATCCGGCGTGTCTTTCTCCCCTCTCCTCGGGGAGAGGGCCGGGGTGAGGTCTGATTGCGTACAGGGCAGCGGAGGCTGGTTCCACCCGCGCCAACTTAGCCCTTTCCTCGTTCCCCCTTTTCACCTCTCCCCCTGTTTCTTCACACTCGCTCCGTCCCGCGGCGTGTACCATAGAGGGGTCATCCACCCGCACCCGACCGGACACGCGCATGCTCCGCAACCTCACCATCGCGCACGCTGACGATCATCCTGTGGCTGCTGCTGCCGGTCGTCGGCCTGCGCGTACAGAACGATCCGGACGTGTGGTGGCAGCTGCGCAGCGGCGAGCAGATCTGGCCGCCGGCCGCATCGTGCAGGCCAGATCAGTTCTCGTACACGTTCGCCGGCAGCGAGGCGCGCTTGCAGCACGAATGGTTTTGGCCCAGCCCGTGCTGGTCGCGTTCTGGCAGACGTTGGGCATGTCGGGCTGTCGCTGTACGCCGTCCTGTGCGGCATGCTCCGGGATGGCCGTGCTGTATCGCACCATGCACGGCGGGCGTACCTAAGCGTTCATCACCGTGCTGGGGGCCACGTCAGCGTCGATCTTCTGGGGCGCGCGCCCGCTGATGCTCAGCTTCATCCTCGCGGCTGTCACGCTCTGGCTGGTGTATGGGCACCTGCGCGGGCACAGCGTGTGGCGGCTGTGGATTCTGCCGCCAATGTTCGTGCTGTGGATCAACCTGCACGGCGGATGGCCGCAAGGCGCGCTGATCCTGATGGCCGCTGCCGCCGGCATGGTCGTCAACTTGCTCGTATTCCGCCGCGTGCTGCCGCCCCGCGCCGCCGCCGCGCTAGGGATCGCCCAGCCCGCGACTCCCGGCCTGCGCGTCGACCGCTGCGCAAGATCGCGTTGTTCCTCGCGCCGTGCATCGCCGCCGCCGCGCTGATCCGTTCCTCAACCCCGGCGGGCCCGCAGCTCCTCACCGTGCCGATCGACACCCATCGGCGGCTTCGACTTCAAGCCGATCTTCATCGAGAGTGGCGCGCGCCGTCGC
>JADJWE010000004.1:300000-584511 GCA_016716525.1 Candidatus Flexicrinis affinis
GCGCATGACCGTCGTGTTGGCGATGGAGGGCGCCGAGGCCGGCGCGCCCACGAAAGCCGAGCGTCTGATCGCCGAGTTCGGGCCATGCTTCGCTCACATGATGTACGCCGTGCATCCGCGCGGGCTTCCCGGCGAGGTACGCGGCAAGTCGTCCAATCAGGCGTGGGCGGCGCGTCAGGCCAAGCGCCGCCTCGTCGACGAGCTGGGCTACGACATCGACCACATCATCATCTCGACCATGGATGCCGACACGCTCTGGCATCCCAAGTACTTCTTCGCGTTGACTTACGCGTTCGCGATCAGCCCGCACCGCCACGCGCGGACGTGGCAGGCCCCGATCCGCTATCACGGCAACATCTGGGACATCAGCCCACCCATGCGCCTCGTCAACGCCTACGGCGGCGCGTTCGAGCTGGCGTACTTGGCCGCGCCGTGGTGGCAGGCGATCCCGATCTCGTCCTATTCGATGAGCTTGCGGCTAATGGACGCTAGCGGGTATTGGGACACCGACGTCATCGCGGAAGACAGCCACATGTTCATCAAGGCGTTCTTCAGCTCCGACGCCGAACTGGAGCTGGAGCCGATCTTCCTGCCGTTTCTGGCGACCGCGACCACCGGCGACACGGTGTGGGAGGTGCTCAAGGCGCGTTATCAGCAGACGCTGCGTCATGCGTGGGGCAGCAAAGAGGTCGGCTATATCATCGCGCGCATGCTCGAACACCCCGAAATTCCGGCCGGGCGCAGTTTGAAGCTGTTATTGCGCGTGGCGCATGATATACTACTCGCAGGCGCAGGCTGGATTATTCTGACGGTCGGCTCACAGCTTCCGGTGTTGTTCAATCCCGGGCTGGTTCCACCGCTGAACGAAATCGGACGCGACCCGGTCATCTTGGTGCTGATTATCGCATCGCTGTTGGTCGTCGTCCTCGGTATCGTGTTTTGGGCGCAAGACGTGGCCTCGCGTCCGCCCCGCACCCGGCCGATCACCCTGAGGGAACGCCTGCTCACCTTGGTCAGTTTTCCGCTGCTGCCGATCCTGACCCTAATCTTCGTTGCGCTGCCCGTCATGCACGCTCAAACCCGCCTCCTGTTAGGCGGATCGCTGCAGTATCAGGTCGCGCGTAAGCTCTAGTGCCGTTGTAGGGGCCCAGCCCCTACGCCCGCGACCGGCATCCGGTCTGCGGAGTTTGCGGAGGCCACTATCCTCCGCCTGTCATCAGCACGCCGGGAGGCGTGCGAGGAGAATCCACACCCTATGGAACACCGTTTACAAAAGCTGTTGGCGCAGGCCAACTACGGTTCGCGACGTGCCGCCGAAGACTTGATCACCGCCGGGCGCGTGCGCGTCAACGGGGAGGTCGCCCAACTCGGCTCCAAGGCCGACCCGGACAAAGACGTCGTCACCGTCGACGGTCAGCGCGTCGACCTGAAGTCCCCTCCAATCTACCTCGCTTACAACAAGCCGATTAACGTCGTGTCCGCGACCGAGCGTCAACCCGGCGACGACCGCCCGACCGTGCGCGACATGGTGCCGGTCGACGGTCACCTCTTCCTGCTTGGCCGCCTCGACGCCGAAAGCGAAGGGTTGGTCGTCCTCACCAACGATGGCGACCTCACGCAAGCACTGACCCACCCACGCTACGAACACACCAAGACGTATCAGGTTGTCGTCTACGGCAGCATGGACGGCCGCACTGCCGACCGTTGGGCGCGCGGCGTGACCCTCGATGAAGAGGACGGCACGACGGTCGAGACCGCCCAGTGCTTCGTCGACATCGTGCGCCGAGAAGGCGACGTGACGATCCTCAAGGTCGTGATGACCGAAGGCCGCAACCGGCAAATTCGGCGCGTGGCCGCCTTGCTCGGCCATCCGGTCAAGCGGCTTGTCCGCACCCATATCGGGCGCTACGCCATGGCTGATCTGCCACGCGGCGAGTATGTCGAGCTTAAGGAGCGCGACGTCAAGCTGCTCAAGACTGCCGCGCCCGAACTCGACGAAATCCGCAAGATCAAGGGGCAGGAGAACGCGGCGAAGCGCCGCCAGAAGCTGATGGCTCATTCGACCGCCAGCGAGGAGCAAATCGAAGAGGCAAAGCGCAACCGGCTTCCGCCCGCCCCGCGCCGCGGCAAGAAGTATGCCGCCCGCGATGCCGAGCGCGAAGAACGCACCCGCCGTGACGATCGTCCGCGCCGGCCCGGCAGCAGCGACCGCCGTGGTGGCCCGCGAGACGGCAGGCGTGTCGGGCCCAAGCCACAGGCATTTCGCTCTCGCCTGATGATCGACGAGTCGGGCGAGAATACGCCCGGCGCGCGCCGTCATCGTGGCGACGACATACCCGAGGGTTTCCGTTCGCGGAACGCCGAACAGGACCTGCCGGAAGGCTTCCGCGCGCGATTGAGCGAGGCCGACCGTCCAACCCGGCGCGTGTTCCGCCGCGAGGGAGACTCGCGCGGTGGCGAAAGTCGTGGTGGTCGTGGGCCCCGGCGCGAAGGCGGCTATCGTTCGCGGGATGGTGAGTCGCGCAGTGGCGAAGGTCGCGGCGAAGGCCGTCCGCCTCGGCGCGAAGGTGGATACCGTTCGCGGGATGGTGAATCGCGCGGCGGCGAAGGTCGCGGCGAAGGCCGTCCGCCCCGGCGTGAAGGCGGATACCGCTCGCGTGATGGTGAGTCGCGCGGCGGCGAAGGTCGCGGCGAAGGCCGTCCGCCCCGGCGCGAAGGTGGATACCGTTCGCGGGATGGTGAATCGCGCGGCGGCGAAGGTCGCGGCGAAGGCCGTCCGCCCCGGCGTGAAGGCGGATACCGCTCGCGTGATGGGGAGTCGCGCGGCGGCGAAGGTCGCGGCGAAGGCCGCCCGCCCCGGCGTGAAGGCGGCTACCGCTCGTGATGGGGGGGGGTCGCGGCGAAGGCCGCCCGCCCCGGCGTGAAGGCGGCTACCGCTCGCGTGATGGGGAGTCGCGCGGCGGCGAAGGTCGCGGTGAAGGCCGTCCACCCCGGCGCGAAGGTGGATACCGTTCGCGTGACGGTGAAGCCCGCGGCGGCGAAGGTCGCGGCGAAGGCCGTCCACCCCGGCGCGAGGGTGGCTACCGCTCGCGTGACGGTGAAGCCCGCGGCGGCGAAGGTCGCGGCGAAGGCCGTCCGCCCCGGCGCGAGGGTGGCTACCGCTCGCGTGACGGCGAGTCGCGCAGTGGCGAAGGTCGCGGCGAAGGCCGTCCGCCCCGGCGCGAGGGTGGCTACCGCTCGCGTGACGGTGAAGCCCGCGGCGGCGAAGGTCGCGGCGAAGGCCGTCCGCCCCGGCGCGAAGGTGGCTACCGCTCGCGTGATGGCGAATCGCGCGGCGGCGAAGGTCGCGGCGAAGGCCGTCCACCCCGGCGTGAAGGTGGACGCACGGGAGGCAGCGGGGGCAGCGAACGTCGCCCACCGCCGCGCAGCAGCGGCACCAAGCGGCCCAGCCGAAGCGACCGCCCGCAGGGCGGCGACCGCCCAGCCCGGCGCAAGCGCCCGGAAGACGCGGAAGAATAGACGTAATGTTCGGGTGCGGGTGCTATAATCTTCGCTATGAGCGAAGAGCGCCCGCACCACGTCGAATATCAAACGCGCGCTGGCTACCAGACGGTCATCGCCGATGACGGAAAGCAGTTCGCCGCTTTCGGTGCTCAACCCCTGTTGGGCCAACGCTTCCCCGCCATCGTGCTGCTGCACGACTGGTGGGGCTTGACCGCCAGTGTGCGTGCACTCGCGGTTCAGATGGCACAGGCCGGTTACTACGTGATCGCGCCCGATCTTTTCGACGGGCGCACAGCCGACACAGCGCGCGAGGCTGCCTCGCTGGTCGAACTGATCGCGCGTAAGAAGCGTTTCGCGCGCGTGCTGGACGCTTTCGAGGTGGTCGAACAACATCAGCACACCATGCATCAAGTCGCGGTCGTCGGCGTGGGGTTGGGTGGGAGTCTGGCCTTTCGTGCGGCGATCCAATACCCACACCGCGAGAAAGCGGCCATCGCATTCAGCGGTTTCCCTCAAACATACATGGGCAAGTTTCGTCACTGCCCGGTGCCGGTGCTCGCTGTGTACGGCAGTGACGACCACCTGATCCCGCAGAAGATGATCGACGCGCTGCGCACCGAGCTGGCCGCGGCCGACCGGCACGACGCGCATCGGGTCGTCGTCATGCCCGGCGCCGGGCACGATCTTTTCCCCGAAGACGCCGACGGAGACGACCGCGCGACATCGGCTCGGGCGTTGGCGCACGCACTGACGTTTCTCGAACACCACGTGCGGAATGTCTCCGCATGATCCGTCTTCCCGCACGTTGCATGCTGCTCAAAGGACGCTCTACCCATGCCGATTCCGCCTCAATGGTTGCTCGCCATCCTAACCCTTGCCGCAACACTGCTCGCCCGCCCGGTCGTGCAGCAGTTGCAGCGTCCGCTGCTGATGGTGCCCGAGGTCTCGGCGGTGTATCCGCACGACACCGATGCGTTCACGCAGGGGCTGGTGTGGAACGGCTCGACGTTCTACGAAAGCACGGGCTTATACGGCGAATCCGACGTGCGTGAAGTCGAGCGCGACACCGGTGCCGTGCTGCGCGAGACACCCGTGGACGAAGCGTTCTTTGCCGAGGGCTTGGCGTGGGTCGACAACCGGTTGATTCAGATCACGTGGCGCGAAGGCACGGCGTTCGTGTATGACGCCGGCACGTTCGAGCAGACCGGCACGTTCAGCTACGAGGGCGAGGGCTGGGGCCTGTGCTACGATGGAACGCGGCTGATCATGAGCGACGGCAGCGACGTGCTGACCTTTCGCGACCCGGAGACGTTCAAAGTCCTCGGGCGCGTGAACGCCAACTTGCAGGGCGAGCCCGTGGCGCGGCTCAACGAACTGGAATGTGTGGGCGATCGTGTGTATTCGAACGTCTGGCAGACCAACTTCATCGTGCGCATCAACCCGGCATCGGGTACTATCGACGCGGTGATCAACGCCGCGGCTTTACTCACCGAATCTGAGGCAACTTCGGCAGATGTGCTTAACGGAATCGCATACGATGCCGATCGTGATGTATTCTATATTACTGGAAAGCTGTGGCCGAAATTGTTTGAGGTCCGCTTCATCGAGGTAGTGCCATGAGTGTCATTACGGTGACTCGGCAGATTTCCGAGCGCGCCCTCAACATCCTGCGCAAAGATCATGAGGTGCAGGTCTGGGAGGAAGACCGCCCGATGCCGCGTGTAAACCTGCTGCGCGCCGTCATGGAGAGCGAAGGTCTGCTCTGCATGCTGACCGACAAGATCGACGAGGCACTGCTCGATTCGGCCCCGAAGCTGCGCGCGGTCAGCCAGATGGCCGTCGGATTCGACAACATCGATCTGGCGGCTTGCACGGCGCGCAAGATCCCGGTCGGCCACACGCCCGGCGTGCTCACCGAAGCAGTCGCCGACCTCACGTTCGCCTTAATCTTGGCCACCGCGCGCCGTGTAATCGAAGGCGCGCGCTACGTGCGAGGCGGGCACTGGGGCACGTGGAGCCCGGGCTTGCTGCTCGGCCACGACGTGTACGGCTCGAAGCTGGGCATCATCGGGTTCGGGCGCATCGGGCAAGCGGTTGCACGGCGCGCTGCCGGGTTCAACATGAAGATCGTGTATCACGGCGGGCGCGATAGCGACGCGGCGCGCGAGCTCAACGTGGAACCGCGCAGCATGGAAGCGCTGCTGCGCGAGAGCGACTTCGTCAGCCTGCATGTCCCGCTTACACCGTCCACCCAGCACATCATCGGCGCACGCGAGTTCGACATGATGAAACCGACTGCCGTGCTGGTCAACACCGCGCGCGGGCCGCTCATCGACCAGAAGGCGTTGTACATTGCGCTGAAGGAACAGAAGATCTTCGCGGCAGCGCTCGACGTCACCGACCCCGAGCCGATCCATGTGGACGAGCCAATCTTGCAGCTCGACAACTGCGTGATCGTCCCGCACATCGGAAGTGCCAGCGTGCGCACGCGCGAGGCGATGGGCATCTTGGCCGCAAAGAACCTGATCGCCGCGCTGAAAGGCGAGCCGATGCTCCACACCGCCAACCAAGAGGTCTACCTGTAGCGCATGGAATTCGACCCGTCGACCCTCCCACAGCAGTCGATGTACAAGTTGATGATCGGGGCGATTGTGCCGCGCCCGATCGGGTGGATCTCCACCATCAGCCCGTCCGGCGTCGCTAACGTCGCGCCGTTCTCGTTCTTCAACGCCGTATGCAGCAACCCGCCGACGGTGTTGTTCTGCGTGAGTTCACGAAAAGGCGACACGCCGGTGAAGGATACGCTGCACAACGTGCTTGCGACCGGCGATTTCGTCGTCAACGTCGTGACGTACCCGCTCGCCGAAGCGATGAACCTGACCGCCGCAAACCTGCCGCCCCACTCCAGCGAGTTTGACTTTGCCGGTCTGGAAACCGCCCCCAGCGTAACGGTCAAAGCGCCGCGGGTGGCCGCAAGCCCTGTCCATTTCGAGTGCGTGCTCGACCGCACCGTACCGATCAATGCGGACGCAGTTGGCGGTGCGACGGTGGTGTTCGGAACGGTGACGCACCTGCATGTGGAGGACTCGCTGCTGATCGGCCCCGACAAGATCGACCCGGTCGCGCTGCAGCCTGTCGGGCGCATGGCCGGGATGACCTACGCCAAAATCGACACCTTCTTCGATTTGGAGCGTCCGGTCTTGCCGAAGGCGGAGTAGCGGGCGAGATACGATTGAACCACCGAGGCCGCAGAGAAACAGAGATCACACAGCGCGGTCTGTAGGGGCGAGCCGCCGGCTTGCCCGCCGCAGAGTGGACGGGGCCCGCCCCGTCCCTCCACACCGCGACGCTCCGCCTTTCTACGACCTATGCGTACAGCCACGGTGCCCGCTCTTTCTGACCACTGTTTCCTGAAAACTGGCAACTTCTTCTACGGCCAATTCGGGTCGATCCAGCTCGCCTGATAACCCTGCTTCTCAAGTTCGAGCGCGTCCACGGCGATGTGCAGCGGATTGAACGTGTCGACCATCACGGCTAGCTCGTGCGTCTCCTTCGCGCCAATGCTCGCCTCGGTCGCGCCGGGCTGCGGACCGTGCGGCAGGCCGGATGGGTGCATCGAGATGTCGTACTTGTCGATCCCCTTGCGCGACATGAAGTTGCCGTCGCAGTAGTAGATCACCTCGTCGCTGTTGACGTTGCTGTGGTTGTACGGCGCGGGGATGCCCTCGGGGTGATAGTCGAACAGACGCGGCACGAAGCTGCACACTACGAAATTCCAGCCCTGAAACGTCTGATGCACCGGTGGCGGCTGATGGATGCGCCCGGTGATTGGCTCGAAGTCGGCGATGTTGAACGCCCACGGGTACAGGCACCCGTCCCAGCCTACAACGTCGTGCGGGTGATGGTCGAGCACGTGCCGGCTTATCCCGTCGCGCACCTTGATGCGCACCTCGAACTCGCCGGTTTCGGAACTGGCGCCGACGAACTCCGGCGCGCGGATGTCGCGCTCGCAGTACGGCGCGTGTTCGAGCAGTTGACCGACCTTGTTGACGTACCGCTTGGGCGGCTCGATCTCCGACGGCGATTCGATGACAAAGAAGCGCGCCTCGCCGGACATATCTATGCGCCATGTCGTGCCGAACGGGATGACCAGATAGTCGCCGGGACCGAAGGCCAGCGCACCGAATTGGCTGTGCAGCGTGCCGGCGCCCTCGTGGACGAACCACACCTCGTACGCCTGCGCGTTGCGGTAGAAGTAGTCCATGCCGGCGGTCGGGCGGCTGACGCCCAGCGTGACGTCCTTGTTGCCGAGCAGCGTGCGCCGCGCCGACACCGGATCGCCGCCTGCCGGCACGTCGGCCGTGGCGAACGCCCGGTGGCGCACCGCCCCGTAGTCGGTGTATTCGGTCTTGGCCGGGCCGAGGTACTCGGTGCGCATCACGCGCGGCGGCAGGAAGTGGTGATACAGCAGCGACTGCAAGCCGTGGAAGCCTTCCAGCCCCATGACCTCTTCGCGGAACAGGCCGCCATCCGGCTTGCGGAACTGCGTGTGGCGCTTATGCGGCACGTCGCCGCGCTGAACATAGTACGGCATCGAAAGAACCTTCCTCTTTTTTCCTCGGTTTCCTTCATTTTATCGGAGTTTGGAAGCCTGTGCCTATGACTGTTCAGTGAGAGGGGGTGATGGAGGAACAATTGCAGGGCGGGCCTCATCCCGCGTCGAGTCCCTCACCCCAAACCCCTCTCCCACGAGGGGCGAGGGGCTTCACCGGCGCGTGATTCCGTCCCCTGAACAAGCACCGGATACAGGGCCGGGATCAGGCTAACGCGGCGGCTGCGGTTCTGGCTCAACCGCGCTGTGACGGTCATCACTAGAGCAGCACTACGCTGAGCAAATAGATGGCTCCACAAGCACAGAACAGCGTCATCCCGAACTGCAAGACACGCTCGTTGATTCGGTCCGGGTACCAGTAAACACACAGTGCAAGACCTAAGGTAGCCAACGCACCGGCAACAGGAACTACAAACGGCATCTGAAAGGCGAGTATGGCCAGAAAAATTGCAGGAAAGGCAAGGACTTGAAATATGTCCGGTATGAGCAAGAGCGCGACAATACAAATAAGAGATGCCCAAATGAAGGCGTAGATCACAAGCCAACGGGGCGGTGCCGCGTACCACACAGCCAATGCAGCGAATGCGCCGGCCAAAAGCATACCCGCATATAGAAACTCGCTGTCGACGAACCCCGATGCGATAATTCCGCGAGGGTCAAAAACTGCGACCGTCGCGGTCACAAACACAACGATACCGGTCGCGAGCATCGGTGACGCGCGGCGGTCGGGGCGTGCGGTAGGGGCGTTGTCGGGTGGGGTCATCGGCGGTGCGGCCATTCGGGTGCGCGGCTCATATGATGATACACGCCACGTGCGCCGCAGACCTCACCCCGCCGGCTCGACCACCGGCTCGGGCTCAGGCGTTGCGGCGAACACAGGCGCCGCGCGGGCAGCAGGGGACGTGCGCAGGCGGATGACGTGCGATAGCCCGAGCAGCGCGACCGAGCTGACCGCCATGCCGATCAGGAACACGCTCAGTTGGCCGCCTTCGATCATGAGTCCCGCAACAACGGCCATCAGCGTATACGGAATCTTGGTGAGCAGCGCCACGGTCGACAACGTCGTCGCGCGGATGGCGCTGGGCGTGCGCTGGTTGATGACGACGCTCAGCCATGTGCGCGAGGTCGAACCGGCCATGTGCATCAGCAGCAGCGGCAGAACGCCCCACGCGCCGAGCGGTGCGGTCATCAGCAGGAGCGCGCCGAACAGCCCGAGATTGACCAGCGTCAGACCGGCGACATCGCCCAAGCGCCGCCGCAGGAACGGCAGAAAGCGGATGATGACGGCGATCACCACATAGGCGCCGCTGGAGATGAACGCCTGCTCGTCCGGCCCGAAGCCGAAGCTGATGGCGACGGCGGGCTGCACGATGCCCCAACTATAGATGAAGAACACGCCCGTCAGGCCGAACATCAGCGGGACGAACATGCGCAGGTGTGGCTTGACCAGTTCGCGCGCGCCGGTCGCCAGTTGGGCGAAATAGCCGCGCACCGTGAATCGCGCCGGTTCACCGACCTTCGGTTCGGTCAGGCCGAGCGCCGCGACAAACCCGAGCAGGAACGCCACACCCCACGCCCAATGCGGCAGGCGCACGTCGACCTGATACATCCACGCGCCGATCAGGATACACGCCATCAACGTGACAAGGCTGACCGAACTGCTGGCGGCCGCCACTCGGTCGTAGTCGTGTTCGAGCTTACGCTCCTTGAGCGAATCGTAGGTCAGCGCCTCGGCCGCCCCACTGTACAGCGCGATGCCGACCTGAAACATCAGGAATCCGACGATCAGCCCGCTGGCCGCCGTGGCCGACCCCATGACGAGGAAACCGATCCCGTTGATCAGCATGGCCGCGCGCAGGGTCCACCGCTTGCCGATGATGTCGGCCAGCGCGCCGGTCGGGATCTCCATGAACAGGCCGAAGGCGAAGCCGAGCGCATCGTTCAGTCCGAGCTGGCCGAACGTCATGAACAACTGCCAGAAAAAGATCCAGTTGCCGCCGATGAACACGGCACTTTCGGCCGCGGTCATCAGGTAGTTGACACGGATGTTGGGGATATCGGCGTGTGGCAGTACGCGCAGGGTATTTCGGCGCAGAAACGGTGTTGTCATGGGCTACGACTGTTGACTGAACACCGAGATTGTATGGCGGATCGGTGATGACTGTATAGCTCCGTGACCCATAATGACCCACTAAATGGTGTCGACTCTGACGCGATGGAGTCAGTTCGACGGCGTATTGGTGGCGAACAGCACTGGGGGCGAGGTGTTTGTCGGCTGTGGTGTGGATGTTGGCGGGATGCGGCCCGTCCAGCGTACCTGCCATACGTACCCGTAGATGAAATCGGCGACCAGCAGCGTCCCGTCGGGGGCGATGGTGACGTCGGTCGGGCGGATCAGGCCGGTGACGAACGGCTCGGGCGTGAACGCGGCGAGGAGCTCGGGGTCAGTCGGCACGCGGTCGGGCTCGATGCGGATGACCCGCTGGCCTTCGGGCACCCCGTTCCACAGCGTGACGAACACCGAGCCAAAATAGTTGGCCGGGAACTGCGTGCCGGTATAGACAGTCACGCCGCGCGGCAAGGTGAGCGACGGCAGCGGAACAAGATCGGGCAGGATGTCGAGCGAGAAGTCGGTCGGCGGGCAGTCCTCACAGCCACGCGGACGCCAGAACGGGAACCCGTAGTGACCGCCTTGGACGACCGACAGCACGCGGTCGCCGATGCCGCCGTAGGTGCCGTTGTCGGTGGCGTACAGCCGGCCATCCGGCGCAAACGCCAGATCGTACGGCTCGCGGAAGCCTTCGGCGTAGATGTCGATCGCCCCGTTTTGCGGCTGAACGCGCAGGATCGACGCTTCGTAGGGCTGCTGTGTGGCGTGACGCTCGAACTGCGGGTTGGTCGGCTCGGCGCGGTCGCTCAGGCTGCTGACGCCGAGGTAGATGAACCCGTCGGGGCCGGCCGTGACGCCCTCGGGCTGACCGGTCACCCCGTCGCGGCAGCACGGCAGATCGCCAACGAGAAGGATCAACGACCCGTCGGGGGTGCGTCGCCACAACGCGCCCGCGCCGTCTTCGGTGCGCGACGACACGAACAGGATGTCGGTGCCGGGCAGGAACGCCAACCCCACCGGCGAATCGAATGCCGCGGTGATCCGTTCGACTGTGCCTGACGTGTCCATCGCGTAGACCGAGCCGCGGCGCGTGCCGTTTTCCAGCACGGTTGCATAGAGACGTCCGTCCGGCCCGAACGCGACTTGCTGCGGCTGGCCGGGGAACTGACCGTACAGCGCGATCTCAAAGCCGGGCGGGACCTGCAGACGTTCGAGCCATCCGTCGAGATCGTTCTCGCACGGGAAGTCGTCGCACGACCAGCCCGTCGGAAACGTCAAGACGGCGGCTTGCGGCGTGATAGCTGGTGGCGCGCCTGCCGAACTAGGCGGCGTCGGTGTCAGAATCGGGATGACGGGCTGGGCGGCGGCACTCAGCCACATCAGGCCCAACAAGAACCCCAACGTCAGCAAACGAAGGGGTTGGAATCGTAGGTGTCGCGGTGATGGTTTCTGCGTGTTCACAGCGAGACAGTGTAGCGGGTGCGGCCGAACGTGTACAGGGATAAGAGGAAAGGGGTAGGGGATAAGTCAGGGCGCGGTGTTTCAACACGCGCGCCCCGGCGGTATTCGCTGTGTGTCGTGGTATCTACAGAATCGGCGATGCAATCGCTGCCAATGGCCGAAATTGGACACGGCCATGCCGCGTCCCTACGAATCGGGTAGGTGAGTAATGGACTCGCGCCGTTCTACTGACGACTGACAACTGAAGACTGCTAACTTCCCTATCGCATCATCCGCAGGACGGACAGCACGCGCCCCTGCACGCGGCACACCGCCGCCTTGACGAAGATTGGCTCCATCGTCGGGTGGGCGGGCTGCAAGCGGATCGTGTCGTCCTTCTCGCGGAAGTAGTACTTGAGGGTCGTCTCGCCACGGTCTTCGAGCCACACGGCCACCATGTCGCCGTTGCGAACGTCTTCGACCTGACGCAGGATCACGATGTCGCCGTCCTGAATCATGGCGTCGATCATCGAGTCGCCCTTGACGCGCAGTGCGAACACCTCGGCCGGGTCGGCCCCGCCGATCATCGACGGCGCGACCTCGATGCGGCTGTGTTCGTCGTTGGCGAAATCGCTCGAATCCGGGATCGGCATCGGTTGACCCGCGACGATCTGCCCCATGAACGTCACGTCGACGGTCATCGGGTTGATATGCACCGGACGGCCGTTCTTCTCGGTCAGCTTGATGCCGCGCGACTTGGTCGACGTGCGATCCATGTAGCCGAGGCGGGTGAGCTTGTTGAGGTTGTAGTTGACCACCGACGTCGACGCGATACCGGTCGCTTCGCCGATCTCGCGGATGGTCGGCGGATAACCGTTCATGGCCACGTGCTGTTCGATGAATTTGAGGATACTCTTCTGACGTGCCGTCAGCTGCTTCGATTTACGCATCGGCATGACCCGACTCCTTACCCTAACACAGCCGAACACTTGCGAATAAGTGTTCTATAGAACATAGTGTAGACGAACCTTTGTTCGACTGTCAAGTTTTGGCTTCGTTTGTCCGACGGATAGGACATCGTGTTACAATGCGGCGTGACAGGGCAGACCCGGCGTGGTCTGTCGCCGCACGCGAGGGGGCTGAATGGCAGACGACGATCTCTTTGAGGACACAGGCGACTTTCCGTTCTCAGATTTGGACGACGAACCGCCTCGTTCGCAAGGTGGAAAGCGTACGTACGACGAGTTCGTGGCCGAGGTCAACCGGCGTATCGCCGTGCTGCAAGCGAAAACCCAACCCGGCCGCGCGCGATCCGCGGCGGCGGAATGGCTGGGCGACAGTGCCGACACGCGCGCCATCAAGCCGTTGATCCAAGTCTATTTGAGCGATGAAACGCCCCGCGGCGTGAAACGGGCGGCCCGCAGCGCGCTGTCCAAGTTCCGCGCGCTTGACCGTGCGATCGTCCGCGACGAGGGTGAATCGGTCGAAGACGCGCTCGTCAGCCCCGAAAATGAAGATGTCGTCGAGCTGATCAAGGACTTGGCGTTTAACGATCGTCCGCCCCGGCGGCGCGGGCGCGGATTATTGTACATGAGCGGCCTGCTCGCCATCTTGCTGGCGTTTCTGGTCGTGGTGTACATCAACGCACCTGAAGACGCCGTCCGGCTCTCGGACATTCAATTGTCGTTGGGCGGCGATGGTGAGGTTGCAGCGACCCTCGCCCCGACTGTTTTCTCCACGCCGGTGCCGGGCGCGACCGAAGCGCCGACGGCAGTTCCCACGGCCACGCCCACCGAGCCCCCGACCCTGACGCCCACGCCCATTTCGGAGGACATGGTGCGCCAACAGCTGCGCGAGCTGTACGGTGTGCTGAGTGTCGTGGACACCAGCCGCGGCGTGCTCGACCAGCTCGACATCAATTGGCAGTCGATCTTCAACGATCCGACCGCCGGAAGCCGTCTGTGTTCCGCCACACCGCCCGACGTACCGGCAGACGTCACGCTGCCGGCCGGTTTCGAGGATCGCGAGCCGTCGTTGGTCATCGCGCGCGACCAGATCAATACCGGCTTGGCACTGTTGCGGCAGGGCTGGACGTATTGGCGCGAGGGCTGCGCGGCCGGCGATCTGGTCGGTCGGTTGAGCCTCGGCCAGCAGACCGTCATCACCGCGCGTGCCGCGTTCAACCAAGGGCGGACGTTCCTTGACTTGATCCCGCAGTAGCGCCGGGCACCACATGAGAAGTCGATCAGCAGGCGCGGCGCTGTCCGCGCCTGTTCCCGTACAGGCGTGAACCAACGAGTCCAATCCGGTTTGACGCATGCGGCAAGCGGCCGTACTTTTCTAGCACATCTCGAGGGTGGAGCAGCACCATGAGCGTACTGACATGGGCGCAGGCGCGGTTTCCGCACCAGCGCGTCTTCTGGGCCGTGAGCCTCGGCCACATGGTCAACGACATTTTTATGAGCATGGGGCCGGTCGTGCTCGTGTTCATCAGCAGCAGCGGCATCCTGCCGATGAACGCCGCACAGCTCGGGCTGGCCGTGTCGCTCCGGCAGATCACCGGCGCGCTGTCGCAACCGTTGTTCGGCGGGATCGGCGATCGCACCGGAGGGCGCTGGCTCGGCGCGGGCGGGGTGGCGTGGGTGATCATCCTGCAGACGCTTTCGGTGCTGTTGGCCTTCACAGGCGACTTCTTGCTCATGGTCGTTCCATTCATCGCCGTCGGGCTGGGGAGCGGCGCATTCCACCCGGTCGGTGCCAGCCACGCCGCCGAGGCGGAACCAGACAATCAGGCGCGCAACACATCGTACTTCTTCCTGTTCGGCCAGCTCGGGCTGGCGATCGGCCCGGCGTTGGGCGGCATCCTCCTGCAAAGCGCGGCGCAGTCCGGCAATCAAACCGCATCCTCGCTGATCGGGGTGTACCTCGTCGGCCTGATCGGTGTGCCGCTGCTGCCGTTCATGCTGGCGGGCATTCCGCAGCGCGCGGCCCATGCGGCGGGTCAGGCGGCGCGCACCGCCCGCCGTGCCGCCAGCCAATTGACATGGCGCGACGCCGCGGCCCCGCTGATCATCGTGAGCATCTTTGTCCTGCTGCGCAGCATGGCCCAGCACGGGTCGGCGGCGTTCATCCCCGTGCTGCTCGAACAGCGCGGGTACGATCCTGCCGCCTACGGGTTTGTCACAGGTTTGTACTGGATCGCGTCGGGGACGGTCGGGGTGTTATGGGGCCACTGGGCCGACCGGTTCGGCCTGCGCCGCGTGCTGCTGTTCGCGGTGGTGGTCGGCTCGCCTACGCTGATTATCCTGCCGATGACGCAGACGCTGTTTGCAGCGGCGGTCGTGACGACATTTTCCGGCGCGGTGTTGAGCGGCACCCACGCCCTGATCGTGGTGTTCTTGCAGCGGCTGATCCCGGCGGGCAAAGGGTTCGCCACCGGTATCGGGCTGGGCGGAATCTTCGTGGCCGGCGCGTTAGGCTCGGCATTTTATGGGTTGCTGGCTGATGGCCCGGCGGCGCTCTCGGCCGATCCGGTCGTCGCGGCGGCCTCGACCGGGATCGGCCTCGAGGCCACGTTCGTCGTCAACGGGCTGATCGCACTGGCGTCGGCCGGCCTGCTGCTGCTCGTGCCGTCATGGGCGTACAAACGGCAGCCGGCGCGGCCCGTGCCAGTGGTCGAACCTGCTGCGGCCGATTAGCGGCGGCGGAGGATCTTCCTAAAGATCCACTGCGCGAAGAACAGCTGCACTGCGCGCAAAATGACGGTGCTGATTGTGCCGCGTGTCGAAACGGGGGTGCCTGTGTTGGTCGGGCGTTGTTCGGACATGCTCGGAACTCCTTCGGTATCGGCCGTACCCTTCCATCATAACCCGGATTTCTGGCGATTTGACTCGCACAGCCTATAATCGCGCTGCGAGAGATGGCGGGAATACGCCGGGAGGTGATGCATGTCGAGCGCAGGATGGCTGTTGATCATCGGGGCGCTGGTGTTCAACATCGCGGCGTTTGCCCCGTTCAATATGCGGTTCTTCACCAGCAGCAGCGCAGAGTCGCGTGCGGCGATGATCGAACGCAGCCCGTGGATGTGGCGCGCGTTGTGCGTGCTGTTCATGGCCGGCGCGGTGCTGACGGTGGGCGGATTGCTGCTGCTGACGCTCGACCTCGGCATCTGGTGGTTGTGGTTTGGGCTGGCGGCCGCGCTGGTGGGTACGTATTTCTGGCTGCGCATTAACCTGTTCCGGTTGGCTGCCGTGCCGCAATCGGTCGCCAATAATCCGGGCGCGGCGCGTCCGTGGTTCCGGTGGTATGTGCTGTTGACTCAAACAGCGTGGATCGTATTCGGATTGGCTCTGCTCAACACGACTCTCCCGTCGTGGCTGGGCTGGGGACTCATCGGCGCGACGGCCGCGACGTTTGTGCTGTATGTGATCACCCGCGACCTGCCGCCGTTCGTGTTCTATCTGCTGACGCTCGTCATCGGCGGCGTGCTGCTGGGGTGAGGGGGCAAGCGGCGCGGTGGGTTGTCGTCACGCAAATAGCCGGACACGGCGGTGCCGTGTCCCTACGTAACGAGTCGCGGAAAACCGTGATGTGTGAGTTTCCCCTCGCCCCTTGAGGGAGAGGGGCCGGGGGTGAGGGGGTAATCGCGCCATGAGGTCGGTCACCCTGAGCACGGTACCGCCGTATCCCTACGTACATATCACGCACGTTGCGTGAACGTCGCACCGCGGATATTCCCCTCGCCCTGAGGGAGAGGGGTTAGGGGTGAGGGTTCAAACCCACCCGCCTCTCACGTTCTCTTTCTGTCTACTGGCAACTGACGACTGCCCCCTGAATCCCGAGTCCTTCCCCTCATCACTCAAGACTCATCACTCATCACTTCTCTACAAGGGCTTGAGGACATCGCCGGTCAGGTTCTCGAGGAACGCCTGCACGAGACGCACCGCGTTTAGATAGTCATTGCGCGAGATCAGCGCATGCGGGCTGTGGATGTAGCGGCCGGGGATGGAGATTACCGCGGATGGCACGCCGGTATTGGCGCGGTGGATCGCGCCGGCGTCGGTGCCGCCGCCCAACTGCGTCTTGAGCTGGTACGGCACGCCATACACGTCAGCAAGCTGGCGCAGATAGCGCAGCAGGCGCGGATCGGCGATCATGCTGCGGTCCATGAACGACAGCGCCGGTCCGTGGCCCATGCGGCAGGTCGGGTTGAGGTCGGCGGGATCGTCGCTGTCGGGATCGGCCAGCGGGTTCGGGAAGTCGCCGGCGGTCGTGCATTCGAGCGCCAGCCCGACATCCGGCTTGAGCCGGCGCGCCGCAACCGTCGCCCCGCGCAGGCCAATCTCCTCCTGTACGGTGAACGCCGCCAGCACGTCGCACGGGTACGAGGAGTCGCGCAGCACGTCGATCAGCACCGAACAACCTGCGCGGTCGTCGAGACTCTTGCCGCAGATGGCCGAGTCGTTGAGGATGCGGTAGCGGCTGTCGAAGGCGATCCGGTCGCCTTTCTTCACCTTGCCGTTGGCCTCGTCCTTGCTCGCTGCGCCGATGTCGATGCGCATGCTGGTAATCTGTGTGACGGTCGTGTCCTTGTTCTTGTGGATGGGCGTGCTGAGGACGACGCCCTGAGTGCCGGCCGCGCCGATCTTGACACGCATGCCCGGCACGATGCGTGCGTCAATGCCGCCGACAGGCACGAACTTGATCAGGCCATCGCCGTCGACGCCGGTTGCCATGAAACCGACCTCGTCCATGTGCGCGTCGATCATCACCTTGGGGCGCTTGTTTCCCTCGGTGCCGCGCTTGATGGCGGTGATGCTGCCGAGTGCGTCGACGTGCACATCATCCACGTGGCCGTCGATGGCGGCGAGGACGATCTTGCGCACGGCCTCCTCGCGGCCGCTGATGCCGATGGCTTCCGAAAGCTGCTGCAGATATTCCATCATGGGTGTATGGTCCGTATTAGTCGTGGGCCAGTTCGGTCAGTGTGGCGTCGTCGAGGCTGGCGATGAACTGTGCCAGCAGGCGGGCGGTGCGCTGCATGTCGCGCACGTCGGCCGTCTCGTTGGGCGAGTGCATACTGCGCAGTGGCAGGCTGAACAGCGCGGTCGGGATGCCTTCGTTGGCGATTTGGATCGCCCATGCGTCGGTGCCGCTGTGACCCGGCAGCGGGTCGTCTTGCAGCTTGATCTCCAGCTTGGCCGCGGCGTCGCGCAGGCAGTCGTTCAGCTTATCATGGAAGTTCGGGCCGATGCCGATCTGGGGCCCGCCGTTCAGTTCGATGTCGGAGTCCACATTAGGTTGTTTGGCGAACCCGACGTCGAGCGCGATCGCCAAGTCCGGCTGAACGTGTGCCGCCGACGTCGCCGCGCCGTACAAGCCGTTTTCTTCCTGCACGGTGGCGGCGGCAAACACGTCCCACCGATGGTGCATCGTCTTGAGCTCGTTCAACGTCGCGGTCATGATCGCCACGCAGGCGCGGTCGTCCATCGCCTTGCCGGCGACGCGGTTGTTAAGCAGATCAACCATCGGCGCGCTGACGGTCACCAGATCGCCCACGCGCACGAGCTGCTCAAGCTCGTGCGGCGGCAGGCCGACATCCACGAGCAGTTCGTTCCACGCCGGGTAACGCTTGCGGTCTTCCTCGCTGAGCAGGTGCGGCGGCACCGATGCGACAAAGCCGGTCAGCGGCTCGCGCCCATGCACAATCACCTCTTGCGTGGGCATCAGGCGGTGGTCGACGCCGCTAATCCGGCGGATGGTCAGGAAGCCATCGACAATGCCAGATACCAGCATGCCGATTTCGTCCATGTGCGCGGCCAGCAGGATGCGACGCGGCGGATCGAGCGGGTTGGTAGCGCGCTTGATTCCGATGAAGCTCCCGAGACGGTCGGTTTCGGTCGCGTCGACCAGGCCGGTCCATGCCTCGCGCAGCACGTCACGAATCGGCCCTTCGTGTCCGCTGGGGCCGTGCGCTTCCACCAGCGAACGCAGATGAGATTTCAGATCGAACACAGAGTCTCCAGTGTGTTTATGGCGATGGCGTATCGGTCGGTGGCATGAGCACGCCGGGCGGCCCGTCGGTGCTGGTGGGTGCGATCACCACCTGCGTATTGGTGGCGAACGGCGGCGGCGGATTGACCTCGTCCGGCGCGCCGGGCGTGTCGGACGGCGGCGGCAGCGGCGTATCGCCTGAAATGGGCGGCAGCGTGTTGGTCGCCGGGAAGGTTAGCGTCGGCGCGAGCGTGCTGCTGGGGATGACAAAAGGTGTCGGCGACAGGATGCGCGTCGGCGGGTTAACGATCGGCGGTAGGATTTGGATCGGAGTGGGCTGCAGGGAGGGCAGCGGCGGCAAATTCGAGCTGACGATCGGAAGGGTCGGGAACTGGGTCGGGCGCGCGGTGGCGCTGGCGCCCAGTAACGTCGTCGTTGCCGTGGGCAGCGCGTCGTCCGTGCGCTGCGGTGCGGTACCCCACAAGAAGAAGCCGAGGCAGTAGAACGGCACCGTCGTGAAGATGATACCCACCAATATCACGCGTAGAAGTTGACGGCGGCGTTCCGTTATCGCTGCTTGGTCGAGCATGAGCGTCTCACAGCGTACACTTAGCAAGCCCTAGTGTAGCATAGGCCCGCGCCGCCTGCGATGTATGCTATACTTCGGTCTCCACGTCGGGACTAAAGCAGACAGGACGGGTCGATGCGCGCTGCGCGGATGGTGTGGGCAGTTCTTGTACTGGTGGCGGCGGTCGCGCTCAGCGGTTCGCCGGCGCTGGCGATCACGACACCGACCCCCGCTGCCTCGCCAACCGACGTGCCGTCCACAGCGACACCCAGCCCGCGCCCGCCAACAGCGACGAACACAGCCGTTCCGCCCACAGCGACACCCACTGGTGTGCCGCCCACGGCGACCGAAACAGACGTGCCGGCCACGGCGACGTCAACGGCTACTCGCACGCGCGTCCCGCCCAGCAGCACGCCGACCACCGCCCCGAGCGCGACAATCGACGCGACCGGCACTGCGAACGCCGTGCGCGAATTGGCGACCGATACGCAGTCGAGCACCGACCAAACGGCCACCGCGGCTGCCGAAGCATCGCCGACGCCGGATGCAACCGCCCTGCCGACCGAAGAATCTACGGCCGACGCGACTAACGAAGCCACACCCCCGGCCAGTCCGACGCCGACCTTTGCCGGGCCAAGCGCCACCCCGCGCCCCGCCATTATCCGCGAACCCGAACCGCCGAGTAACAGCGGCGGCCAAGTCTTGCTCGTCGCGGTGTTGATCGCGGTCGGGTTGGTCGCCATCGGTGTCGCACAGGCCACCCGGCGCCGCTAGACCCACTGCATTATCCCTACCCATATTGATGTGTTACTGAATGGCTCTGGCGCGGTACACTGTGCGTTAGTTGCTGTTTAAGATACGTGCGGAGGCTGAGTCTCCGTACCTTCACCAGAGGGCGAGAGCCCTCTGGGCTGCCGTTTCTGACGGGGCTTGGGACAGGGCCCCAAACTGAATGCACTTTTCAAATAGGATCTTGGTACGTGCTGGAGGACGAGCGATGAACATCGGCATTCTTGGATCTGGACGGGTGGGATCGGCCCTTGGCCGGCAGTGGGCAAGCCGCGGCCACGCCGTCATGTTTGGAAGCCGCACGCCGGATCGCCTGCGCGATATGGTCAAATCTGCCGGGCCGAACGCCCGCGCCGGCACATCCGACGAGGTGCTCGCTTTTGCCGACGTGATTCTGCTTTCCGTGCCGTGGACGGCCGTCCGTGAGACGGTGACCTCGGTGCCCGACTGGCGCGGCAAGGTCCTGATTGACGCGGTGAACCGCCTGCGCGACATCCCGCCGGCGGACAGCATCGGCACGTCGAGCGAGGATGTCGCCCACTGGGCGCGCGGCGCGCGCGTGGTCAAGGCGTTCAACACGATCGGCTCGGAGGTTATGGACGCGCCAGTCTTTGACGGTGATCGGGCGGTGTTGCTGCTGTGCGGAGACGACCCGGATGCCAAGGCGGTCGTGGCAGGGTTGGCAGACGAGATCGGTTTCGAGCCGGTCGATGTCGGCGGCATCAAGATGTCGGAAATCGTCGATCACATGACGCGCCTGTGGGTCGGCCTTGCCATGAACACGCCGCTCGGCCGCAATTTCGCGTTCAAGCTTCTTACTCGCGACGGGTGACGTTCCCTGCAGAGGCTTAGCCTCAGCACCTTCACAAGAGGTTTGTGGCAGCGCCCCAATACTACTGCCGGCTTTGCCACTCCTCGATGGCGCTGCGAATGAACGCCTGCACGTCCGGGTCGTCGACGTCGCTCACGGCGTCGAAGAAGCGCCCGTCCATCTCGATGCGCACACCCCCACCGGGCGCAGGCCGCACGTGAATGCCACGGCGCTGGAATTCCGCCACAAACTGCAGCTTGTACTGCAAATACGATTCGATCGATCCGGCGATGTTGAGTTCGGGGATCGCCGGCAGCTCGACCTTGTGCGGCCGGAATGCGCCGCGCGACTTGATCTCGTCGCGCAGTTCGTTGTAGCGCGGCAAGTCACCGGGTAGCGATCCATCGCCGGTTGGCGACGGGGGCGGGGGGGCTGCGGGTGTCGTTCTGGTCGCGGTCGCAGGCTGGGCCGGGAGCGGGCCGGTCGCGTTGGGGTTAAGCGATACGCCCAACTCGTGCAGCAGTGTCTTGAACGTCTCGCGGGCCTTGGCGGCCCCGGCGAACGACTTATACGCCACGTCCCCGATCTGGACCATCAGCTTGCCGTCGCGCGGGTCGCGCAGGACGACCATCTGCTCCTCGGCGTGAGTGGTCGAGCCGTCGTTGAGGCGCACATCGGCGCTGCCAAGCCGCCGAGGCGCACCGATCGCGGCGATTGGCGGCACATCTTGCGTCGATGTGGCTCTGGAGGCCGCAACAGGTTCAGGTGCGGCGCGCGAATCCATCAACATATCGAGGTCGGGCAGGTCGAGCGAGGCGGCGGACGGGGCTGCATAGTCGGACGTAAGTGCCGCAGGCGCCGGCGAGGTCAGGGCAATCGCTTCAGCCGCCTTGCGCCGCCGCCGCTGCGCAGGCCGGATCACGGCGAAGAAGATCATCAGCGCAACCCACAGCAGTCCTGCAACGCAGGTTACCGCGATCAGGCCGCGCGGGAGTTGTTGTACCAACCCACCAAGTTCGTCACCCAACATGGTCGTCGTCCTTTGTCGTCATGCTATTAGTCTACCGTACGACCGGCTCAAGAAAACGAAAGGTGAAAGGGTCTTATCAATCCGCGCAGACGTGGGCAGGCAGGGCGTTAACGCTGTTCGGCCGGGGGCCTATGCTACACTACCACTTGAGACGGTCTCTGCTCCGTTCGCGCGGGGCAGGTGTGGAGATTCAGACCCATGCGAACCCTCAAAATGCTCGCTGCCGCACTGATTCTGTGCGTGCTGTTCGCGTCCGTGAGCGTGGCGCAGTCGGATGTCATCACGGTCGGCAACGCGTCCCGTCTCGCTGAGGCCGTGCGCTTGGGCAAGGGCGGTGCGCGTGATGTCGCGTTCAGCCCCGGCGGGCGCGCTCTGGCAGTCGCCAGTAATACCGGCGTGTGGCTGTACGACACGGCCGACTTCGAACGGTCGCCGCGCGCGATCCGCACCGACTACACGCCGACTGCGCTAGCCTACTCGCCCGACGGTCTCGTACTGGCCATCAGCGACAGCGTCGGCAGCGTACACGTCATCGACACCGTAACCGGCACGCAGCGGTTCGTTTTCTCACAGCACACCGATTACGTGACCGATGTGGCCTTTAGCGAGGACGGCGCGCTGGTCGCATCGACCGGCTTCGACCTCAACCTACACCTTTGGAACGCGTCCGACGGCACGCTCGTGCGGACGATCAACGCAGTTTCACCGCTGACATCGGTCGCGTTCTCTCCGGCCGTGGCTCAAGTCGCGGCTGGTGGCACCGACTTCACGGTACGCGTCTATGATATCGAGACGGGTGTCGAGCAGACGGTCATGGTCGGTCACACCTCGCCGGTGATCGACGTCGCCTACATACCGGACGGAAGCGTTCTGGCCAGCGCCGCGCTCGACAACTCGGCGCGCATTTGGGACGCCGCGACCGGCGTCGAGCAGGCTGCCCTGACGACGCACCTGAACTGGGTGCAGTCGGTCGCGTTTAGCCCCAACGGGTCGACATTGGCGACCGGCAGCGAGGATACGACGGTGCGCCTGTGGAACACCAGCAGTTGGACCGAGCGCACGATCCTGCGCGGCATTGCCGTCGGCCCGCTCGACATGACGTTCAACGCCGACGGCACGCTGTTGGCGACTGCCGCGCTCGGCGACGCCGTCCGCGTGATCGACACGACCACAGGCGCCAATCGGGCCGTGCTGGACGACTTCTCGCGCCCGATCAGCGACGCGGCGATCACCACCGACGGTACGCGAGTCGTCACTGCTGACGAAAGCGGAAGCCTGCGGATTTGGGACAGTCTGCGTGGGATCGAGGTCGCGCGGCGCAATGCCAGCCAGGATACGGTATACGCGATGGCGCTGGCTGTACTGACGAACGTCGCCGCTACAGGCGATAGTCAGGGACGCTTGCGCCTTTGGGATGGATTCACTGGATCACCGGTCAGCCGCCTCGGCGGTCATGACACGCAGATCAGTGCGCTGGCATTCACGGTTGATGGCTCGCGCATTGCGTCGACGGCGGTCGGCACCGGCCAGAGCGCCGAGGTTACCGTATGGGATGTCGCCGGCGAGGCCGCCGTCACGACCTTTGACCCGGGTATTCGCCGGGTGAACGCGCTGGCCTTCAGCCCGGGCGGGAGTTCGCTGGCCGGCGCAGGTGACGCCGGTGCACTGCGCTTATGGGACGCCGCCGACGGCGACCTGCTGCTGACGTTTAGCGGCCACGAGCGCGATGTCGTCGCCGTGCGCTTCGCGTTTGACGGCCGCACCATCTGGTCAGCCGCCGAGGACGGGTCGATCCGCGCGTGGGACGTGGCAACCGGCGAACAACTCCGCGACATTGAGCTGGGGGCGGGCGAACGCGCGTATGCGCTGGCGCTGTCGCCGGACGGAAGCCTGTTGGCCGCAGGGGTGTCGCAAGGCTTCGGTGACGAGATCGGCCTGCTCCGGCTGTGGGACACGGCGACCGGCGAGGTGGTCACGACGCTCCGCGCACACAATGGCCGCGTGACGTCGCTGACGTTCAGCCAGGACGCGCGAGCCTTGATCTCTGGCGGCGTCGACGGCTCAGTCGCTGTGTGGCGCGTGCGGTAGAGGGAAGTGATGAGAGAAGGGCTTCGGGCTTAAGATTCAGTTGACAGGGGTCAGTTGTCAGGAGTCAGAAAGGAAACGAGGTTCGTAGGGACATTGCACTGTCGTGTCCGCCGTAGGGTCGACCCGCTGGGTCGACCGCCGCGCGGAATACCTTCACCTCGGACCCCTATCCCCACGTCGTCAATCTTTGATCTACTCGTCGTAGATGCCGTGGCGCGTCCTGAACCCCGTGTACTGGTCCGTTGCCGCTCCCCACTCATGGACGACGTTGGTTACGCGCGCGCCGCTGGGGCCGTGATGCAGCCAATCGAGCAGGGCCTGCAAATCCTTGCGAGGGCCTTCGGCGATCACTTCGACGGTGCGCCCATCCGACAGATTCATGACCCAACCCGTCAGCCCCAAGGCCAACGCTTGCTGCGTGGTGTAATAGCGGAAGCTGACGCCTTGTACCCGTCCCATGACTTTAACATGCAGGCGTTCGTGCGTCTCAGGCATGCTCGTCGATCCTTTGCTCAGGGTCCATTTTAGCAGGGATGACAAGGGGGATGGACAAAGGGTACCGGCCACCCCGACAGTCACCGTTGTTTGCCCGGCATCGGCTCCTTCTCGGACACGGCAGCTAAGCCCGCGATGTGGAGAAGAGCGTAGAGACGGTGATCTCTCCTGTCCCCCGTGAGGGAGAGAGGCCGGGTGTGAGGGGTGTGAACGAAGTGATGAGAGAAGTTCGCAGGAGTCAGTCGTCAGGCAATAGACTCCGGGCGTTTCGTAGGGGCCACCCGGCGGGTCGCTCGCTGACAAAGGTCGCGATGCCGCATCCGATCATGTTTCCGCATTTCCCTTCTCCCCTCTCCCCGCTTGCGAGGGAGAGGGGCCGGGGGTGAGGGGCAAACACGCCAGCGACCCGCCGAAACAAAAATCCCCCTCGCCACGTGTGGGTGAGGGGGACTTGAGGGCTAACCCGCCGGCTCGGGTTCGGGTTCAGGTTCCGGCGTGTCATCCGGCAGCAGGGCCGCGTCCAGCACGTCCGACATGCGTTCGACGAACACAAACGTCAGCTCGTCGCGCGCTTCCTTCGGCACGTCGTCGATGTCCGGCGCGTTCTTGCGGGGTAGGATGATCGTGTCGACGCCCATGCGGTGCGCCGCCAGCACCTTGTCCTTGATGCCGCCCACCGGCAGCACCTGACCGCGCAGCGTGATTTCGCCGGTCATGGCGACGTTGCTGCGGACAGTGCGGTTGGTCAGCAGCGACGCCAGTGCGCTCAAGATCGTCACGCCGGCGGAAGGGCCGTCTTTGGGCATCGCGCCGCTGGGGACGTGCACGTGCAGGTCAAACTTTTCGAACACGTCCGGGTCGATGCCGAGTTCGTCGGCATGGCTGCGAATGAAGCTGAGCGCGATGCGTGCCGATTCCTGCATGACGTCACCGAGGTTGCCGGTGATCTGGAAGCCCTTGCTGCCGGGCATCTGCGACGCTTCGACAAACAGCACTTCGCCGCCCACCGGCGTCCATGCGAGGCCGGTGGCCACGCCGGGTAGGTCGGTGCGGTCCTTCAGTTCCTCCTGTGCGGCGAACTTGGGATTGCCAAGCAAATCCTTGACCATCGGCCCGTCGATCACGACGTTCTCGGCGTCGCCTTCGGCGATGCGCGTCACGATTTTGCGGGCAGAGCGGCCAATCTCGCGTTCCAGGGTGCGGACGCCCGCCTCGCGCGTGTAGCCGCGGATGATCTCGTGCAGCGACTCGGTCGTGAACGTGACCTCGCCGTCCAGCAGGCCGTTCTCGCGGATTTGGCGCGGCACCAGATACTGCTCGGCGATGGCGGTCTTTTCCTGTTCGGTATATCCGCTCAGGGTGATGATCTCCATACGGTCGCGCAGCGGTCCCGGGATCTTGTCGAGGTCGTTGGCGGTCGTGATGAACAGCACTTCGCTCAGGTCGAACGCCACGTCGAGGTAGTGATCGCGGAACGTGTTGTTCTGCTCCGGGTCGAGCACCTCGAGCAGCGCCGAGGCCGGATCACCGCGGAAGTCGTAGCCGAGCTTGTCGACCTCGTCGAGCAGGATGATCGGGTTGCGCGTCTCGACACGACGGATGGTCTGAATGATGCGCCCTGGCATCGAACCGATGTACGTGCGTCGGAAGCCGCGGATTTCGGCTTCGTCGCGCACGCCGCCGAGGCTGATGCGGATGAACTTGCGCTCCATCGCCCGGGCGATCGACTGGCCGAGCGAGGTCTTGCCGACGCCCGGCGGGCCGACGAAGCACAGGATCGCGCCCTGCCGGTCGCGGCGGACGTAGTCGGTTGTCTCGTGGGCGGCCAACTGCTCGGCGCGCTGCTGGCGCAGCTTGCGCACGGCGAGGAACTCGAGGATACGCGCCTTGACGTCCTTCAGCCCGTAGTGATCCTCGTCCAGCACGCGGCGGGCGCGCGTAATGTCGAGGTTGTCCTCGGTGCGCTTGTCCCACGGCAAGCTGACCATCCAGTCGAGGTAAGTGCGGATCACGCCGTACTCGGCGCTGGCGGACGGGATCTTGTTCAGGCGATCCAACTCCCGGCGGGCCTCGGTCCGGGCTTCCTCCGGCATGTTGGCCTGATCGATCATCTCGTTGAACTTGATATAGTCCGCGACCTGATCGTCGGCCTCGCCCAGCTCGCGCTGGATGGCCTTCATTTGCTCGCGCAGGAAATACTCGCGCTGGCTCTTCTCCATCTCGCCCTGCGCCTCGGTCTGAATCTTGCGGCCGAGTTCGAGGACTTCCAGCTCCTTGCCCAGCACGTGGATCAACCGGCGCATCTTCTCTTCGAGCGTCGGCATTTCAAGCAGGCTCTGCGCCTCTTCGAGGTCGACACGGCGGATGTAGGTGGCGACCGCGTAGGTCAAGTGCAGCGGCTCTTCGACGTTGAGCGTCGATTGGATCAGCTCGCCGGGGAGATTCGGCAGCAGGTCGGCGAGGCGGCTGAACTGGTCGCTGATGGTGCGGGCCATCGCTTCGATTTCAAGCGTGTCCGTCACCGACTCCGGGATCGCCGACACGCGCGCCTTGAGGTACGGGTCGGTCGCGGTGAATTCGTCGATCTTGATGCGCATCAAGCCGCGGACGAGCAGGCGTACGGTGCCGTCCGGCGCGCGGAACAGGCGGTGGACTTCCGCCAGCGTGCCGACCGTGTACAGCTCGTCGGGCGACGGTTGTTCGACTTCCGGGTTGAGGCTGGTGAAGAGGCCGACGTACTTGGTGCTGCCGTTCATGTCCTCCAGCAGGCGCAGGCTGCGCGGCTGAGCCACCGTGATCGGCAGAGTCATCTTCGGGAAGATCACCATGCCGCGCATCGGCAGGATCGGCAGTTCATTGGGCAGCGAAGCCGCTATGGTCCGCACCTCATCGTCGTCGCTGTCATGGAGGCCGGGGGCACCCTCGATCACGAAAGGAATGACTCCCTCGGGCAATCCACTGTCGACGTTATTCTCGTTGGAATCAGACATGAAGTTAGGTAGGCCTTTCCGGGCCGCGATGGCGGTCTATGACATTAGTGTACGGTATTGAGGGTAACCGTGTCCCGTAAAATTGCTGTTAGAACTGGGGGCCGGCCCCTAATAAGTGGATGAACGTTGGCGATGCGGGCCAATCGCAGTCAATCGGCCGGCGGAACGTCCAGCCCTTTGGCGATCGCGCGCAAGGCGTCGGGCAGCAGCGCAAGAACGGCGGCTGCGGCCTGCGGGTCGTCGGTGGCGAATGATTCGGCCTCGCGCAGGATTTCGACCATCACCTCGATGAGCAGCAGGTGAACGGCGACAATGCGCGGCAGCACTTCGCGGAACAAGCGCGGATCGGACGCCGCGTGGATCAACAGCCACGCCGCGCCGGTCATCAACGGGAGCGTGGCCGCGTTCGCCAGCGCCATCGCGGCAGCGACAGCTTCATCCGGGACGGGCCATGTGGCGGCTTTTTGCTGCTGCATGATGGCACTGATGCGCGCCATGATTCGAGATGCGAGTCGTTCGGGCGCGCGCTCGCGCGGGGCGCTGCTGAGCATTCGATGGACGCGCTCGAGCCGGTCGGCTTCGGCCTGTGTTTCGGGTTCGGCGGCGAGCTTGGCCCGAAGCGCGGCCCGTGCCTCACTGTTGGGCAGCATATCGAGTGCCTCTTGAACCTGCTGCAAGCGTTGGGCTTTGGTGTCCGACATGACCTAGTACACCCCTTCGTTGGGCAGCGCGACATCGCCGAGCAGCTCGGCGAGCTTCTGCCGCGCGCGGAACAGGCGGCTTTTGACCGCGCTCACGCTGGTCTCGGTCGCTTCCGCGATTTCTTCGTACCCGTGATCGAACCAGTAGCGCAGCACGACCATCGCCCGATCTTGCGCCGGCAGGCGGTCGAGCATTTGCTGAATGCGGTCGCGCAGTTCGATTCCCATGGTGGCCTGCTCAGGAGTGGGATCGTCGCTGGACAGCGTAAGCGCGACCGGCTCGTCCTCGTCGTCTATCGACACGTCGTTACCACGACGGCGGCGCAGCAGGTCGTAGCAGTAGTTGGTCGTGATCGTCAGCATCCAAGTGCGGAAGCTGGCCCGCGTGTGATCGTAGCGCGGCAGCACGCGCAGCAGGCGAATGAACACATCCTGCGTGGCGTCTTCGGCCTCTTGGGCCGTGCCCATCATGCGATAGCACGCGGTGTACACGTCGTCCTTATAGGTGTAGTAGATTTCCTCAAATGCCGCCTGATCGCCGGCAATTGCATCGGAAATCCATTCCAGCAGAATCGGGTCATCACTCACAGCGGCTTCGTTCCCCCCAGCGTGCGGTGCTGACCGCTCGCTAAAACATACGCCCCGAGCGTGCGAAAGGTTGCGTTACGGTAATTCTATCACACGTGTTGGACTAGACGGTCTGCGATGGCCGCAGTATAGTGTCATGAAAGTTGACGCCGAACGTACGGAAAGTTTGACCGTGCCGTGATCCTGTACTTCCTCCGCCATGCCCACGCCGTAGACGCCGTCGGCCTGTCCGACGAGGAGCGCGCCCTGAACGACAAGGGGAATGCGCAGGCTGAAGCGACCGCCAAGCTGTTTAAGCGTCTCGGCACACAAGTGGACGCGATCTACACAAGCCCGCGTCTGCGCTGCCGGCAGACTGCCGAGATTGTCGGGCGGGCCTTCAACCTTGAGCCGCAGGTGCGCGAAGAACTCAATTTTGACTTCAACATTACCCTTCTCAACGACCTGCTTGCCCCCCTAAACTTCGATCAGAACGTTATGCTGGTCGGGCATGAGCCGACCTTCAGCCGAGCAGTGCAAGACCTGACCGGTGCTCGTGTCGAGATGAAGAAGTGCGGTATCGCCCGCGTCGATCTGATCTCACGCACGCCGCTGCAAGGCGAACTGATCTGGCTGGTCGCGCCGCGTCTGGTCCGCGCCATCGTAGAGAGATAACCCCCATGCGCCCTATTGGCGTGCTGATCGGCCTCGTCCTCGTGGTCGCTCTTATCGTAATCATTGCCCTCACCGCCGTGCTCGTCCCCGAACAACTCAGTCCCGCGTATGACGTAGCGCTCGCGTTCACCGATGCGCTGCTCGAGGCCCGCGACGATGCCGCTGCAGGCGCGCTGATCGGCCCCGAGCTGACCGCGTGGGCCGACGCCAACTGCCCGGACGGCCTCGGCGCGTGCGTGTTCGAGTATTTCCCTGACAGTTGGGGCAGCCCGGTCGATACGGTCTACCGGCGCAGTATCCCCGACGGCCCCGACGCATGGGACATCCTGCTCATCACCACGTTTGACGCCACACTCAGTCAGGGTTTCTCAGGCGTGTGCGTGTATCAGCGCGCTGAGAAGGTCGACGGTGAAACGTGGCAGATTACGCGCTGGTCGGGGTGGGTAAGCTGTGACGAGCCGAACGCCGGCCTCGAACAGCTTCGGTCCGCGCAAGATGCGCCAAACCGTGCGCCGTAGGCGGCGCAGTCGGGGCATGCTGTTGGTGGTCGCCTTGCTGTTCGCAGGGTGCGCCCCGCGTGAAAGCCCGCCGCAGCTCGACTTTACCCCCGGCCCGGCCTACGTCATTACCGAAGACGAGGTGCGTACCGCCGCCTACACGGTAACCACGCCGCGCGAATGGCGCGTGATTGCCGGTCCGGCCGAAGACCCGTACACGTTTCAGTTGGTCGCGCCGGAGGATCGGGCACTGATCGCGCTGTCGGTGCGCCCGCTCGATCCACCGCCGACGATGCAGGACGTCGCGTTGGATGACCTCGTGACGCGCACAGCACAGACCGCCGGTCCGCTGGGCACGGTATACGCCGTGCTGGTCGCCGCGCCGGGCGAGATCGACGGATTTGCCGAGGTTCTTGCTGCTGTCGTCGCCAGCGTGCGCTAGCTAGTCCGTGCCGGACGGCTCCGGCTTAATCGTAAACAGATAGCCGACGCCGCGTTCGGTGCGGACATAGTGCGGGTGGTGGCTGTCGGCCTCGAGCTTGCGCCGCAGCCGGTGCATGTGCACGCGAAGCGTGTCGTCGTTCACGTCCTCGTCCGGCCACACACGCGTGATCAGCGTCCGGTTTTCGACCACCCGGCCCGCGCTGCGCAGCAGGACGTGCAGCAGTACCGACTCGATGGGCGTGAGGGTGATGGGCTTGTCGTCGATCAGGATGCGATTGTGCGCGAAATCGATCTGCAGGTGCGCGTCGACTTTGATAACTGGCTCGTTGGCGTAATCGAGGGTCGGCATACGCGCCAGCACGACCTTGATGCGGGCTTCCAGCTCGCGCGTGTCGAACGGTTTGACCACGAAGTCTTCGGCGTACTGGCGCAAACCTTGCACGATAGTGTCGGTGTCACGCACGGCAGTGACGAAGATGATCGGCACATCGGCCATGGCCTTGAGCTTGCTGCTGAACTCGAATCCGTGCATATTGTTGGGAAGCATGAGGTCGACCAGCGCAATGTGCGGCAGTCCGGTCTCCTTCACGTACTCCAACGCGCTCAACCCGTCACCTGCGGCGTATACGTCGTAGCCCGCGCGGGTGAGGTGGTCCACAATTAGCTTGCTGATGCTTTCGTCATCTTCGACGACCAGAACTCGAGACTTCTTCATCGTCGTCCTCCCCACGCAGTTAAGTTGCGCAATATACCGCTCGACTATACTGCCCGGCTGACCGTCTGTCAAAAAAATCTTACGAACAAAATTAACCGTAAGCTCAAATGAACTTCCCAATGCGACGTAAGTGTCGGTCCTGTGTCACCGTCCAGTACAGTAGTTCGACCCATTTGAGCCAGGAAAGACAAGCCATGACTGACGCAATTACTCTGACCGATGCCGACTACGAGTCACACATCGCATCCAGCGCGGCGCTGGTTCTGCTGTTGACGACCGGCGATGGACTGCGCGGGGATTTCTCGACGGCATTTAAGAAAGCGACCGATGACGCCAAAGACATCGTGTTTGCGCGGCTGAACCCGGCCGACAACCCGCAGGCCGCGGCCCGTTTCGGCACGTCCGACAAGCCGTTGTTGATCGGGTTTCTGAACGGCGAAGAAATCGTCCGCCGCTTGCGCCCGTGGGGCTCCGACGTGACGCTGCTGGTCGACGAGCTGCGCGCCAAATCGAAGACGACGGCACCCGTCCCAGCCGCATCCCCCGATGCCCCGGTGGCTGATACCACGCCATCTCCAGCGGCAGCGACTGTCGCAGCCCCGGTCGACACCAGGCCGGTGAAGGTCACCGACGCGACCTTCCAGACCGAGGTCATCGACCATCCGCTGCCGGTGCTGGTTGACTTCTGGGCGGAGTGGTGCGGCCCGTGTCGTCAGATCGCGCCCGCGCTTGAGAAACTGGCCGCCGAGTTTTCCGGTCAGATTCGTATCGCGAAGGTCAACGTGGATGAGAATCCGGGCGTCGCGCAGGCGTTCCGCATCATGAGCATCCCGAATTTGATGATGATCAAGAACCGCACGATCGTCTTCAACCAACCCGGCGCGCTGCCTGAGACGACCATGCGCGACTTGATCAAGCAGTTGATCGCGCTGGAGGTCCCGGCGCCTGAAGACGCCGAGGCTGAGGAAGAGCCTGCGCAGTAACGCGTACGCAGACCCAAACGAAACGCCGCGTGTCGGAACGGCCCGATACGCGGCGTTTTTGTGTGGCGTGGCGGGCTTACCGCTGACCGAGCAGGCGCTTACGCGCGACCTCAAGCTGCTCGCAGATTTCCGGCGCGCTGGCGCACAGTTCGGCGACCTTCTTGATCCCGCTGATGACCGTGCTGTGCGTGCGATCGCCCAGCCCGGCGCCGATTTGAATCAGCGACAGGTCGGTCAAATCGCGCGCGAGGCTCATCACGGCTTGCCGCGCGAGGCTGACGGCCTTGGTGCGGCCTTTGCCAAGAATTTCCTCGACTTTGACGCCAAACACGCTAGAGACGACTTGCGTGATCTCATCCAGCGTGAGCGCCCGATTGTGCACGCGCGGCCCTTCAAGCCGGCGCAAAATGTGCACGGCATCGTCGCGCTTAATCGGCGTGGCGGTCAGGCGCACCCGCGCGGCGATCATGTTGAATGCCCCCTCCAACTCGCGCGCGCTCGCAACTGACTCCGCGATCACTTGCACGACCGGATCGCTCAACTGGATGTTCTGTTCATGCATCCACAGCTTGACGATCGCCATGCGCAGCTCAAGCTCCATCGGCCCAATGTCGACCACCAGCCCGCCCGAGAAGCGCGAGCGCAGGCGGTCTTCCAACGTTGCGAGGTCGGCGGGGGCGCGGTCGCTGGCAAGGATGATCTGCTTCCCGGACTCGCGCAGCACATTGAACGTATGGAAGAACTCTTCGACGGTCGAGTCCTTGCCGGCGAGGAACTGGACGTCATCGACAATCAATACATCGGCAGTGCGGTACTTCTCGCGCATCATCGGGGTGGTGCGGGTGCGCAATGCGACGACCAGATCGTTGGTGAACGCCTCGCTGGGGACGTAGATTGCGCGCTTGCCGGCGGCGCGGCTGACGTGCGCGGCGGCTTGCAGCAGGTGCGTCTTGCCGACTCCGACGCCTCCATATATGAATAGCGGGTTGTAGTGCCGGCCGGGCGCGTCCAGTACGCTCTGCACGGCCTCGTAGGCGAGGTGATTGGACGGACCGACGACGAAGCGGTCGAACGTATAACGCGCGTTGAGCTCCATCTCGGGCAGCGATGCGGGAAGCGGCGCGGGCACGCGTTCGGCGTAAGTAGGAGCGGGCGCAGGCGCCGCCTCGGCAACGGCGTAGGTCGGCAGGGCAGGCATGCGCGCTTCGGCCATGATCTGGAACAACGGGAGTTCCGCGTCCTCTGCGTGAGCTTTGCCGTTCCCGGTAGGCAGCAGCTCGAAGCGAATCGTCGCCGACTTGCCCCACGCATCGGACAGTACGCGCACGACGTTGCGATACAGCCGATGCTGCAGCATATCGCGCGCGAAGGTATTGCGAACCCCCACAACGAAGGTGTCTCCGTCGAAACGCAGGAAGCGCGCGTCGCGCACCCACGTATCGAACTTGGCTTGGTCGAGCTGCAGCTGCAGCTGATGGTAAGTTGTGTCCCAAGCATCTTGCGGGGTAATCATGGTCTAGCATCATCCTTGTGTACGGGGCGACCGGCAGGGAACACAAAGTCATACCGCAATGGCTCTGAGCCTTGCGCCTGTCTGTCGCGGGTGAAAAGCCGCTGTATTGCTGATGAAATCCGTGTCGAGGACGGAAAACCGCCCTTGTCGACCCCACCGAGGTGTTGTGGTCTAGCGGGGTCGTGTTGGTTTGAATATGAGCGCCAGTATACCCCAACATGGGAAGGCGCTCAAGAAAAGTGCCACGGAGTCAGCCGAAAATTTAGGTTTGGGATATGCGATTCGTGCGGGATTCTTCAGCTTGGGAAATGTAGGCGCGAGTCGGCTTTTGCGGTCCGCACGGAATGTAGAACGTATGGGTCGAATCCTACGATATCCCAAATGTTCGTTCTGGTCTTCACAAGCTTACGTTGGGATAACTTTTACCAAACATGGTTAAATGCTCCCTCAAGAGCCTACCGGAAATTAAGGTTAGAAAGATTAGAAATGTCACGCTGTGTGGGTTTTCGTGCCGTTGGCATCTGTCGGGTAGATGAGAGTCTGCCGATTTTCGTGCTGCGCCAAGGCCCGGACTTGGCCGATTCGTCGGCGTGTCGAGCCCGGATTTGAGCGGAAACGCGATCGCAGCGCATGTATGACCCGGGTACTATCCTCTCGCAAGAATGCTTAATGTCCTGAAATCGAGTATTCGGTCTACAATGTCAATCACAGTATTCCACGAATAACACGTGTATTCGCTCTCGATGGCTTACTAATACAACCTCACAATGATTCGAGACAACCACGAACAGCTCACTACCAATCGCCCTAACGCGCCGCTGGATGCCGGGTGCAACGGCCTGAAGCCGATGCGAGTGGCCGCCCAGTCCGTCCCGCGCAAGGTGGCCGGCGCGATCGCCGGAATGGTGCGCGACTCCGGCTGTGCCGAACTTCATGCCGTGGGCGCCGAATCGGTGAACCAGACCGCCAAAGCCGTGGCGCTTGCCAAGCATTTCCTCGCCGGCGACGACATTCGCGTCGTCGCCGACATCGACTTCCTCACGGTGCACATCAACGGCAGCGCGCGTAACGCGATGCGGTTCAGCGTGCGCCGGGTTCCGGATTAGGCCGACAGCGCCTCGACGGGCACAATCAAACCGTGCCGGGCGACGAACCGCTCGATGCGTTCCAGCGCGCGTTCGATATTGGCGTAGCTGGCGGTGTAGCTGGCGCGGACGAACCCGGCCCCGCTTGAGCCGAACGCGCTGCCGGGCACCACCGCAACCCGTTCTTCCCGCAGCAGCGTCTCGCAGAATTCCTCGTCCGTCAGGCCGGTCGGCCGAATGTCCGGGAACGCGTAGAACGCGCCGCGCGGCTCGAAGCAGGGCAGACCGATCCGGTTGAACCCGTCCACGATCAGGCGGCGGCGGCGGTCGTAGTCGCAGCGCATCGCCTCGACATCGTCCTCGCCGCGTTCAAGTGCCTCAACCGCCGCGGCTTGCCCCATGGTCGGAGCTGACATGATGAGATACTGATGCAGCTTGCGCATTGCGTCCATGATCGGCGCCGGCGCCAGCGCATAGCCGATGCGCCATCCGGTCATGGCGTACGACTTGCTCATGCCGCTCAGCACAATCGTGCGCTCGCGCATACCGGGCAGGCTGGCGACGTTGGTATGCTCGACTCCGTACACGAGCCGTTCGTAGATTTCATCGCTGATGACCAGCAGGTCATGGCGCACGGCGACATCGACCAGTTCGGCCATGTGCTCGGCGGTCAGGACGGCGCCGGTCGGGTTGCTCGGATAGCTGATCAGGATCGCCTTCGTGCGCGGGGTGATACGGGCTTCGAGTTCTGCGCCGGTCACCTGAAACCCGTGCTCGACGTACGTCGGCACCGGGACAGGGATACCGCCAGCCATCTCGACCGCGGCGGCGTTGGCGACGAAGCACGGCTCGACCACCAGCACCTCGTCGCCGGGGTCGCAGATCGCCTTGAGCGCGAGAAACAGCGCCTCGCTCACGCCAACCGTAACCAGAATCTCGTCCGTCGCGCTGTACTCCAGTCCATACAGGCGGCGCATGTGCGCGCTGATCGAACTGCGCAGTTCGATCGCCCCGCTGTTGCTGGTGTACGCCGTATGCCCGGTCAGCACACAGTCCGCGCCGACCTGCGCGATGTGCTGGGGGGTGGCGAAGTCCGGCTCGCCGATCCCGAGCGTGATCACGTCGGTCATGGTGGCGGCGATGTCGAAGTAGCGGCGGATTCCTGAAGGGCGAAGCTGCTGGACGTTTTTGCTGACGAAGGTGCGCATGGAGGCCGGTTTCTACCTGTCATAGGGATAAGCTCAAAACACTGTGACGTATCATACGCGCACTTTCCAACCGTGTCATGAGGCGGGGAGGCGCAAATTGGACTGCCGCTTTCCTACAAAGTGTACGAAAGCGCGGCGCTACACAACAAACAACAGGATCAGCGCGACGTATACCAATGCGAGGAACAGTGACGTCCGAATGATCGCTGCGCTGTCTAGGCCGCCTTCAACATAGCCGGTGGTGCGCAAGAAACGCTGCTTGGCGAGTTCCCCGAGCAGGTAGAACCCGCAGAACAGCAGCGGCGCGATCTGGAGCGCGGGATCACGCAGCAGCGCCAACACCAAGCCGAAATGGCCGCCCGTGTTCAGCACGGCGAACAGAATTGAGATGACTTCGCGCTGGATGACGCGGAACGTTACTTGGACCAGCGTGCCGAGCGACAGCCCGATCAGCAGCAGCACGGCCAGCAGGCGCGGATGTCCGTCGAGCATGAGCGGCGCGTCGGGCGTGCTCAACGCCGCCGCGAGGCCGATTATCAGCGCGATTCCCTTGAGTGCCGTCTCGATCCAGCCGTACAGGCCCCAATTGGCGACATGCCAGCCCTGCAGTTTGCTTGCCGTCATCGCTCTCCTCCATCACAATCACCCACTGCGATTCCACCACGACGATATAGGCGCGCGACGAGCACCGAATGAGCAGACGATGCGAGTTGATCAGAGCAGCACGGCCAGCAGCAGCACGGTGTACACCGTCAGCATGAACAGCACGAGGTTACGCACGGTCTCGTTGGAGGCGCCCGCTTCTGTGTAACCGGTCTGCGTTACGAACCGCAGCTTCACCGCGTCGCCGAGCAGGATGAAGGCACAGAATACGACGGCGAAAGGTTGAGCGACTGCCGGTGCCGCAGCCAACGCGACCCACATCGCCGCGTGAGCCGCCAGATAAAACACAGCGAACACCATCGAGATGATGTCTTTGAGCCGCAGGCGCAGTACCACCTGCGCGATATCGGTCACCGTGAGCAGACCGAGCACGATCAGCGCGACAAGGCGAGGATGCCCGCCGAGTTCGATCGCTGCGCCGGCCGGAATGCGCGTCACGGCGACGAACGACGCGACAATCGCCACAGCTTTGAGCGCCGTCTCGATCCAGCCCAGCCAGCCCCAGTTGATGATTCGCCAACCGGTTGTCTCGCTCATTCTGCCTCCGACCGTGCGATCTCGTAGGCAAAGCCCCAGCGCAGCAAGTCGGCGTCGCGCAGCCACCCGCTGAAGAACGTGACGCCCAGCGGTTCGCCCGAGTCGCGACGGCCGGCCGGCAGTGTGAGCGCGGGATATCCGGCTCGCGAGTGATATGGCGAAGCGTAGTTAGCGAAGTCGGCGATGAACGCGACATCATGTTCACGCAGCGCGCTGTCGACCGCTTCACGGTAGGCGCTCACCGTTGCGTGGACGAGGTCGGCGTAGAGGGCTAATGCCTCGTCGCTCAGGCCAGCCGCCTGTTCGATGTACGTCTGGCCATACGGGACGCGCGCCTCGGCCTGCTCAGCATTGTAGGCCACCAACTCCGCCAGCGTGCGAACCGGCACGCGCTCGCCCTGCGCCTGAAGGAACGCCTCGACGCCGAGCCGGTAGCCCATCAGCAGAATCTGGAAGCTGTCGCTGGCGAGTCGTTCGTCGGTCTCTGTGCCGACGAATTCGGCCAGCGGCGGAATGTGCACGACCGTTGCGCCCGCATTTGTCAGCCAATGCGCGATCTGTTCGCGGATGGCTGAATCGCCGGTGCGGACATCCTCGTCGCGCGCGACCAATCCGACACGCACGCCGCGCAGACCGTCGGGCTGAAGACCGACCGTGTAGTCGAGGCCGAACCCGCCGATGGCCTCCACCGATGCAGGATCGGATTCGTCACGGTCGCCGGCCATGACGGTCATCAGCGCGGCCGCGTCGGCGACGGTACGTGCAAGCGGTCCGGCCGTGTCGAACGCATCGGTGATCGGCACGATCCGGTCGCGGCTGACCAGCCCGACCGACGGCTTGAGGCCAACGATGCCGTTCTGCGACGCCGGGTAGACGATGCTTCCGGTCGTCTCACTGCCGATGCTCAGGGGCGTGAGACCGAGCGCTACCGCGGCGCACGATCCGCTGCTGCTGCCGCCGACATCGAACTGGCCGAAGGGGCTGCGGGTGTGTCCACCCAACACGCTAAACCCGTTGATCGACCCCTGCGTGTAGAAGTTTGCCCATTCGGACAGGTTGTTCTTGGCGAGGATAACAGCGCCGGCCTCCCGCAGCAGCGAGACGAGGTATGCATCGCGGTCGGTGATCAAGTTCGCCAGCGCCGCCGCCCCGGCCGACGTGTGCATCGCATCGCTGGTGCCGATGTTCGCCTTGAGCGTGACTGGGATGCCATGCAGCGGCCCGCGTACGCGCCCTTCCGATCGCTCGGCGTCCAACTGCGCGGCGATGTACAGCGCGTCCGGGTTCAGTTCGAGAATCGCGTTGTGCCGGCCGTGGTCGATCCGGCGGATGCGTTCGACGTAATACGCGACGAGTTCGGCCGAGGTCGTTTCACGTCTGGACAGCGCGGCTTGAATATGCACGACGCTGGCGCCTTGAATGTGCGCGTCCAGCACGCCGATGCGCCCCGGCGTCAGCGCGCCGATGGCCGCGTCAAACGGCGTGAAATCCAACGGTTGCTTGAGCGGGCTGTCGGCGTTTTCGGCCTGTGCCTTTGCCTGCATGTCGACGTAGTCGTCGGAACGCGTCATGGGTCGGTCCTCGCGGTATCGCGCAGCAAGGCCAGATTGTAACGCGTCGTGGGGTGGTCGGGGCGAATACTGAGCGTCGATGTTGTTCCTACGAAAACGCCGGGAATCAGGGTGGTTTGGTCGGGCAGCGCGTGCCCCGCGCCGCGTCACCCCGGCCCGGCATACTCCCGGCGCAGCAGGCCGAAGTATTTGATGTCCACGAACCGGCCGTGTTCCCAGCAGCTCTCGCGGAAGAGCCCCTCGACCTTGAAGCCGAGTTTGAGCAGCACTCGCTCCGACGCGAGGTTGCCGTTGGTGCAGTCGGCCTGAATGCGGTGCAGGTCTAGGGCGTCGAAGGCCCATTGAATGATGCCGTGCGCGGCCTCGGTCGCGTAGCCGTGGCCCCAGTACGGCACGGCGATGTTGTAGCCCAATTCGACGCTGCGATACTCGCGGTTCCATTTATACATGCCGCACATGCCGATCATCTCGCCGCTGTCTGCCAGCGTCACCGCCCAGTCGACGGCGATCTGCTCGCGGTAGTTGCCGGCGAACCAGTCGATCATCCCGACCGCCTGCTCGCGATTCGTCACCAGCGGCGCGTTGAGGAAACGCATCATCTCCGGATTGCCGAACAGCGCGATAATCCCGTCGGCATCGTCGTGCGTCATTTGGCGCAAGCGCAGACGCGGCGTGGCGAGTGCTGGGAATACCGTGAAGTCAAATGTCGTCATTCGTCGATCTCGTTGATGAACCATGCGATTTCCCGCGCGACCTCGACGGGCCGCGTCAACACTGGCACGTGACCGGCGCCCTCGATCACCTCAAGGCGAGCATCGGGAAGAGTCTCGGCAAGCCATCGCGCCGACTCAAGCGGGACGAGTCCGTCGGACTCGCCGTGGATGATCAATGTCGGTTGGGTCACGCGGGCCAGCGCGCTGCCGAACGAGATGGACTGCGACATCCGGTACAGCGCAATCGCCGCGTCCTGCGAAGCCCGGTTCAGAATGTGCCAGCCCCAATGTTTGAGATGCGCCGAGTCCGGCTCGACGATGCACGCCTCGATGAAGCCTTGCAGTGCGCGCGGATAGTCGTAGGTCAGCGCCCGAAGGAACGGGTCGGCGTCCCCCGCAGGCTGAGCGGAAAGGTCCAGCGGATTGACCAGCACCAGCGCGGCGATCCGGTCGGGATGTTTCAGGGCCGCGCCCAACGCGACCGCTGCGCCCATCGACATCGCGGCGAGCACGCAGCGTTGTGCATCGTAAGCGTCCAGCACAGCGAATACGTCATCGACCAGCCTATCGAACGTGATCGATTCAACTGGCGCGAGCGAGATCCCACAGCCCCGATGGTCGAACGCGATCACCCGCTGCGACTCGCTCAGGATCGACAGCGGTTCGAGCCAGTCCTCCCAACTGCCGATCCAACCGCCAAGCGCGAGGATCGGCACCGACATCTTAGGGCCAAAGGCAGCAGCAAACAGCGTGGCGTTGTCGACGGTGATAAACACGGTCCACCCCTTGGGCGTGGTTCCGGGTCAGCAAGATCGGCACCATTGTAACCGACCCCATCCCATTGACGGTGGGGCGCTGCCTCAAGACCCGGCAGGAATTTGCATCCCTGCACCCGCATTCTGCGAATTGACCACGCTGGCGTGGTCAATTCGCGGGAATGGGAGTCCAGAGGGCGCAAGCCCTTTGGTGGCGGTTATCCGTCGGCCAGCACCTGATCGACGGCGTTGGCGAGGTCGCGAAGGGTGGCGACGTAGTACACGCCGTCGCTGGCGGGCATATAGCGCGGCATGTCGCTGTCGCCCGTGCCCCACTGGCTCGGATGCTCCGGGTTGAACCAGATCAGCCGGCGGCCCTTGCGCTGCACCTCGCTGGCGATGTCGGTGCGTGGATCGTTGTAGTTGTTGCGCCCGTCGCCGAGGATGATCACGGTGGTGCGGCCGGTCACCAGCCCCATTTGCTCCTGCCGGAAGGTGTTCAGGCTGTTGCCGAGGTCGGTGTTGTAGTAGCCCGGCGGGTTGTCGCTCAGTACCTTGGTGACCGCTTCCTGCGGCTCCAGCTCCTTGAACGCCATGCTGATGTCGGTCAGGTCGTTGATGAAGATGAAGCTGTTGGTGCGCGCGACTTGGTCCTGCAGCTCGTAAACCAGCGTGAGCAGGAACTCGGCGCAGTAGCGCACCGACGTCGACACGTCACAGATCAGCACGAGGTACGGCTTGACGTGACGTTTGCGCCGGCGCAGTTCGATCGGCACGCCCTGATACTTCATGTTGGCGCGCATGGTGCGGCGCACGTCGATCTGACCGTCTTTGGCGCGGCGCTGGCGCAAAGCGGCCCGGCTGCGCAGTTTCGCGGCAAGCCGCCGAATTTCCTTGCGGATCTGGTCAATGTCGTCCTCGCCGAGGCGGTTGAACGGCACGTCGATCAGGTCGGGCTTGGGATCAGGCTCGCGCTCGGCCATGTTCTCGGCGATGTTCTGCCCGACGTGCGCCTCGAGCTGGTCGTTCATGCCCTGCAGGTTTTCCTGCATCATCTCGCGCAGGAACTCGGCCCGCTCGTCCGACATGCCCATCTCTTTGAGCGTCTCGATGAGCTGGTCGATCATGTCCTGAAGCTGGTTGAGCTGGGCTTGATTGCGCATGCGGCGCTCGAACCAACTGCGCTGGCGCATGTCCTGCGCGTCGTTCAGGCCGGCCTTGTCGCCCATCTCGCCAAGCTGATCGTTGTCGAAAGGCTTGCCCTCGAGCAGCTGGCGCATGAGGTCTTTGAGCGCCTGCATCTGGCCGGCGAGCGACTGGAGCGCCTGCTGCAGCATCTGCTGTTCCTGCTGCGACAAGTTCTCCGGGATGTTCTGCATCGGCGGGACGTTGCTGCTGAAGAACAGCGGGAAGAAGTAGTCGAACAGGTAGTGATCGCGCCGTTCCTTGACAAGCGTCGTCTTCATCGCCGCCTTGAACGGGTCGAGCGCGGTCACGCCCATCACGTCCGCGCCCTTCATCGCGTCCTGGCTTTCGGCCAGCGATATGCGCACGCCAGCGGCGCGCAGGGCTCGGATGAAATCCACCATCCGCTTATCCATGCCGGTACCACTTTCCACTTTGCGGCGGTCGGTACGAAACAGTGTACCGGAGAATCGGCGTGTGAGCATCTACCGAATGGGGAGGGCAAGGGAGGGGAGAGGGGAACGGGGCAAGGGGAAGGGCGGGACGCGGCACTGCCGTTACCACGGGATGAATGCAGCGTATCGGAGTGATTCGTGGGTCGCTGCGATCTCGTGCCGGTTCGGTTGTTATGCCACGTCAGCGCGGGTCAATATCTGGAGATGTGGATGCCGAAGGATAACGGCCGACCGCAATGAGCTCCATGCGTTCGAGTACGCGCTGCGGATGGTTGAGGCGAAGAAGCGTTTCAGTGGTGCGCCCTATGATTGTGAGCGGAACGATATGAGCACCTTGCAACTCGAAGTGCACTATCCATGTGTCGCGGCGCGGGTTGAACAGGCGTGAAATCTGTCCGGACACGGGGTCAAGGGACGAGATGTCGCTCCCTTTGTACACGTTGCAGTCAGGACATGAGAGGCACAGGTTGTCTTGAGACGTTTCACCGCCGTGCTTGATGGCGATGACGTGATCAATAGGAAACGTGAAGAATTTCTCCGCCTGCGGCATGAGGCAATATTCGCAGCAGTTACGCGCCCGCTGAACGATGAAGTGACGAAGATCCAGAGGGATGTAGCTCACGGCACGTCGATACGTGCTCGCGCATGACGCTTCAGGCTGCTGATGAAGCGGTCAAATCGCAGGAATTCGTCGAGCTCGTCGCGCTCCGCTTCCGTAAGCGCACCGGCCGCATTCCTCGCAAGCAGATCATCCAGTCGCTGCTGAAGCTCGGCGGTGGGCCGATACGCAAGGATTTCCGCTGCCGATGGGCCCGATGCGAGAAACTCGTATACCGCTTCAAATCGATCATCAATTGCAGGAAATGTCATCGTCGTGCCGCTTTCGTCGAACCTTCAAATTACTATACCGCGATTCCCACAACGGGTAGGGGCGACTCACGAGTCACCCCTGCGAGACGGGCGCGGTGGTGCGTGGCGGTTAGCTGAAGTCCACCAGCGGACGCACCTCGACCTTACCGTGCTTCGCGCCGGGGATCTTCGCGGCCCAGTCGACGGCCTGCTCGATGGTGTCGCTCTGCAGGATGTACATGCCGCCAAGCTGGACATCCGGCGTGCGCACCGCCGGCCCGTCGGCGACGTGCTTGGTGCCATTGTTCACACTCACGGTCTTGGCGGTCACGGTCGGGTGGAACGCCTCACCGGCGACCAGCACGCCGGCCTCGCGGGCGGCTGCTGTGAACGCGAAGTACTCAGCCATGACGGCGTTCGTCTGTTCGGGCGTGGCGCTGGTGTCGAGCGATTCGTCGGTGTAGATCAAGGCGATGAACTGCATGGTGACCCTCCTCAGGGTATCGTTCGGCGGCCCTTTCCGCCGTTCTACACAAACGACGAACGCGACAGCACCGAATCGACAGTTTCCGGCGCTTCTCATCTCTTGCTCATGTTTGGCGTCGTATTGATGTAAGATGGATCGCATCGGTCCGTCTGAATGTGCGGGGATCCCCGACTTGCGAAAGGCAAATCCGAATGTCTTCTAACCCTGCGCCGCGCACCGAAGTCGCCACGCTGGCGGGCGGCTGTTTCTGGTGCCTTGAGGCGGTGTATGACGATCTGCGCGGCGTGATCTCGGTCGAGAGCGGCTACAGCGGCGGACATGTCAAGAATCCGAGCTATCAGGCCGTGTGCGACGGCACGACCGGCCACGCCGAGGTCGTCCAGATCACGTTCGACCCGGGCGTGGTCAGCTACCGCGACCTGCTCAACGTGTTCTTCACCGTCCACGACCCGACCACGCTCAACCGGCAGGGTAACGACGTCGGCACACAGTATCGCTCGGCGATCTACTATCACTCGCCGGAGCAGAAGGCGACCGCCGAGGCGGTGATCCAAGGAGATCGGCGCGCAGGGCGTATGGCCGAACCCGATCGTCACCGAGGTCGCGCCGTTCGACGCGTTCTACATCGCCGAGGACTACCATCAGGAGTACTTCAAGCGCAATCCGTACGCTGGCTACTGCCAGTTTGTCGTCGCGCCGAAGGTCGCCAAGTTCCGCAAGCAGTACATGGATCGGCTGAAGGCGTAGGCGGACATCACCCCCTCATCCCCCGGCCCCTTTGTATAGACCGGGGACATAGGTAACACAACGTTCGGAGACATGGGTAACACTTTTTGGCAAAGCGGAGCAGCAGGAGAAACCGCGATGCCGTGGAAAGAGGTGACGACCATGTCGGAGCGGAAGCACGCCATCGTGGCGTATGTACGGGAGGGGGCGTCGGTGACCGAGATCAGCCGGAGGTTCGGGGTGAGTCGCAAGACGGTCTACAAGTGGCTGGCACGCTACCGAGCGGAAGGTGAGGCGGGCTTGAGTGACCGGTCGCGGCGACCGCAGCATAGGCCGCGTCAGACCGCGCCGGAAATCGAGGCGGCGGTGGTGGGGTTGCGCCAGCAGCACGCGTGTTGGGGCGGGCGGAAACTCAAGCGGCGGTTGGAGGACAGCGGGCTGAGCGGCGTGCCAGCGGCCAGCACCATTACCGCCATCCTGCGTCGGCACGCCCTGTTGGATGCCGAGGAGAGTGCGCGGCATCGGCCGTTCCAGCGGTTTGAGATGGCGCATTCCAACGCGCTGTGGCAGATGGACTTCAAGAGCCCGTTGGCGATGGGGCAGCAGACGTGTTACCCGCTGACGCTGATTGACGACCATTCGCGTTACGTGGTCGGTCTGCACGCGTGTGGCGACATGCGGCGTGCCAGCGTGCAACAGCAGCTCACGGCGGTGTTTCGGCGCTACGGTCTGCCCGAGCGGATGCTGATGGACAACGGCACGCCGTGGGGCGCGTGGCCGAAAGGGCGATACACCGGTTTGACCGTCTGGTTGCTGCGACTGGGCATCGCCGTCAGCCACGGCAAACCCTACCATCCCGAGACCCAAGGCAAGGTCGAGCGCGTCCACCGCACGCTGGATGACGAACTGCTCACGCGCGTCCATGGCACCTCGCTGGCCGACTGGCAGCACCACTTCGACCGCTGGGTCTCCACCTACAACCAGCTGCGCCCGCATGAGGCACTCGACCTCGACGTTCCCGCCTCGCGCTTCCAGCCCAGTCCGCGTCCCTTCCCCGAGACCCTGCCACCCCTGCACTATCCCGACGGCGCGCCGCTGCGCAAAGTCTCGTCTTCCGGTCAGGTCTCGATCCGCGCTCAAAACTTCCGCGTTGGCAAAGCCTTCGCCGGCTCCCATCTCGCCCTGGTCGCCGATCCCTTGACCGATGGTCGTTTCCGTCTCTACTTCGGCTCCATCTGTGTGCATACTGTCGATGTCCGAGTACACTGATTCTGTAACCTATGTCTCCGAACACTCTGTTACCCATCTCTCCGGTCTGTACACCCTTCTCCCTCGAGGGGAGCAGGGGAGACCAGTCAGGGATTGCCGGAGGTTTTCGCGGTAGGGGCGACCGATCCGGTCGCCCTCATTGCGGCCACGGCGCGGCGAACATCCAGCGCATGGTAGGGATGCGATACGTCGCGTCCGGGGCGTGACGCCGGCCACGGCATGTCATGGCCCTACCACACCGCGACAGCACACGCTCCGTGTCCCGCACTGTCACCATCCTGACAACTGATTCCTGAAAACTGACCCCTTCCAACTCATCACTTCTCTCAAGCGAGCGGCATAACGCTGAAATGCGTGAGCATCTCGTCGGGGTGCAGGCTGCCGTGCATGCCGAAGTAATGCGGGATGTCGCGGCCGTCGCCGAACCACATCACGTGATCGTCGAGTGCCAGCGCGGCCACGTCGCCGACTCGCTCGAGGAAGCGCGGGCCGACCTCGCCGAAATACCCCTGCTCGATCAGGTTGCGCGTGCGGTACACCTCGGCGATCCCCTCTGCCCCGACGCTGTCGTTGAGCAGGCCATAGGCGTCGTCAATCGCCTCCGGCTTGATGTGCAGGAATACGTCGCGCGGCGAACCCGCCGGCGCAATCGGCCGTCCGTCCGGCGCCAGCTTGATCATGCGATGGAGCTGAGGCAGGTCGGCGTCGAGCATCGTGAGTCCATCCGGATTGGTGCGCACCTGCCCGTGATCGGCGGTGAGGAGGATCGCGGTGTCGGACCGGCCCGCCAGCGGCGTGAACAAGAGGCGCTCCAACGCCGTGAACAGCGTGTCGACCTCGGCGTCGACCTCGCGCGAGGCCGGCCCGTAGCGGTGCGCCAGCGTGTCGATCTCTGACAGATAGAAGTAGAACGACGCCGGCCCCTTGACCTGTGCGACTAGGTCGGCCATGGTGCGCAGACCCTGACTGAGCGTGATGCGCGGGATGATCTTGGCGCCCTGACACAGCGATTCGTTATACGCCGACGTAAGGAACTCGCGCGGCATCAGCACGTACGAGGTCGCCCCGCGATCGGCCAACGACTGGCTGAACGACGGCAGCGGATACAACTGCTGCGGCTTGAGCCCGCTTTGCATCAGTCCGTTGCGCGGCGCGTCGTGTTCCGCCTCGGAGGTCAGCAGCGGGATGACGACCCGTCCCAACACCGGCTCGTAGGTGAACCACTCGTACAGCCCGTGCTGGCCGACCGGCAGGCCGGTGTACATCGTCGTGATGTGCGCGGTGGTGGTTGACGGAAACTGCGTGGTGAGCAGCGAGACGACGCCCTTGTCGAAGAAGCGGCGCAGGAAGGCGTACTGCTCGGCATAGCGCTCGACCTGATGCCAGCCGAAGGCGTCGATGAGGATGACGACCAACTTGTCCCAGCGGCGGGGCAGCTCGCCCCACACGTCGTTGGGCAGGCCGGCATGACCCGCGCCGGTCAGTGCGTGGAGGATCGTCTGCGGAATCTGCGAAAAGCCGTACGTGTTGTACAGCGGGCGCTGATGCTGCGCGTGGAGGCGGGCGGCTTCGACGGTGGTCTGTGCGGTCGGATTCTGCACGGTGCGCTCCGGTGTTGGTTGCGAATGGTGTCCATTAGACCACAGTGGTGGCGGAGTCGTCAGTCGTCAGGGGGCAGTTGTCAGTTATCAGTCGTCAGGTGTCAGCTTCAACGCAGACCCGGAGTACACACCACACGCCACATTCGTAGGGACACGGCACCGCCGTGTCCGAGGGAAGAAGTAGACGAATCGTTTGTGTCTGGCGCTTCAATCGCCCGCCGCATAGATTCGCAGCAGGTCGAAGTCGACCTCGACGCGCTGGTCAGGCCGTGTCGTGACGGCGACCAGGCCGGTGTACCCCCGGCTGTACAACGTGTCGCGCGCCTCGGCGACGAACCGGTCGTTGACGTACAGCGCGAGGTAATCCCCGACGCATACCGCGCGGATGCGGTTGCGTGCCGATCCCGCCACGACCGCATCGGTCTTCGTCCACGCGGCCAGCGCCTCGACACCGCGGCTTCCCCCGCGCCGGATCGTCCCGCTGCCGTCGCCGCCGATGAGGAAGTAATAGCCTGTAGAGGCGGATGCCGCGCGGCACATGATGCCGAAGCCGTTGCTGTCGTCCTCGCTGAGCAAGCGTGCGTCCACGTCGATCACGACGTCGGTCTGCGGCATATAGTCGAGCGTGGCGGCGTAGATCCGCGTGTCCGCTTCGATGTGCATGACACCGTCGCGCACATCCAGCACGATGTCCGGCAGGGTCATTTGATCCCAACGGCCCGCGCTGTCGAAGTCGTCTGCGGCGAGCTGGTCACCGACGGTAACCTCGCGCGTTGGCCGACCGTTGCACCCCGTGATCAGCATGAGGACAGCGAGCGCCAGCGCGATGCGCCGGATGACGCATGCAGCGCACATCCGGTCAGCGTAGGACCAGCAGCGCGTCGGCCAGATTGCGCTGAACCGCGCGCGAATTAAAGCGCTGCCACACCGGCAAGAAAGTGCGTGCGAGCGTATCTGCTTCGGCGCGCAGCGTGACGATGACGTCCGCTACCGCGTCTTCGGAGGGGTTTTCAGCGGCGTGTGCGGCGAGCTTGTCCGCAAAGACCACCGCATCGTTCATCGTGCCAAGGTGATCCTGTACCGCCTTCAACTCGCTGATGAACGCATCCGCCGTATTGCCCAGCACGTCTTTGAAGTAAGCCGTGATGTAGCGCAGCCCCTTGAACGAGATTCGCAGCGCGTGGAGCGCCTCGAAGCCGGGGATTGTCTCGTCGTCGAGCAGCGGATCGAACGCGCGTACGTTCGAAAGCGCCTGATGGATCAGCACCGGCACGACGTGACGCACTTCGACCGGCAGCGGCGCACTCCCCACAAGTGCGTCTTTCGAATCGAGCGCGAACGCCGTCAATTGGTCGACGAGCTTGTGAAACTTCTCGTTGTCGAGGCCGGCGCTGAGGCGGCGATGGGCGCGCTCGCGGGCGAGGTTTGCCATGGTAATCGGGTGCTGCAGTCCGATCGGATCGCGCTTCTGCAGTTCATGGAGGAGCACGTCAAGGTCGCGTACGTCACCGAGTAACCGTGCCAACCAGCGCAGCGATTTGAGCAATCGCTTCACCTTCTTGCCCCGGTAGTATGGCGCGAGCAAGCGCAGGGCAGAGCGCATCCGGCGCGTGGCGACACGCATGTCGTGGACAAACTCGATGTCGTCGCTCAGGCGCACGCCGTCCTCCAGCGCCAGCAAGCGGATTGTATCAGCCTGCACGATCTTACGGCCGGCTTGGGTGATGGTATCTGTCGGCAGGATGGGGGTCAGCGAGGCAGACAAGGCCTCCAGCGCATCAGCGACCCAGTCGTCACTCATAGCACCTCAAATGTTAAGGATGGTTTGTGCGTGTGTTAAGAACGCTTAACATAACACACTTTCGGCCGATCCGCAACCAGTCTTAACAGTGCGAGGGGACTTGGACGACCTTCCACGCTGATCTTTGCGTGTTGACCTAACCCCGATTGCTCGTTGTCTATCCCTCTCTCACACGTCCGTTGCTTCGTACAATGTTGTGCTCCTCTCTCCCCGGTTGCGACGACTCGGCGGCGGTCTCTCCCACCATACGACGGTCGCCATCGTCAAACCGCCGGCTGGATTGCCCAAGTCCGGCGATCTGCTTGCGCTCGTTCTGAATCCTCATACTATATGCATACACAAGATGAGGACACGGACGTGCGTCTTCCGGGACTATCTCGCCTATTTGGAGTGTTGCTGATCTTCGCCGTTCTACCCGTCTTCACGTTACCCGTCGCGCATGCACAAACGCCGACCAAGGGCGACAACCAGAGCGCGCCAATCAATATCGCGCTGAACACATCGAAAACAGTAAAGCACATCGAGAACGCGACCATGGAGTCGGCGCTTGTCGAAGAAACGTCGTGCGATGTCAGCGATTTATCGGATCACAGCGTCTGGTTTCGCTTCGAGGTGCCGATAACCATGCTGGTCGACATCGATGCGTCAGGCGCTCTCATCCAGACCGACTCCGGGGCGTACGCAAACGTGGTGCTGTCCTATTACAGGCTTCAGGGTGCTTTGCTCCATCAGGGTTGCGCGATCGGCACCAACGCGCGTCTCGCGAACCAGCTCCTCTCGGCGGATGGCGTCTATTACGTCCGTATCGCTAACATCAGCCAGCACGAGCCGACCGGCCCGTCGCGCTACCGATTGAGTCTGCGCGTGCGCGAGACGCTCAGCATCCCGCAGGACCCGTTCATCGCGACCCAGCCCCTCGGCGTGAATTGGCAGGTGAAGAAGGCCGGCAACCCGCCGAAAGTCGTACGCCTGTGCCCCAACGGCTGTTACATCAGATTCGACGGCGCGGCCGGAGCCAAAGTCTTTCAAAAGGTCGATTTCGATTCGTCTGTCCTGCAGTTCAAGCCGGGTGACATCGTGTCCATGACAAGCTTTGTCTTCATGACGCCGCCCGAAGGCTCGCACGTCAAGCTTTCGATCCGGATCGACTACAGCGACGGCACGCCGTCAACGAAAGTCAAAGCCACGCGCCTTTTCATCAACACGAGCACCAACACCGCACAGGACATCGGCCCGATCATAGCCGAAGTCGCCGGGAAGGTTCAGCGGATGACGTTCAGTATTTCGAGCCCGGATGTGGACGACGTGTTCAGCGTCCTGTCGGTCGAAGCCGAGGCCTATGCAGGGAGCGGCCCGCGCGGCGTGTTACCCGTTCCGCTGTTCTGAGCACGGCTAATTCGTGCCGGGCGCCGTCGCCGGACTGAAAAAGACGCGCAATACGGATACCGTTTGACGCTTGTCTTACCAACCCTCGAAGGCGAACAGCGCGGCGATCACGCGCATTTGCTCGTCCTCGGTCATGGCGTTGTACAGCGGCAGGCGGATCAGCCGGTCGCTGACGTCCTCGGTGACCGGGCAGTCGCCTTCGACGCCGCCGAACTTGCGGCCCATGTCGCTGAGATGCAGCGGCAGATAGTGGAACGGCGCGTAGATGCCCAACTCGCGCAGGTACGCGATCAGCGCCGTGCGCGATGCCAGCGACGGCAGCAGCATCCAGTACATGTGATAGGACTGCTCGCGGTCGTCGGGCAGAGTCATCAACTGGACACCGTGCTGCGCGGCCCAATCCGGCACATGCGCGTCATAGCGATCCCAGATCGTCTTGCGGCGGTGCTGGATGTCGTCGGCAGCCTCGAACTGCGCCGACAAATAAGCAGCGAGCAGATCGCTCGGCAGGTATGACGAGCCGAGGTCAACCCACGTGTATTTGTCGACCTGTCCGCGAAAGAAACGGCTGCGATTGGTGCCTTTCTCGCGGATGATCTCGGCGCGCTCGAACAGGCGCGCATCGTTGAGGAGCAGCGCGCCACCCTCGCCGCAGGTGAAGTTCTTGGTCTCGTGGAAGCTCTGCGTCGCCATCGCCCCGAACGTGCCGGTGAAGCGCCCCTTGTAGCGGCTGAACAGCGCGTGGGCGTTGTCCTCCACCACCGGCACGCCGTGCTTGCCCGCAATCGCCATGATCGCGTCCATCTCGCACGCGACGCCGGCGTAATGCACGACCACGACTGCCTTTGTGCGCGGGGTGATGTGCGCTTCGAGCGTCGCCTCGTCGATGTTGAGCGTGTCGGGGCGGATGTCGGCGAACACCGGCACCGCGCCGCGCAGCACGAACGCGCCGATGCTGGTCACGAACGTGAACGACGGGCAGATCACTTCGTCGCCGGGCTGGATGTCGAGCAGCAGGGCAGACATCTCCAGCGCGTGCGTGCAGCTTGTCGTGAGCAGCGCTTTCGGCACGCCCAGCGACTCCTGCAGGAACGTATGGCAGCGCTTTGTGAACGGCCCGTCGCCGCTGAGGTGGCTGTTGGCGACCGCCTGCTGCATGTAGGCAAACTCGGCGCCGGTGGCGTAGGGCTTGTTGAACGGGATCAGAATTTCGGGCATGGGCATCACACCAAGTGTTTGAGAATCCAGTCGCCGGCGCCGTGCGACCGCGCCAGCTCGATCACCGGCGCCGGGTCGTACGGACGACGGATCAATTCGACGGCGCGCGTGTCGGTGTCGACCAGCGCCATGCACGCCTGCGCTATGGCATCGCGCGATTGGCCGACCGCGCCCGGGTTGAGCAGGATCGGTCGCGTGCCGTCACGCAGGAGCGCGCGATGCGTCTGGCCGAACGCGATCAGGTCGGCGTCGTAGCCGTCAAGTTCGCTCAGGCGGGGGTTGTCGGCGTACAGGTATGCGCCGAGCGGGTCCCACGGCGCGCCGTGCACCAGTAGCGCGTGAATCCCGCCAATCTTGCCCTCCCACGTCAGTGGCAGACGGGACAGCCACGCCTTATTCTCAGGCGAGAGGTGCGATTGCGCAAACGCGACTCCCCACTGCACGGCCTCCGGCGCGCCTGACGGGCACCCGACGAGCGCGAAGTGGTCGTGGTTGCCCAGCACGCACAGCGCGTCGAGTTCGCGCATGCGATCGATCGCCGCGTTGGGTTGACAGTAGTAGCCGGTCACGTCGCCGAGGCACACGACGCGATCCGCGCGTGCGATGTCCGGCGCGAGGACGTCGAGCGCGGTTAGGTTGCTGTGGATGTCGCTGAGGATGGCAAGGCGCATGGGCGTTTGAGGCGTCCGACAACGAAAACCGCCTGATCATGCCCGCAAAACGCCGGCCGATCAGGCGGATCAAACAGGTGCAGGCCTATCGCAGCGTGCTGCGGCGCAACCTAGCGCGCCATCGGCATGATGACGTACAGGTAGTTGTCGCGCCCGACCGGGCGAATCACACCCGGATTGGCCGCGCCTTTGCTTTGCAGCACGACCTCTTCGTCGGGCAGCACGCGCAGCACGTCGATCAAGTACTTGATGTTGAACGAAATATCGACCGGCTCGCCTTCGACGGCGGCGTCGAGCAAGCCTTCGTTGTCGCCGCGCTCCTGACTCTTGCCGACGATCGTGACCTCGCCGGGGTCGCCACTGCGGCGCGGCGGCTTGACGTACAGCCTGCCGCTGAACGCCGAGTCGCGGGCGAAGATCTCGGCGCGCTGGCAGGCGGCCAACAGGTCGGTGCGGTACATCACCGTGCTGGTGCTGTAATCCTTCGGGATGACCGACTCGAACGGCGGGAACTTGGCGTCCAGAAGCTGGGCCGAAATCTCGACCTGACCGACCGTAAACACGACGATGTCGCGCTCGCCCGGCAAGCTGATGTAGACCGGCTCGTCGTCTTCGGTGATGACCTTGGCGACTTCTTGCAGCGAGCGCGCCGGGATCAACAGGTTGAGCGCCTTGTCAAACTTCTGCTCAAGGCCGCCAGTGTGCACGGCGAGGCGGTAGCCGTCGGCCGCGGCCATCGTGATGGTGCTGCCGTTGAGCTGCATGAAGATGCCGGTCAGGGCCGGGCGGTGATCGTCGGTGGCGGCCGAAAAGGCGACCTGATTGATCATGTTCTTGAACAAGCCGCCCTCGACCGTGAGGTCCGAGCCGCTGCCTTCGTTGAGCGGCGGGAACTCGTGCGCGTCGATGCCCTTGATGTTGCCCTTGTTGCCGCCGCAGCGCAGGTGGACGGTCTGGGTGGCGGTGTCCAGCGACAGGTCGACGCGATCGTTGCTCAGGTTGTTGACCAGATCGACGAATACCTTGGCGGGAAGCGTCACCGATCCGTCGACCTCCACGTTCGCGCCGATCCAGACCGTGATACCAAGCCCGAGGCTCATGTTGACCGCCGCCAGCTTGAGGCGCGATTCTTCGGTCTTGAGCAGCACGTTGCTGAGCACGGGCATCGAGGGACGCGACTCGACCGCGCGGCTCACGATGCTGAGACCGCGCGCAAGATTGGACTGGAGAACCGACAAACGCATGAGTATGCGCTCCTTAACCGCGAAGAGCGTGAAATCACAAAGCCAAATAAGAGCGCCAAGTATAGCGCAGGATTCGCATCAATTGCAGGTGATTGCCGTTAGGCTGCGATCAGCGCGCATCGAACAGGGAAGCCAGCTTGGCCTGTGCGGTCTCGATGCTTTCGGTGGTCTGGATAAACTCGACCCGCCCGCCCTCGACCACGATCTTCATCATCGCCTGCTCGGCGGTCTTGGTGCGAATGGCGGTGGCGACCGCGTCGGCAGCGCGCCCGCTGCCCTCGACGACGAACATGGTCAACCCGCGCTCCGCCGCCATGGCGACCTCGTTAAGGGCGATACTTCCGCCGTTGATCAGAATACCGGCGACTTTATGCTTGTCATACCCGGCGACACACAGCGCCAGTTCTTGCAGCAGTTCGCTTTCTGCGCCCCACATCGGCCCCTCGACCAGCACGAAATCGGAGTGGCTGTCTTCGAGGTCGGCATCGGCGTTCGGGTTTTCGCGGCCCGGGAACCGCACGCGGGACAGCGGGGCGATCCCGACAAGCCTAAGCTTGAGCCGAAGCCGCTGGCGCGAATCGCCGAACATCTGCATGATGCCGCCTTCGGTGCCGCCGGTGATGACCACCATATCGCGTGCGCTGGCGAACATGCATACGCCGTCGATCAGCGTTTGACAGCGCCGGATATCCTCGTCGGACATGCCGCCCGCGCCACCAATGGCGAAAATGGTACGCTGTCCGCGAGGAAGCTTGAGTTGAAGTTGGACGTAGTGCGGGTCGACACCGTGCGGCACGTACACCGCGCGCGACCGCTGGCCGTTGGCGAAGTGCACGATGAACGGTGAGTTGAATCCGATGTGCCCCGGCGTACGGCGCCGCTGATCCCACTCGTAGGCAACGATGCCGATAGCGGTGAGGATCAGGGCCAGCGCGACAATGAGGGGGATATCCAACATGGCGGGCCTCGGCGGTTTCGGCGGCGGGTCTCCCCACCGCGCGCGACAACTGCCTGTTATTATCGTGCAGGTTTATGCTGAGGACAAAAAAGACATGCTCGAATCGATCGCCGGACTGCTGCTGGCGTGGTACGACCGCGCGGCCGCACCCCTGCCGTGGCGCACTGATCCCACGCCCTATCGCGTGTGGCTTTCGGAGATCATGCTGCAGCAAACGCAGGTCGACACGGTGATCCCGTATTTTGAGCGTTTTCTCGCGTCCTATCCCTCGGTCACCGACCTCGCCGCCGCGCCGCTCGCCGACGTGCTCAAACTCTGGGAAGGCTTGGGCTACTACGCACGGGCCCGCAACTTGCACCGCGCTGCGCAGCAGGTGGCGAACGATCTCGGCGGCGTCTTCCCCGACACTGTCGAAGGCCTGCTCGAGCTGCCCGGCATCGGCAAGTACACCGCCGGCGCGATCGCGTCGATCGCGTTCGGGCGGCGCGCGCCGTTGGTCGACGGCAACGTCATTCGCGTATTCGCGCGGCTGATGGACTTCGATGGCGACGTGACGACCAGCACGGCGCAATCGAAGATGTGGCATTGGACCGAGGCGTGCCTGCCGCACGACCGTCCCGGCGATTTCAATCAGGCGTTGATGGAATTAGGGCGGACGATCTGCACGCCGAAATCGCCGCGCTGCCCGGACTGTCCACTGCGGTCGACGTGCCTCGCGGCTGAACGCGGCACGCAAGCGATCCGTCCAGTCAAGAAGAAGCCCGCACCGCGCCCGCACTACCACGTCGCCGCCGGTGTGATCCGTCGGGCCGATGGGCGTTTGCTGATTGCACAGCGCCCACTGGACGGGCTGCTCGGCGGCCTCTGGGAGTTTCCCGGCGGCAAACAAGAACCCGGCGAGTCGCTCGAAGCCTGCCTGGTGCGCGAACTGCGCGAGGAGCTCGATATCGGCGTGACCGTGGGCGAGCAGCTCGTGGCGGTCGATCACGGTTTCACCCATTTCTCGATCACGCTGCACGCGTTCGAGTGTGCCTATATCGACGATGGGCGGGAACCGCAAGCGCTGGGTGCGCATGCGTGGGCCTGGGTGCATGACGAGGAGCTAGATCGTTACAGCTTCGGGAAGGCCGATCGCGGCGTTATCGCGGCCTTGCGTGACAAACCGAACAGGCTTCTGTAGACGTTGGGGCGCTGCCCCAAACCCCGGCAGGAGTTTGCACTCCTGCACCTTGTTACTCGCGATTAGATGCCGCTAGCGGCATCTAATCGCAGAAAAGGGAGTCCAGAGGGCGCAAGTCCTCTGGTGGAGGTTCGGAGGCGAAGCCTCTGAAGGGTCTGAGTTGTTCGTCAGGCGCGGGCGACGAGATTGTTGACCATCTCCAGCACTTTGGTCGGGCTGGAGGGCTTGCGCAGGGCGGCGTCGGCGAGGACGTCGGTCATGTAGTCGGTCTCGACGGCGTCGCTGCGAGCGCTGTAAAGCATGACGGGAATATTGGAGGTGCGCGGGTCGCTCTTGAGCAGGCGGCAGGTTTGGCCCCCGCTCATCCCCGGCATCATGTCGTCGAGAATGATCAGGTCGTAACGGTACTGGTAGGCCAGTTTGAGGGCCTGATCGCCAGTCTCGGCCGTCGTCACACTGAATCCGCCGCGTTCGAGTGTGAGCTGCATGATCAATAGCAGCGCGCGGTCGTCGTCAACGACGAGAATCTGACCCATGGGAGATTGAGCACCTTTCGAGCACGAATCGGCTGACGTCAGCCGGATGACTCAGTCTATCATGCGGCGCGGGCCGGACGGTGTAACAGAAACCAAACGATGGCTTAATGCACGCGGTCGTTTGTGCCGATGGGGCCGGTGTGCGCTTATTCGTCCAGCGCGGCAAGCATCTGAGCGACGTCGGTGAGCTTGACCCGCGGCCGGCCGAGTCGTTCGCCGGCGTGCGTCTCGAGCGTGTCTAGCCGCTGCCAGTCGCCGTAGCTCACAACGCGCACGCCTGCGGCGCGCAGCACCGATTCGAGATCGCCGCCCGCTGGCGTTTCGCCAAGCGCGCCTGTCTGAAGGTCAGCGAGCAGGCTGTCGACGGTGGCGATCGAATCCGGCTTGTTGGTCCCGATGATCCCGGACGGACCGCGCTTGATCCAGCCAACGGCATACAGCCCCGGAACCGGTTCGCCGCCGGGGGCATTCAGCACACGGCCGGCGCTGTTGGGGATCACGCCGCGTTTGGCGTCGAACGGGACGCCCGGCAGGGCGACGCCGCGATACCCGACCGACCGGAACACCAGCCCCGCGCTCACGATCTCGGTTTCGCCTGTGGGTTCGGCGCTGAGGTAACCGTGGTCGCGTTCGACGAGCTGGTTGCGGCCCAGCGTGACGGCCTCGACTTTGCCGCCGCCATGAATCGCCAGCGGAGAGGTTAGGAAACGCATGACGATTCGGCGGCTTTTGCCTTGCGGAGCGCGCTGACTGTACTCTTGCAGCAGGGCAACGTTCTTGGCCGCGTCGCGATCGCCGCTGGTTTTCAGCCATGCTTCGGACAACGGGTCGAGCACCGCGTCTTCAGGCGCGATGATCAAGTCGGTATCCGGCATCTCGCTCAGTTCTTTGAGCTCGGGCGGGGTAAAGGCGGCTTGGGCGGGGCCGCGCCGGCCGATGACGATGATCTCTTTTACCCGACTCTGGTCGAGTGCATCCAGCGCATAGTCTGCGATGTCGGTCTGGCTTAGCTCGGCGCATGTCCGGCCGAGGATGCGGGCGACGTCCATGGCGACGTTGCCGATGCCGACCACGATCGCGCGCTCGGCGGTCAGGTCGAACGACAGATGGCGGTAGTCAGGATGCCCGTTGTACCACGCCACGAAGTCGGTCGCGGCATAACTGCCGGGCAAATCCTCACCCTCGATGCCGAGCGAGCGATCCGTTTGCGCACCGGTGGCGAAGATCACAGCATGTGCGAACTGCCGCAGCATGTCGAGGGGGAGTGTGGTGCCGAACTCGACATTGCCGAGGAAGCTGAAGCCCTCGCGTTGGGCGATCTTGTCGTAGACCTTGGTGACCGACTTGATCTTCTGGTGGTCAGGGGCAACGCCGCCCCGCACCAGTCCGAACGGCGTCGGAAGCCGCTCGATCATCACCACCCTAACGCCGGAGCCCAACTGCTTGAACAAGTGCTCCGCTGCATAGAATCCCGAAGGGCCGCTGCCGACGACCGCGACAACCAACGGGTTTTCAGGCGTTCCGAGTGGTGACATAGGATGTCGTCTCCTCAAACTGAGGCTGATTTGCCGCTCCAAAGTATACACCCGAGATTCGCTTTGCTATGTAGTCCGCAGATGTCGAGCCATGGGCCGACGGGACCGCCGGCCGAGAATCGTGACATCTTGCAGCGCGAGTGTGTGACGTTTTGACGCCGCCGCATTGGGTCACTCTACCCATGCGGACAGCGTGCTACGCGCTATACTCTGCACACTCTATCGGGAGCTAACAAGGATGCGACATCATGCTTGCTGCGCTTCGCCGAAACGTCGAGTGGCGCGCGATCCCGCTGGCCGGACTGGCAGGCGGTACCACGTATCTCGTCATCCTATTGATCTTCAGCAGCGGCGTGCTCGGCCTCTCGCCGGCGGTCGTGCTGCGCTATTTCGGCAGCTTGCTGCTCGGGCCTGACACACTCGTGCAGGGTGACGCAGGGCTGGTCGCCGCGGGGCTGGCGGTGCACTACGTTCTGTCGCTGGTGTTCGCGCTGATCATCTCGCTCGTCGTCCACCGCTGGGGCATGATCGTGGGCGTGATCCTCGGCGGTCTGATGGGCCTCGGGTTGTACGGCATCAACGTTTATACGCTGACCGCGATCTTCCCGTGGTTCTTCGCCATCAACAGCATCCTGCTGCTGATCTGCCATGTTGTGTACGGCGCGGTGGTCGGCGGCGTGTACGAGCACTTCGACCGGTTCGACGCCGGATTGGCACAGGAGTAACGGCGATGATTCGCATGTCTCGGGGATACAGCCGCGGTCGCAGCGGGTTCGGCGGTGTTCAGCTCATTATCGGGCTTGTCGTCGCGGTGTTTGCCGTCATCTCATTCCTTGGCTCACAAGAGTACAATCCGGTCACCGGCCAGAATCAGTACGTCAGCCTGACGGCGCAGCAGGAGATCGCGCTGGGTTTGCAGTCGGTGCCGGAGATGGTGCGCGAGTACGGCGGCGTCTACCCGGATCAGCAGGTGCAGGCTGTGATCGACCAGATCGGCGCCGACCTCGTCAACGGCAGTGTGGCGGGGCAGGTGCCGTGGCAGTTCGAGTTCACCGTGCTCAATAACAGCAGCACGGTCAACGCGTTTGCGCTCCCGGGCGGGCCGATCTTTATCACGACCGGTTTGCTCAGCCGCTTGGAGACCGAGGATATGGTGGCCGGCGTGCTGGCCCACGAAATCGTGCACGTACTCGCCCGGCACAGCGCACAGGCGATCGCCAAGTCCGAACTCACCAACGGCCTCATCGGCGCGGTCGGTGTGGCGTCCGGCGATGCCGGCGCATCGCAGACCGCCGCCATGATCGGACAGTTGGTCAACATGAGCTACGGTCGCGACGCCGAGATCGAGTCCGACACGTTGGGCGTGTGCCTGATGATCAACGCCGGCTACGATCCGCAGGCCATGATTGCCGTGATGCGGGTGCTGGAATCCGCGTCGGGCGGGGCCCGGCAACCGGAGTTCTTGAGCACACACCCCAGCCCAGACAACCGGATCGGACGCATTCAAGAGGCGATCGACCGCGCCGCCACCGACTGCCCGTTCTAGCGGCGGCGCGGGACGGACGCGGCTAGAGTCCGATCAGAATGGCGATGATGCCGTCGACGTGCAGCTTGCCGAACGGGCTTTTGTTGGCGAACAACACCTTGACCTTGCTGAGTGTCGCGTCCTTGGGGATGTCGAGCATTTCGGCCGGCCCTTCTGCGGCCCAGATCACGTCGCGGCCCGCGTCAGTCGTGCCGGTGAAGGTGTCGGTCAGCTTTTCCTTGGTCTCTACGCCGCCTAACGGCGTGTAAACGATGACGAGCTTCGCCTTCAAACTGCTGATGATGAGATCGCTCCAGACACTGTAGCTGAACGAGACTTGGCCCGACTTGGTCACCAGCAGTCCGTTGGCTGCGCTGAGAATGCCGGCGTCGGCGAGTTGGACGAGCTTCGCGCTCTCATTCGCGCTGCCTTTGAAGCGGAAGGCGCATCCGCCGCTGGTGTTGGGCGGCGCTTTCGACCCGCACACGACCTTGTCCTTGGTGCCGTTGACCACGACCCACGGATCCAGATCCCGGTCGACAGTCACGTCAAACCCGCCGTTGTGGATGAGCGGGACGCTGTCCTCGGCCCCGGCGGCAGCGAACGAACCGACAAGGACCAGCGAAATCACGACGACGAACAACCCTAGTGCTGCGCGATACCGACTCATGTTGAACCCTCCCCCTCACTCGTGACACGGCGGCCATCCCGACGTGCCGTAGTTGACCGTAGTGTCTAGGAGCTTGGCCCAGTCATCGTCGCCAAAATGTTGTCGATGTAGGCCTTGCCACTGGTGCTGCTGTTCTTGAACTGTACCTTTATTTTCGAAACCGTGGCGTCTTGATCGACTGTGATCGTCGAGATTGGCCCTTCAGTCGCCCAGATGTAGTCGATGCCGCTGAGCGTGCTGCCGCTGGCCGGATCAACCATCTTGCTCTTGGTTTCGATCCCGCCATCGGGCGTCCATACGACCACGATCTTTGCGTCGATTTTTGTCGCCTCGGACGTGCTGTAGTAGTCATAGCTGAGGTTGACCAACCCTCCAGACGAACTGAGAAGTGCATTGACGTCTGAAAGTGTGCTGGGGCTGGACTTTTGGCTGAGCTTCGCTGCCTCGTTGGGACTGCCCTTGAACTTGAAGGCGCAGTCGCCCGAGGTGCCGGGAGGAACCTTCGGCGCGCACTTAGGCGCATCACTGCTGCCGTTCTGGAGTTTCCATGTGAACACTATTTCTGTGAAGCTGTCGTTCAGGATCAGCGGGATGGTGCCGCTGCCTCCTGCGACAGCAGTGAACCCGCTGAGCGCGACCAACCCGACGAGTAGGGCGAAAACGATAGTAGAACGAGAACGCTGCACCGGTAAATCTCCCTTGTAGCATAGACGAATGCCGGACTGTAACGCGGCTCTTACGAAACAAACGATGGCCGCTCACGATGCGCTACCGCAGTGGGACCTTCGCATTGCGCGCAACTGCATTATATGGGGTTTTTGAATCCGCGCATTTGAGTCGTAGGGCAGGGCGAAAGCGAAAAGGTTAAGTTTCGGTATGATAGAGAGATAGGCCGCACACCGTTAGCGCAGTATCGGGGGCCATGATGAGCCGCTGCTTCATCTCCTATTCGCGTCGAAACACCAACTTTGCCGAGCGCCTCGCCCGCGATCTGAACGACGCCGGCGTCGAGGTGTGGATCGACTTTCGTCAGATCCACGCCGGCGAGCGGTGGAAGGACGAGATTCGCCGTGGGGTCGAACGCAGCGAGGTGATCGTGATCGTGCTGTCGCCCGATTCGGTCGTCAGCGAGTGGGTGCAGTTCGAGATCAACTACGGCCGCGAAAAGAACAAGGTGCTGCTGCCGATCATGGCGGTCGACTGCTATGCCGAGCTGCGCGCCAGCGAATCACTGGCATGGCTGCTCGACGTGCACTTCATCATGTTCGAGGCCCGCTACGAGCAGGGCTTTCCCGAACTGCTTAAGGCCTTGCCGGGGAAGCGCAAGGTCGGTGTGTTCGACACCATCGACAGCAGCAAGATCCCTAATCCGTTCAAGGGACTCGAAGCCTTCCAGCAGACCGACGCCGCCTTCTTCTTCGGGCGCGAGGGACTGATCAAGAAGGCGCTGGCCGCCCTCAAGCCGGGCCGGGCGCGCCGCTTCTTGGCGGTCGTCGGGGCAAGCGGCAGCGGAAAATCCTCGCTCGTGCGCGCGGGCGTAATCCCGCAGGTGCGCAGCGGGGCGCTCCCCGGCAGCGACCAGTGGCGCGTAGCAATCTTTACGCCCGGCGACCAGCCGACGCGCGCGCTGGCGACCCGTATCGCGCCCATGCTGCCGGAGGATGTCGACGCCGACGCCGTGCAGAAAGCCCTCTCGACCGGCATGGACGGCCTGAGCACCGTGGCCCAGCGCCTGCTCATCGACGCGCCGCCGACCGCGATGCTGATGCTGATCGTCGATCAGTTCGAGGAGACGTTTACACGCGCGCCGGAGTCGGCGGCGCGGTCCTTCATTGGTCTGCTTGAACACGCGGCGACCGTGCCCAACGGGCGCTGTATCGTCGTGCTGACGATGCGAGCGGATTTCTTCGATCGATTGGGCCGCTACCCGGACTTTGCCGAACTGTTCGAGGCCGATCAACTGCTGATCGTCACCGAGATGACACAGTCGAACCTGCTGCGCGCGATCACCGGCCCCGCCGAAGCCGTCAGCCTGATGTATGAGGACGGCCTCGCCGACCGGATTCTGGAGGACGTGCGCCGCCAGCCCGGGTCGCTGCCACTGTTGCAGTACGCGCTGACCGAGCTGTACAAGCGCCGCGAAGGGCGCAAGCTCACCAACGCCGCGTACGACGCCATCGGGGGTGTCGAGCAGGCGCTGGCTCGCCATGCCGAGGAGCTGTACGTCAGTCTCGGCGTCGGCCAGCAGGATATCGTGAAGCGTATCTTGCTGCGGCTGATCGAGATTGGCGACGACTCGATTCCCACGCGCCGGCGCGTCGCGCGAGGCGATCTCTCGTTCGTCGGCGTAAGTAACGAGGCGGTGCAGGAGATCGTCGATCGCCTCACGGCGTCGGACAGTCGTCTGCTGGTAACCAGCCGCGAGATTCGTACGCATGCCAACCAGACGGCCAGCACGACCGTATGGGTCGAGGTCGGCCACGAGGCGCTAATCCGCGAGTGGGCGCGTTTTCAAGGCTGGGTCGAGGACGATCTGGAGAATCTGCGGCTGGGCGCTGAACTGCTCAAGTCCGCGACCGACTGGGAGTCGACGAATCGCGATCCGGCGTACCTGCTGACCGGCACCCGCCTTGCGCGGGCTGAGGACTGGCTCGATTCCGGCGGCGACGCCAACGCGTTACAGCGCGCGTTCATCCGCGCCAGCGTTGAGCTGCGGGAACAGACCGAGGAGACCGAACGCGAGCAGGCCGAGCGCGAACTGGTACTGCAGCGCCGGTCGGCCCAGCGGTTGCGGATGTTTGTCGGCGTCCTGATGCTGGCGTTGGTGGTGACGGCGGGGCTGGTGCTGTTCGCGTTCAGCGAGCGCGACCGCGCCGACGGCAACGCCCGCCTTGCAGCGGCCAATGCCGCTGCCGCGGAGGCCAACGCTCAGCGCGCGGAGGCCAACCTCGCACAGGCCAACAGCTTCGCGCTGTCGGCGCTGGCGAACCGTGCACTGGGTGACGGCGACAGCCAGTTGGCCGTCTCGCTCGGTGTAGAGGCGAACCTTGTTGCCAGCCCGCCGCCGCCGCAGTCGAGCCTCACGCTGGCCGAGGTCGCCTTCGCGCCGGGTGTTCGCCGCGTATACGCCAGTCAAGGCACGACCGTCAACGCGGTGGCGCTGAGCGCCGACGAGCGGCTTGTGGTCGCCGCCGGCTCGGAGGGTGTCACGGTCTTCGATGCGTCGTCGGGCGAGGTTGTCACGTCGCTGGCCCTGACGTCGTCGAGCGGAATATCGGCGCTCGCGATCAGCCCGGACGGCACGCGGATCGTCACTGGCAGCGAAAGCGGGGCAATCGCCATTTGGGACGCCGCCACCGGTGCGTCGGTTTTCGAGTTCGTGCGTGTGCACGACCGCGCCGTCAACAGCTTGAGCTACAGCAGCGATCGCGCCAAACTGGTGAGTGCGGGCAGCGACAACCGGGTCGTGGTGTGGGATGTCGCCAATGGCAGCCCGATCACACAGCACACGCTGCACCGAGGCACGGTCACCGGTGCGCGCTTCTGGCCGCAGGATGACCGGATCGTCGTTTCTGCGGGGCGGGACAGCGCCATCATTGCCTATGACATCGTCGCCAACGCCGCCATTCGCACGTTGAGCACCGACATGGTGCATCTCAGCCTCGACCTGCGGCCGGACGGGTTGGAGGCGCTTACCGGCGGCGACGGCGGGCGGGTGCAGACGTGGCCGCTCAACCTCGATCTCGCGCAGGCTCAGCAGCAGACCGCGCAAACGGTCATCCCGCTGAGCGTGGCGACCTACACCGGTCACACCACCACGACGTCTTCGGCTGCCGTTGCCTATGCGGACGATGGCCGGTTGGTCGTCAGCGCTGGGGCCGACGGCCAGCTTCTGGTGTGGGATACCGCGACCACGGCGCTCCTGCGCAGCTTCACCGTGCCGGGAACCGGAGAGTTCACGTCTCTCATGGTCAGCGCCGACGGAGATCAAGCCCTGAGCGGTGGTGCGAGCACCGGCGCGGCATTCCTGCGCTTGTGGGACGTCACCAGTGCGGCGATCGTGATCGACATGCCGGGGCATACCGGGCGGGCCGTCGCTGTGTTCCGGCCTGACGGGCGCACCGTGCTCAGCGGCGGCCGGGACGACGACCCGGAGAACCCCGACGACGACCAGCAGGGCAACAGCCTGCGCCTGTTCGATGTCGCCACCGGGCGGACCGTGCAGCAGTTGACCGGACACACCAACCTCGTCGGCGCGGTGGACGTCAGCCCGGACGGGCAATTTGCCGTCAGCGGGTCGTTTGACAACACCGTTCGGGTGTGGGACATCGCCGCTGGGACGGGAATTCAGGTCGGGCAGCATACCAATCAGGTGATCGGGGTACGCTTCACGCCCGACGGCGACGCCGTGATCGCGGTCAGCCGCGGCGGGCAAATTATGATGTGGCACGCCAGCGGCGAGGGTCTGATCCGGCAGTTCGTCGACCCGGCTGGGGACATTACCTCGGTGCAGGCGCTGGCATTGAGCGCCGATGGCCGCCTGCTGCTGACCGGCGGCGACGAGTCGATCGTGCGTCTGTGGGATGTCGCGAGCGGCGATCTGTTGGAGACGGTGACGATCGAAGACCGTGCAGTACGCGCGCTGGGCTTCCACCCTGATGGCGCGCACTTTGTCGTCGGCTCGGTGAACGGGAGCCTGACGCTGTGGAACACCGACGGCGGTTCGACCGGCCGCCTGACCGGGCACAGCCGTGCGATCATCACGGCCGAGTACACGCCAGACGGCACGCGCGTGCTGTCGACCTCGTTCGACGGGACGCTGCGCGTATGGGACATCACCAGCGGGTTCGAGGTGCGCCGGTTCGACACCAACGATGAGCCGGGCGTGACGATCCAAGCAGCGGACATCAGCGACGATGGCCAAGTCGTGCTGACGGCGCTCAGCGACGGACGGCTGCGCATCTGGCGGCTGTACCCGACATTAGAGAGCCTGCTGGCGTGGACGGTCATTAACCGAGTCGTCACGCCGCTGGTCGACTGCACGATCCGTGAGCAGTTCCAGCTCGAACTTTGTGATGACAACGGTCAGCCGCCGGCGCAAAACCTGCCGCCGCTGCCACCGTTGAAACCGCCCCCGCAAAGCGTGATCGCGCTCGAAATCGGCGGGCATGCGGTCATCAACACCACCAACGGCACCCGCCAGTTCGTGCGGCCCGCGCCGGGCAATTTCGACAACAGCGCAAGCACGCTGGTGGACGATGGAACGTTGGTCATACTCCAATCCGGGCCGGTGCTGTCGGCGGGCTTCTGGTGGTGGGAGGTCGAAACCGAGACTGGCATCACAGGCTGGGTGGCGGAGTACATTCCGGACGAGAACATCCAGTCGTTGGTACCGGTGTCGGCGTTGGCCGGGGCCTGATTCACGGGGAGAAACACGCCGATTTGCAAAGTCCACCCTAAAGTGTGGTGACCTGATCTGCGGCTCATCCTAGACTGTGGATGTCGTTCGAAAACACATCCAATCTAGGAGTAACCAACATGAATACCATCCGCAGCATCCGTCGTATCCGCCGCATGATCATCGTTGGCGCCGTCCTCGGCGTCATGTCCGCCCTGCTGGTTGCCCCGGCGTCCGCGGGAATTCCACTGGCGTTCCAGATGATCGTGAACGGCGGGTTCGAGGCAGGCACTCCCATCGTCCCCGACCTTAATCCGTGGACCATCAAAAACAAGACGGGTGACAAGATCGTCTGCCTGAGCAAGACGCCCGTTGGCACCACCGGTGACTGCTCGTTCCAGTTCAAGGGCAGCATCGGCGAAGCAGCCAAGCTCATGCAGAAGATGAACGAGGCACAACTTGACGGCTTCGACGCGCAGATGCTGGCTGGCGCACAGATCAGCTTCGGCTACGATTACTCGTCCGTCTACATCGCCTCGTCGCTCTCGGCCAAGGTTGTCGTGAAGTACACTGCGCCGGGCTTCATCCTGCCGCAGAAGGTCAAGCTGACCGACACTTCAACCGGCGCCACCTCGATCCCTAGCCTTGCCGTGTGGGTCGATGAAGGCCCCGCAACGACCGCCGCGATCCCAGCCGGCGCCAATCTGACCAAGTTCAAGGCGGCAATCACCAACAAGAGCCTGTCGGGCAAGGCCTTTATCGACAACGTGAGCGTGGTCCTGACCCCCAACAGCTAGTACGGACGCTCCACACAACCCTGAAAACCCGAAGCGCCCGGTCACCCGCCGGGCGCTTCCGCAAACAATCGACCAAAATCAAAAGGAAAAGTCCACATGAACACGTTCCGTTCGTTCCGCCGCATCGTTGTCATTGCCGCCGCGTTCAGCGCCTTGGCGATCTCCGCAGCCGGCACGGTCATGGCCGTACCGCCCCATACGACCCAGATCCTCACCAACGCCGGCTTCGAGAATGGCGACCCGTCCGACCCGATCATGGCGCCGTGGGTGGTCAAGAACAAGTCGGGCGACAAGATCGTCTGCGAAGACAAGGCGCCGCTTACCGTTCCTGACGGCTACTGCGTGTTCCGCTTCAAGGGTAGCGCGAACGAGGCATCCAAACTCGCAGACCCTGAACGAAGGGCAGCTCGACGCTTACGAGTCAATCCTCTCGCTCGCCGGCGGCTACATCGGCTTCGAGTACTGGATGACGACTCAGGCCGAAGAGACGCGCTTAATCAACAAGCTGGTGGTCAAGTACTACGATCCGAACCTCGGGCAGGTCGTCAAGGCGAAGCTGACGGACAGCGCGTCCGGCGAAGCGCCGGGGCCGTCCCTCGACGGCTGGTGGGTTGAGGGCCCGGTAGGCGAACACTTCCTACCTCAGTTTTCCAACCTGATCAAGGTCAAGGCGATGATCAAGAATGTCAGCCCGTCCGGCAGCGCCTATGTCGACAAGCTGAACGTCACGATCCGCCCCGCCGCGGTTGTCATCAGCTAGCCGTCGTTTGACTGGTGTGCCGGGGCTTCGCCTCCACGCGCGTACCAGAGGATTTGGGATGGGGCAGTGCGCCCCGAGACGAAACAAAAAGAGCCGGTACGCCGGCTCTTGTCGCAGTTCACAGGGGCGAGCGTACGTGAAACGCCATCGCACCACTTTTTGGCGCTTTCAGAATTGGGCCGTGCCGTTAGAGTACGTCACCTCAACTGGGTGACGCCTGCTGGCGCGCCACAGCAGCGGGGGACAGATATGATCGAACTGGATGAACGTGCCTACGAAAAGGTGCGCGAGCTTTTTGCACCGGTAATGGCGCATCAGGTGTTCTGCACCGGCGTGATTGACGGCCTCTACGCGGGACGTGTGTATGTTGACGACGCGGTACGACCACGGACAGCGTTTGCGGTCAAGGACGGAATGTGGTGGTTCCTGGCTGGATCACCAGCCAACCGGGTCTTCAACGCGGCCCTGCACCGGGCGATGTTCGATCGCACGATCACTGGCGAGCGCGGATGGGGCGGCATGCTGGTGTGCGATACGCCGGCCTGGGACGCGTATGTTCCGGTGCTCTTCGCGCCGCGCATCCCGATCGCCACACGCCGCTTGCGCTACGTCTGTACAGAACCGTTGGCCATCGACTGGCGATCGGAGATTCCTGCGGGTATTGACATCCGGTTTGTCGATGATTCGCTCGCGGAAGACGGGATCGAGGTGCACGGCGCGGCTGCTGAAACGCTTGAACTGCGCCGCGCGTCGGCAGCCCCAAATCAGGCCGCTGTCGGCTACGTCGCCTTACACGAGCGACACGTCGTGGCGTATTCCGTCATCAATGGCATCGTCAACGGCGGCGGTGACATCGGTCTGTACACCGATGCCGGGTTCCGGCGTCGCGGCCTCGCTTTCGTTACGTCCGCGGCGGTCATCGAGTATGCGCTGGCGCACGGTGTCGATATCGTGCACTGGGATTGCGAGGCCTTCAACAGCGGGTCGATTCGCACCGCGCAGAAACTCGGGTTGACGCTTGAGGGCGAGCATACCATGTACGTGCTGCACCTCAACGCTACATTGCATGAGGTCAACCGCGCGTGGTTGCATTTCGATGCTGGGCGCTATGCAGACGCGATGGCGATCTGCCGTCAGCATATCGGCGCCGCGCCAATGGAGGCGCACCCACATTTTCACTATGTTCTCGCGCGTAGTCTGTTGGAGACAAATCAGTCTGCGCAAGCATTCGAGGCGCTTCAGCAGGCAGCCGCGGCAGGATGGGATTCGGTCGGTGAAGTCGAACAGGACTTCGCGCTTCTCTGCGAACACGCCGATTGGCCCAGCTTGCTCGCTGCTGTGCGCGAGAATGCGACATCCGGCGCGTGAGCCGCTTGAAGCCCACAAGTGCGCCATGAGAACGCCGGCATGACGCAGATTGAGTACAAAAAGAGCCGGTACGCCGGCTCTTTTTGTCGGATGTCCAGAGATGGCGCGTGCTAGCTCTCGCGCAGACCTTCGATCAGCACCGCGCTGACCTCTGGCCGGGTGAACTCTTCCGGCAGCGGTTGGCCGGCGCGCAGCATTTCACGCACCTGCGTGCCGCTGAGGGTGAGCCAGTCGTCGCTGTTGTAGAGCGCGGTCTTGGGCGTGACGATCTGCCCCTGCGCCTTGCTGTAAAAGGCGTGCTCGAACATCAGCGGCGTGATCCCGATGAGCGCCGGGTCGAATTCGTCGAAGATGAGCTGCGCGTCGTAGGTGCCGTAGTACTTGCCGACGCCGGCATGATCGCGCCCGACGATGAAGTGCGTGCAGCCGTAATTCTTGCGGCAAATGGCGTGGAAGATCGCCTCGCGCGGGCCTGCATAGCGCATCGCCGCCGGGAAGCTGTTGAGAATCGTGCGCTGCTTGGGGAAGTAGTTGTCCAGCAGCACCTCGTACGCCTTGACGCGCACGGGTGCGGGGATGTCGTCGCTCTTGGTCTGGCCGACGAGCGGATGCAGCATCAGCCCGTCACAAATCTCCAGCGCACACTTCATCAGGTACTCGTGCGCGCGGTGCACCGGGTTGCGCGTTTGGAATGCCACAACCCGCCGCCAGCCATGCGCGGCGAACAAGGTGCGCGTTTCGCGCGGTGTCTTGTAGATGTGCGGGAAATCCGGCGTCGGCTCGGTCAGCATCCACACGTCGCCCGCGAGGTAGGTATCGCCCCAGCCGTAAACCCGCGCCACACCCGGATGCGCTTCCTCGGTCGTGCGGTAGACGTTCGCGACTTCGACTTGCTTGTCGTAGGTGAACTTTTCGCTCAATTCGAGCAGGCCGACGATCTCGCCGCGTTGGTTGACGAGCGCCACGTCGGAATCCACGCGCAGGTTGGCGGCCTGTTCGGCGCTGACGGGCAGGGTGATGGGGATCGTCCACGGCAGGCCGTTGGGCAGGTGCATCGTCTTGACGACGGAGTGATACGTCGTGCTGTCCATAAAGCCGGTCAGCGGACTGGCGACACCGGTGGCGATCAGTTCAAGGTCGCTCAGGGCGACTTCGCCGAGCGTCACACGCGGTGCGGCATTCGCGCGGTCGATATACGGTGCGGCATCGACGCCGGTCACCAGCCGGTCGATCAGGGTGCCGCCGTGCGGCGCGATCTGGCGCACGGTGGGTAGGGTCACGTCCATGACGGGTAAATCCTCGGAACGGGGTGCGGTCGGATAACGACGGAGCATTGTATCATAAGGTTTTCACGCTATGGACGGTGGCCCGTGGCTGGTTGCGTGTGTCCGGGGCGAGCGCCAGAATTGGCGTACAATGATCACAAACCGACGAGGAAAGCATGGCGATGAACGACGTGAACATCCCTATCTTCGGCATAGTGACGAACCCCAGTGTTCGGTCTGGGCGGCCGATAGTCGAAGGGACAACCATTCGCGTGATGGATATTGTTGCGCTCTATCGCTTCAAAGCGCGCACACCCGACGATATCGCGTCCGACTACGGCTTGTCGCTCGCGCAAGTCCACACCGCGCTGGCGTACTACTTTGCCAATCGTTCGAAGGTTGACGCCGACCTTGAAGCTGAGCGACATGCGATCGAAACAGCACGCGGGGTTGCTGGTGGTTGACCCTCTCCGTTTTTACCTCGACGAGAACGTTGAAATCGTAGTGGCCGAGCAGCTTCGGAGGCGTGGCGTCGACGTGCTGACCGCTCGCGAAGCTGGAGGTCTCGGGGAACAGGACGCCGACCATTTGGCTCGGGCCGTAGCTACATCGCGTGTTCTCTGTACATATGACTACGATTTCGTTGCCATGGCTGCCGGTGGTATTGAGCACTGCGGAATCATTGTCGGAATCAGCACATCAACATTGATAGGAGACTGGGTTCGGTTTATTGACGCCATTTCCGCGCAGGTGTCCCCTGAAGCGATGCGAAATGTCGTCCGGTTTGTGCCCAGAGGATAACAACTTGGCCCCGAATGACCACACCACCCGATTCAGTGTCCGCACGCCGTACTACCATCAATACCGGCCGCGCTACCCGCAGGGCGTGCTGCGTGTGATGGAGGGCTTCGGCCTGACGCCGCAGTCGGTGATCGCGGATGTCGGCGCGGGGACCGGCATCTCGTCCGAGTTGTTCCTCAATTACGGCGCGACGGTTTACGCCATCGAACCCAACCCCGACATGCGCGCGGTGGCCGAGCACTACTACGATGCCCTGCCGAACTGCACCGTCCTCAACGGCACTGCCGAGGCGACCACGCTGCCCGCCGACAGCGTCGACTTTGTCGTGGCGGGGCAGGCGTTCCACTGGTTTGATCACCGGGCGGCGCGGGTCGAGTTTGAGCGCATCCTGCGCCCCGGCGGGTCGGTCGTGCTGATGTGGAGCTACCGCAAGGACGGCACGTCGTCGTTTATCGACCACTTCAACGCGGCGCTGGAGAAGTACGACACGGACAAAGCCGCCTCGCCCCGCGCCAAAGGGATGCTCCAGACCGACGACGATATTGCCGCGTTCTTTGGCTCTGCGGGGTTCGAGAAGGCGGAGATCCCTAATCCGGTCGTGTATGACTGGGACGGTTTGCGCGGGCGAGCGTTGTCGGCGTCGTACGTGCCGCTCCCCGGTCACCCCGACCATGACGCGTTCATCGCCGACCTGCGCGCCGTATTCGACCGTCATCAGGTCGACGGCACCGTGACGATGGACTACGTCACGCAGGTGTATTGGGGCAAGATCGGGGCGTGATCGTCGTGTGTTGGCGTGGGTCTGCCGTGCACAAAGCGGGAATCCGACTACAATCTCAGGTGTGAAATTCTCATCGCAAAGGATCCATGGATGCTGGGACGTACACGCCTCGTTATCGTACTCATCGCCGCGCTGCTGCTCTCGTTGAGCGTCGGCGCGCAGGACACCAACGGCACCCTCACGCTGGCGCAGCCCGCCAGCATGCAGATGGTGTCCGGGGACATCTTTCTCTTCGATTACACCGTGGAGCAGGCCAGCCGGGTCGTGCTGCAAGCCATCAGCGGGACGGCACAACCGACCGTGAGCATCCAGCAGAACGGCGTCGAGGTCGCGGCGCAACCCAACGTGGAGGGTGCGTTCACGGTCGAACTGGACACCGTGTTGGGCGGCGGCAGCTACGTCATCGAGGTCGCCGGCGCGAATAATTCGAGCGGCCTCGTCATCCTGTCGGTGCAAAGCCAGACGCCGCTCCCGGTCACACCGTTGACACCCGGCGTCTCCGCGACGGGCACGCTGACCGGTGACTCACCGGTCGTTGTGTTCGAGTTCGCTCAACTGACTGAAAGTGCCTACCTGTACGTCGACACGCTGCTGCCTGACCGGGGCGCGGCTGTGCAGATCGTCGACCTGTCCACACTGACCCCCGCCGCCGGGAGCACGGCGGCCATTCTCGGCGCACGTTACCAGTTCGCGCCGGGCACGGCTGTCTATCAGATGCAGGTCGGAAGCGCCGGGATTGAGACGGATACGCCGTTCACCGTATGCTGGGTTCCGGTGAGCGTAGACAGTTGTTCGGGCTCCGTGTCGCCGCTGCCGACCATCGAGATTGTGACGAGCGCGCCCACGCCGGCCGCGTGTACCGTGACGCCGTCCAGCGGTGGCGGTGTGAACATCCGCCAGTCCGCCACCACCAATTCGATCATCGTCGGGGCACTGCCCACCGGCCAAAACGCGAACGTGATGGGCATCTCGCCGGACAGCGCATGGTTCAATATCGAGTTCAGCACGATCTTCGGTTGGGTCGCTTCGGCGGTGGTGACGGCCAACGGCGACTGTTCGAACCTGCCGACCATTCAGCCGCCCACAGCTATTCAGCCGCCGACGGCGACACCGCTGCCGACCAACACGCCGGTTCCGGTTCCGCCGACCCCGAGCGGCCCGTGCCTGTTTACGCTGACCGCGCCGACCTTCGTGTACACCACGACGATTGCACAGGTGGACTACCTGTACGATCAGGTGCAGAGCGGCGAACTGATCCCCAACGGGCGCACCGCCGACGGCAACTGGTACCGTGTGAACTACGCCAACACATGGCTGCCCGCGTCTGCCATTGGCCAGACGGTCAGCCGCAGCGGTAACTGCGCCAACCTACCGACCGTCTCCCCGTAACGCGACTACGATGCAGAAGGGCGAGCCACGACCGGCTCGCCCTTTGCATTTCGCTGTGTATGACCATGTCTACTGCCCGAATCGTAAGAACTGCCAGTACGAATGTGCCGGTTGACAAGGTGATCGGGGGGGGGGCTAAACTACTTGTAGTAAATGGCATAGGAGTGAACTATGAGAAAGTGTGTCATTCGTTGTTTATCGAGTCTATTTGCCGCAGCAGGCTTACTCGCACTGCCCACGTACGCGCAGGATGCTGCCCCTACGTCCGTTCCCGCTGCAGGCCAAGCGGTCATAAGCCCGCAGCTAACTTCGATTGAAATTGTGTCGTTTGAAGAACGCGCGACCGAGATTGCGAGTCGTTCCCCGCTTGACTATGACATCGTCCTGTTGGCGGATCCATCATCGATCGCGGACCGGCCCGACTACGCGTCGCTCGAACCAGTCTGGCGCGACATGGGCGCGCGTCAATATAGCTCTTGGGAGGCATTCGCTTATACGCTGAGTGAAGACGTGCCCGACATCATCGTTGTCGATCAGTCCGTACTGGAGTCAGTCGATTTGACGTGGACGAACGCCACATACCGCGAGGGGATCATCTATATTGGCATCGATCTCGGTTTCGACGACATGGTGACCCTCACCGGCGATCTCTGTGTCGATGACATCAACCGCGGCATTGAGCGGCGCTTCCCGCACAACGTTTGGATCTTCTTCTACTCGTACAGTGTTCCATCTGCAGATGGCAAGTCAGCGGTACCGCGCAGTGCAGAATTGCGGGATAGTGTCGATCCTCTTGCGACCGAGACCTGTGGCTTGAGTGACAACTCGACGCCGACATTTAGCGAATCCATCACGCTCTACCAAGGCTTCTCGTTCGAGCCTATCTATGACGGCTCAGATTGGCTTGTTCGGTTCACAAGCAAACTGATGGAGGTGACGTACGAGTACGGTATGGCCCCAGATCAGACTAAGCAACGTGGCAACTAGCTGGAAGGTTACCCCAATCATGAGGCGCGTTCGGTTTGTCATTCTCGCAGTATTCGCACTCGCAGTGTTTAGTGTCCTAAGCGCCGACGGATATGTCTACGGTCCGTACTACCGGGGTTGGTTGCGCTATACTGTGTTCGGTGAGACGACCCGCACTGATCCCAGCTATACGCTTTCCATTACACGAGTTTACGCGCTGGACGAGCCAATAGTACCAACCTTTGACAAAGTGAAACTACAGGTGCGGGCGTGGACAAAACCATCGACATGCCCAAATTACGTGAGTAGTTCAGTCAATGCCACCTGCGTGAACTGTAGCCAAGCTGGTTACGTGCCAAATAACATAGCAGGATCACCAGGATACAGCATTTCTCAACACAAGTTGATTGATGACCAGACCTTTAAGGAACCACCGCTTCCACTACCCGGTGGTGTTACACCGCCGGGTGTCTTCTACACAGAACTGTATGTCAGCCAATCGACCAAAGACCGGTGGAAGGGAATAGGGCTTGGCTGTACGACTGCGGGAACCCTGCCGGTTCCTCCGCCTCCGGGCGACGATGATTGAAATAGCGATTTGTGCGATGAAGGGCGAGCCACGACCGGCTCGCCCTTTTCAGTTCTCTGTGATGTCTGCGATTCAATCGATCGTGTGTTACCCACGCGCCTCGACCGGCGTCCACGGCAGGCCCATCGGCCCGACGTAATTCAGGTCGGGGCGGATCAGCTTGTTGTTCTGCACCTGTTCGATGACGTGCGCACTCCACCCGGCAATGCGCGACATGGCGAACAGCGGCGTGAAACTGTCGATGTCGATGTCGAGCGTGTACAGCACGATCGCGCTGTAGTAGTCGACGTTGGCGTACAGGTTGCGGTCGATGAAGTACTGGTCGCTGCGGGCGAGTGCGTCGAGCTTCTCGGCGATTTCGAACCATTTTCCGTTGCCGCTGCTTTGGGCCAGCGCGCGGGCCTTGTCCTTCAGCACCTGCGAGCGGGGATCGAGCGCCTTGTAGATGGCGTGGCCGATGCCCATGATCTTGCGGTTGCCCGACTTGATGTTGGCGTTGAACCACGCCTCGACGTTGGCCGGGTCGCCGATCTCGATGAACTGGCGCATCGCCTCGCTGTTGGCGCCGCCGTGCGACGGCCCCTTGAGCGCGCCGATCGCCGCGACGATGGCGCTGTGCAAGTCGGATCCGGTGGCAGTCACGACGCGGCTGGTGAAGGTCGACGCGTTCATGCCGTGCTCGGCCAACAGCACCAGATACACGTTGATCGCGTCGACGGCGGTTCGGTCGGTGCCGCCGCTGATCATGTAAACGAAGTTCTCAGCGATGTTCAGGTCGGCGCGCGGGGCAATGATTGCGTTACCCTTGCTCAGCCGGATCCACGCGGCGCACGCCGTCGCGATCTGCCCGACGAGGCGGACCGCCTTGCGCTTCACGGCGTCCAGCGTTTGGTCTTCGCCCTCGGGGTCGTAGATCGACAGCAGCGAGACGACCGTGCGCAGGACGGCCATGCCGTTGCTGTCCTGCGGCAAGCCCTCCATAAACGCGACGACCGGCGCGGGCAGGGCGGCATGGGTCGCGATCTCGGCGCGCAAGGCTTCCAGCTCGGCGGCGTTGGGCAGGCGGCCGTTCCACAGCAAATACACCACCTCCTCGAACAGCGCGTTGGCGGCGAGGTCTTCGATGCTGTAGCCGGTGTAGGTCAGCTTGCCTTCGACGCCGTTGACGAGACTGGTGTTGCTGTCGGCGACGCTGATGTTGCGCAAGCCCTGTTGAGTCGGGGCAGGTGTCGTCATGTCAAATGCTCCAATGCTTACTACGATAATCAGTTGGGTGAAACGACGCCCTCGGAGGGGTGCTCTCCGGCGCGCACGGCACCGGCGCGGGCGGATTGTTAAGTCGCATTCTAGTCCCGCTGGGCGAACGTGACAATCCCGCCGCTTGTAAGGGGTCGATGAAGCCGCAGGCGCCGGGCGTCATATTGGGAGCATGCAGGACGTCACGAGTTGTCGCTCTGTGTATTGCGGGTTCGGTGGCCCGTGATACACTGTTTTTAGGTTTGTCTAAAAATCACCCCCCGACAGGTGCGTACCATGTTGGAGTCCCCGATCGTTCAAGCGCTGTTGGCGACGTTGTTCACATGGGGCGTGACGGCGCTTGGCGCGGCGTGGGTGTTCACCGCCCGCGAAGTCAGCCGGCGTATGCTGGATGGCATGCTCGGCTTCACCGCGGGCGTGATGATCGCGGCGAGCTTCTGGTCGCTGCTGGCGCCGGCCATCGATATGGCCGAGGCCAGCGGCGGTCCGGCGTGGCTCCCGGCCGTGATTGGCTTCCTGCTGGGCGGCGTGTTTCTACGCGTGATCGACTGGACGGTTCCGCACCTGCATCTGTGGGCGCGCCGCGATCAGGCCGAGGGCATCAAGACGAGCTGGCACAAGTCGATCCTGATGGTAATCGCCATCACCATGCACAACATCCCCGAGGGGTTGGCGGTGGGCGTGGCGTTCGGCGCGGTCGCCAGCGGACTGCCCGAGGCGACGCTGGCCGGCGCAATCGCGCTGGCGGTCGGTATCGGGCTGCAGAACTTTCCGGAGGGCATGGCGGTCGCCGTGCCGCTGCGCCGTGAGGGCATGTCGCGCCGCAAGAGCTTCTTCTACGGGCAGTTGTCGGCCGTGGTCGAGCCGGTTGCCGGCGTGATCGGTGCAGCGGCTGTTCTGCTCGTCCGGCCTCTGCTGCCGTATGCGCTGGCGTTCGCCGCCGGAGCGATGATCTTCGTGGTGGTCGAGGAGGTGATCCCAGAGTCGCAGAGCGGCAAGCACACCGACATCGCCACCACCGGCGCGATGATCGGCTTCGCCGTTATGATGCTGCTGGATGTTGCGCTGGGCTAGGGTAGGAGAGCGCCGACCGGCTCGCCAGTAGAACGCACCCCGCGCCAAGCCCCGACATCACGGCGAGGATGAAGACCGGAATCGCGTAGCTGCCGGTTGCGCCCAGCACAACGCTGACGGCGACCGGCCCGAGCGCGCGCAGCACGCCAATCTGGCTCATGCGCCCGCTGATCGCCCCGAAATGCGCCGAGCCGAACGTCTCCGCGATGAGCTGCGCACGAGTCGGCGCGATTGAGCCGAAGCCTATGCCGAACATCAGCACGAACAGCCAGACGCCAACGTCACCGCCAACGACGACGAGTGCGAGCAGCCCCAGCCCCTGCAGGCCGACCAGCAGAGCGAGGATCACGTGGCGCGAGATGCGCGCGCCGAGCGGCGTGAAGATGATGCGTCCGGGCAGCGCGACGGTGCCGATGGCGCCGCCGAAGCCGGCCGCGACCGCCGGCGTGTACCCGGCGCCGATGAGATACGGCACAAGGTGCACGCTCATGCCGGTGACGACGAACAGCGACAGTGTGAATCCGGCGGCCAGCCACCAGAAATCCGGCCGGCGGTAAGCCTCGGCCGGGGTGAGGCGGGCAGGAACAGGTGTGGCGGTGTCGGTCTGTGGGTCTTCCATCGCGCGGTCGCGCAGGACGAACGCATGAATCGGGATGGTGACGACCGCTATGATGACGGCCAATGCGAAGAGGGCAGCACGCCAACCCAGCGCGTCGACCAGCGCCCCCGAGAGCGGGATGAAGATGACGCTGGCGAACCCGGCGATGAACGTAATGACCGTCAGCGCCCGGCTGCGGTGCAGTGGGAACCAGCGAAAGATCAGTGCGAACGCCGGCTCATAGAACACCGCGCCAGAGACGATGCCGAGGCCGAACCACAGCAGGTAAAAGGCCGGAACACTGTCGACCACCGCCCAGCCGAACGTCAGCGCACACGCCGCGATCGAGCCAACGGTCATCAGCCGTTTGGCGCCGATCCGGTCGATCATCCGGCCGACGGCCGCGGCGGACAGCGCCGCCACCAGCATGGTGATGGTGTATGCGCCGGTAATCTCCGCCTTGCTCCAGCCGAGATCGGCCTCCATCGGTTCGACGAACACGGTGAAGCTGTAGAACAGCACGCCGAACGAGACCGTCGTAGTCAGCGACAGCGCGATTACGATCACCCATTGATAGCGGGCGACGAGCGTATTCTGGATGGAACGGCGGTCGAAATTCACGGGGTCGCGGATGATCTACGGTGGGCACAGAAAGCGCGTGCACGACCGCACACGCCCTTTCACGCATTGTACTGGATTCGGGCTATAATCGCGGGAATGCTGGCTGTCCATATAATGCCAATACGGCCTACGAGAGGAAACGATGGTCGACGTACTGTGGTTCATACCGGGGCACGGTGACGGCCCGTATCTGGGGACGGACATCAACAAGCGTGCGCCGAGCCACGCCTATCTTTCGAGCGTCGCGCGGGCGATCGACTCGCTGGGCTATTACGGCGCGCTGATCCCGACCGGCTTTGGCTGTGAGGACAGTTGGGTGATCGCGTCCTCGCTGATCCCCCTCACGCAGCGCATGAAATTCCTGATCGCCTTCCGCCCCGGGAGCCTGTCGCCGACGCTGGCCGCACGCATGGCGGCCACGATGGACCGCATGAGCAACGGACGACTGCTGCTCAACATCATCACCGGCGGCGATCCGGTCGAGCTGAAAGGCGACGGCACGTTCGAGAGCCACGACGAGCGCTATGCCATCACCGACGAATTCCTGACCATCTTCCGCGCCGTAATGCAGGGCGAGACGCTCAACTTCGAAGGCAAGTACGAGCATGTCGAGGGCGCGCGCATCAACTTCCCGCCGGTGCAGAAGCCGTATCCGCCGCTGTACTTCGGCGGGTCGTCCGATGCCGGGATCGCGGTCGCCGCCAAGCACATCGACGTGTACCTGAGCCTGATCGAGCCGCCGGAGATGATCAAGCCGAAGATCGACAAGGCGCGCGAGGCGGCCGCCCGCGAAGGCCGCGAGATCGGCATCGGCATCCGCTCGCACATCATCGCGCGCGACACGCTGGAAGAGGCGTGGACCGCCGCCAACAGCATCCTCAAGCACGTCACGCCGGAGGCCATCGCCGCGCATCGCGAGCGCATGGCGCGCTTCGACTCGGTCGGGCAGGGGCGCATGATGCAGCTCTCGTCGGCCTCGTCCAACGGCCGCGACGCGCTGGAGGTCTCGCCGAACCTGTGGGCCGGCTTCAGCGTCGTCAACAAGGGGCTTGGCACGGCCATCGTCGGCACGCCGGAGATCGTCGCCGAGCGCTTGCAGGAGTACGTCGACCTCGGCGCGACCAAGTTCATCCTGAGCAGCTATCCGCACCTCGAGGAGTGCTACCGCGTGGCCGAGACCGTGCTGCCGCTGTGCTCGTGGTGGGATCCGGACAAGAACGCCGTCACGTACCGCAAAGACACCTTGGAATGGCAATAGAGTTGCCAGACGTCAGTTGTCAGGGGTTAAAGGCGACGCAATGGGTCTGGGGGGGGGGGGCCCCGCCGCCAGGGAACAGGCTCGAACCACCGAGGCCGTGGAGAACACGGACGGGATCGTTGGGGCGGCACGCGCTCGCCCCCGTGAACCCTCACCCTGGCCCCTCTCCCTGAGGGAGAGGGGAAACGTCAACTTCGACTACGAGACCCGCGCAATCGACGCATGTTCGTAGGGACACGGCACTGCCGTGTCCGCGGGAACGGGATCGAACCACCGAGGCGGTGGAGAACACGGACGGGATCGTTGGGGCGGCACGCCGTGTCGCTCCCAGGTGAACCCTCACCCCTGGCCCCTCTCCCTCAGGGAGAGGGGAAACGTCAACTTCGACTACGAGACCCGCGCAATCGACGCATGTTCGTAGGGACACGGCACTGCCGTGTCCGCGGGAACGGGCTCGAACCACCGAGGCCGTGGAGAACACAGAGGTGGTGTAGGGGCGATCCGCCGGATCGCCCGGTTCCGTTCGCGTCGTCTACCTCGGTAGGGGCGCAGCATGCTACGCCCGCGTTTCTTCCGCAATCACATCACCGCTTGCGAACCTGTCCCTCAGCGATCATGTCGAGCGCCTTGACGATGCGCCGGTCGCGCGTCTCGCGCTTTTTCGCGTCCACGATCCAGTCGACGTACTCCTTGCGATGGCTGTAGGCGAGTTTCTCCCACGCCGGGCCGGCGATGTCGTGCTCGGCCAGCGCTTCGGCAAAGTCGTCTGGCACGACGAGCACGCGCGGCGCGGTGTCAGGCGCGATGATGACGTGGATCGAGTCGCCGGGGCCTTTGCCGATCGCATCCAGCGTCGCGCGGCGCACGACCATCGTGTGATGCCCGCCATACGGAGACAGTGTGGCATCGTATGGGACACCGTCGACGGTGCCGGCGACGCGAAGCTGCCCCCTCTCTCCATACGTGTCAAACACGCTGAAAGGCACCGTAATATACGTCCATGCGTTGGGCGTGTCGCGATCTTTGAGCAGCACCGCGTCGAATTCGTGCGCCGGCATGACGACCTCCTGACTCGCGGACGAGTCGACTCGAAACGAACAGCGTGAATCCAGAATAGAACAAATGATCGAATATCGCAAGTAGGGGAGGTTACGATATCCCAAAGGTGAGGGCAGGGGGATTTGGCAAATATCGCGCCGGCGAGATTTGGGAAATCGGGAGTCTTCAGGAGTCAGTTGTCAGTAGCCAGAGCAAATAGCAGCACGCGGTCTCGGCCCGACTTCGGCGTATATCAAACTCACCCTGTAGCCCCTCCTATGACTAGCCGGAACGCTGGAAGTCTACGAGAGGGGCTTCTGAACCCGGCACGTGTCGTTCTCCCCTCGCCCTGAGGGAGAGGGGCCGGGGGTGAGGGTTGCAGGCGGCGCCCCGAGCCGGTCCCTAGTTGCTGCTGGGTGCGTCTGGCGCTTCGGCCTCGGGCAAGTCGTCGATGGCGACGCCGTCCTCGGCGCCGTTGCCGTTCGGCGCGACGACTTCCTCGTCCTCGCTCTCGGTCAAGATCGCCATTGCTACTACGTCGTCCTCTTCGGCAAGGCGGATCACGCGCACGCCCTGCGTATTGCGTCCGGCATCGCGGATCGAGCTTTGCGACGTGCGCAGCACGATTCCCTGCCGCGTCAGCACGACAATCTCGTCCTCGGCCGTGATGCAACGCATGGCGACCACCGGGCCGGTCTTCTCGTTGCGCGCCAGCGTGCGGATGCCCATGCCGTAGCGGCCCTGCGCGCGGTACTCGTCGAGGTTGGTGCGCTTGCCGTAGCCGTTACGCGTGATCACCAGCAGGTGGGTGTGCTCCGGTTTAACGACGTCCATGCCGACGACGCTGTCAGCCTCGTCCAAGCGGATCGAGTTGACGCCGATCGCGGCGCGGCCCATGACGCGTACGCTCCCCTCGTGGAACCGAATGCTCTTGCCACTTTCGGTCGCCAGCATGATCTCCTGATCGCCGTCCGTGTACTTGACCCACCCGAGCGTGTCGCCTTCGAGCAGGTTGATCGCCACAAGGCCGGACGGGCGTACGCTGCGGAATTCGTTCAGCGTCACACGCTTGATCTTGCCGCCGCGCGTCGCCATCACGAAGTACGCCGATTCACCGTCGGGCCGGTCGAATGTCTCGACGTTGACCACGGCAGTGATCCACTCCTCGCTTTCCAGCGGCAGAATGGCGTGGATCAGCGTGCCCTTCGACGCGCGCGCGCTTTCCGGCACTTTGTACGCCTTCTTGCTGTACACGCGGCCGAGGTTGCTGAAGAACAGCAGGCTGTCGAGGCTGCTGCACGCGAACGCGTCCATCAGCACATCGTCTTCCGATTTGAACGACATGCCGGTGACGCCCTTGCCGCCGCGCCGCTGCGCGCGGTACTCGCGGGCTGGCACGCGCTTGATGTACCCGTTGACCGACAGCGTGATGACGACCTCTTCTTCGCGGTGAAGCTGGTCTTCGTCGAAATCGGCGTCGTCGTAGTCGATCTCGGTACGGCGTACGTCACCGAAAGTCTCAGCAATCTCGTTAATGTCGTCGCGGATCAGGCTGCGAATCTTGGCCGGGCTTTGCAGCAGGTCTTCGAGGTAGGCGATACGCGCCATGACCTCGTTGAACTCGTCGGTGATCTTCTGGCGCTCGAGCGCCGCGAGGCGGCGAAGCTGCATCTCGAGGATCGCATCGGCCTGCAATTCACTCAAGCCGAACTGCTCCATGAGCGTGCTGCGTGCCTGCTCGGCGTCCTCGGCGCTGCGGATCACGCGGATGATCGCGTCGATGCTGCTGAGCGCCTTAAGCAAGCCTTCGAGGATGTGCGCCCGCGCCTGCTTCTTCTTCAGCTCGAACTCGCTGCGGCGGGTGATGACCTCGTAGCGGTGGTCGATGAAGATTTGCAGCGCGCGCTTCAGGCTGAGCGTACGCGGTTCGCCGCCGGCCAGTGCCAGCATCTGGATGCTGAACGTCGACTGCAGCGGCGTGAACTTGTAGAGCTGGTTGCGCACCAGTTCCGGCGTCGCGCCCTTCTTAAGCTCGACCACGAGGCGCTGGCCGTCACGGTCGGATTCGTCGCGCAGGTCGCGGATGCCGTTGAGCCGGCCCTCGCGGACGAGCTGCACGATCTTCTCGATGATGCCGATCTTGCTGACCTGATACGGGAAGCTGTTGTAGACGAGGCGCAGGTGACCGTCGCGCCCCTCCTCGGTGTCGCACGTGGCGCGCATGACGACGCGGCCCTTGCCGGTGGCGTAGGCTTCCTTCAGTTCGTCGTTGGCGATGACGAGGCCGCCGGTCGGGAAGTCCGGCCCCTTGACGAACTGGATCAGGTCGTCGACGGTGATGTCCTCGATGACGTCGAAGTTGTCGATCATGTAGGTGATCGCGGCGGCCAGCTCGCGCAAGTTGTGCGGCGGGATGTTGGTCGCCATACCGACGGCAATACCGCTGACGCCATTGGCCAGCAGGTTCGGGACGCGCGCCGGCAGCACGATCGGCTCTTGCTGCGTGCCGTCGTAGTTGTCGCCGAAGTCGACCGTTTCCATGTTGATGTCGGTCATCAGCTCGTCGCCGATGCGCGACATTCGCGCTTCCGTGTAACGCATGGCCGCGGGGCTGTCGCCGTCAAGGCTGCCGAAGTTGCCCTGCCCGTCAACGAGCAGGTAGCGCAGGCTGAAGTCTTGCGCCATGCGCGCCATCGCGTCATACACCGCCGAGTCGCCATGCGGGTGATACTTGCCCAGCACTTCGCCGACGATACGGGCGGACTTCTTGTAGGCGGTGCCGGGGCGAATGCCCATGTCGTACATCGCGTACAGGATGCGCCGGTGCACCGGCTTGAGGCCGTCGCGGGCATCAGGCAGGGCGCGCGCGACGATCACGCTCATGGCGTAATCGAGGTAGCTCCCCCGCATTTCTTCGTTGATGTTGATGGTGCGAATGGTGCCAGAAGGCTGCGAAAGGGGCGAATCCCCCTCATCACCGCCGCCAGAATTGACGTCGTCGTTGTACTCGTCTGCCATGTGAATCCGAGGGCTCCCGTTCTGGTCAAAGCTGTGCCAGAATATCCCAAGTTTATCACAAATTGGCCCGAAAAGCGAGTTAGAAGGCGTTTATGGCAACTCAGCGTAGGGGGATAGCCGGAAACGGACTCAAAGCCGTTCTCGCGGTCGTAATCGTCGGAGTCGCGGCGATTGCGATTTCGTACCGTCCACCGGCCGATCCGGAGACGATGGCGGCGGATGCGCGGGCCGCGGTGCTGGCCGGCGACTACGAAAAGGCGCTGCAATTGGCCGAAGACGCGCTGACGATAGTCAAGAACGGCGGCTATCCCGACGACTACATCGCCAAGTTCCACTTGCTGCGCGGACAGGCGTGGCAGTTGGTGAGCGAACTGCAGTTCGCGCTCGACGATTATACCCGTGCGGTCGAACTGGCGCCGGCCTATCCCGAGGCGTATTTTCTGCGCGGGGCGTACTTTGCAACCCTACAACAGTACGAACTGGCACTCAACGATTTCGCGGCGACCGTTGCGCTCGATCCGGGCGGGCGCTTCGGCGACGAGGCGCGCGGCTATATCGAGCAGCTCAGCGCCGCGGCGAGTCCGTAGTGGTGAGGAGGACATGATGCAAAGCTTCAGCTATCAGGGATTCTGGTGGTTGCCAAGTCAACCCGAGAATCGCATCTACGGAACCGTCAGCTTCAATCTGCTTGATGGGGTAAGGCTACAAACACTTGGAAACGAATGGCTGCCGATCGCCACAGATCGTCGGATACTCAACGACGACAATACCAAAACCGTCATTATTCATGGTGAGTGCCTAGTTGGCAAACATCGTAGAGCAGTGACGCTCTACCAATGCTTCGTGCCATCGTTTCCGGGTCACGACAAGACCATCACCGCCAACTTCGCTTTCGTTGGCGCCTACTTCGCCTCTGAAGCCGAACTTCAGTTCAGTTCACTTGCGTTCAGTTACTCACACCTCATGGACTGGTACTTCAAGACCGGAGTAAACAGCCACTCTGAGACTGATGACACAGGTAAGCTGCGTCATCACGCGATCTATGACCCGGTTGACGAGTTGATAGTCAACTGCGCTGGCGTTTCGATGACCTTTCGCACAGCATTCGAACAGGAAGGAACGATTGGCCGAGTTGAAATGATGGACACGCCTGTCGTGGATATTGAGTTTGAGACTTCACGTTCATTTGAGGATTTCATCCATGAGAGCCGCAAGCTTCGTTTCTTCCTGACGTTATGTACGGATATTTCCACGACCACCACGCGAGTGTTCGGCAAACTAGATCGTGTCCCAGAACAACTCGAATGGCCGATCTTCGACGTCTACTTCGTTGAGTCGTTTGCAAAAGTCGTCGAACGAAAGAACTACAGGCCCTTACTGAAGCTTGTGGATACTCCGTCGATCCAGCAACATCTGTCGCTCTGGATGGAACGCTTTGATGAGCTGCTGCCGGTCATTCTCGGCTACGGTTCGTACATGTTCGCGGAGCGTGTACCTGCTGAAGATAGGTTCTTTCGGCTTGCGCAAGCCACCGAAATCCTATGTCGCATACTCGATTCGGACAGCACCTATATAGACGCCGATAGCTACGGCAATGTCAGGGAAAGCCTTGTTGCTGCGATTCCTGCGAACACTCCCAGCGATTTGCGATCTCGTCTGACTTCAACGCTGGAGTACGGCAATGAGTTCTCATTTCGAACTCGTCTCAAGCGTCTCTTGAAAACAGCGTTTGCATCCTATGATCTCGAACTCCAAAAAGTCCTCGGAGATACAGGTAAATTTGTCGCTCAAGTTGTCGAGACTCGAAACTACTTGGCCCATGGCGGTCGAGCTCCGTCAAACATGCCACACAGCTCACGCGATTGGCTACTGCTCATTATGCGTCTTAGAGTCCTGATTTGCGTTGGGCTACTTCAGACTATTGAGATTCCTGAGGGAAAGATTCAGCAGGTTATTCAGCGTTTCATGGGGCTATATGATCAGGTGTTTCTCACCCGATAACCCGCCCTGCCCTACCACTCGCGACTATCGTTAACGTCCAGCTTGCGCATCACGGCGTCAGCGAGGTCGATGCCGTGGACGTGCGCGAGCTGCATCAGATACAGTAGCACGTCGGCGAGTTCCGACGCCAGCGCATCCGGATCGGCGGCCTCGTCCGTCCACTGAAAATGCTCCAGCACCTCGGACGCCTCCAGCGCCAGCGAGACAGCGAGGTTCTTGGGCGTTTGCGGGTGAGGCGAGTCGGGAGTCAGCCAGCCTTTCGACTCGACAAAGGCGAGCATGGCGGCGGTCAGTTCGGCGAGGGTCATGCGCGGTCGTCCTGCACGGTGGGCACGGGACGATGATAGCACGGAGGGTGTGACGGGCTAGCCAGTAGCCACAACGGCAGGCGGCTCGCCGGCACGGCCTCGCTCGAGCAGGGCGTACATCATGGCATGCATGTCATCGATCGATTTTCCGGCGACCTCGGCTCTTGCGCGTTCGAGCGCGGCCCCACCGAGCCTCTCACTGAGCGCGCGGAGATTGGCTTCGATGCGGAGCGTGTCCATCTTGAACAACGTGTCATACCCTGACCACTCGGTGATGCATGACAAGAGCAGCAAGCTCTCGTGGTACAACCCGGCACGGAGCAAAATGGAGGCCCCGATGCCCATCCGCTCAGACTTCGTTTGATCTCTGTCGACGGGGTATGCAGCAGACTGTCGAAGGTAGTCGATCGCCCGCGCGATTTCGCCAAGGTCACAACAACACTCCGCAACTCTCATGTGCGTGACGGTATTCTCATAGGGTGCGCCCGTATATTGCGCCACGCGTAGGCCCTCGATGGCGTAGTGCCTCGCCGACTCAATGTTTCCGGTCATCATCGCACAGTTGCTGATCCCAATGTATGCCCATACCATGCGCATCGCATAGTTGAGCCGTTCGGATGCCAGAAGCGATTCTTGGTACATCGAACGGGCAGCGCTGTAATTACCCAACTCGAATTCGAGACCGGCCAGCGCGAAGTACGTATGGGCAAGCGCCCACCTGCTGTTGATCCGAAGCGCCTTTGCGTGCGACGTATCGAACCACGGTCGCGCATCATTCGGTCGGTGCATGTCAAGAAGGGACCATCCAGCCAAATAGGCATGGACGCACATTCCCCAATCGTCGCCGAGTTCGTCCGCGATATTGTAGCCCTCAACATGGTTGACATAGCGTCGCGCGGGGTCATCGCGGAGGACTCCGTTGCCGTAGATCGCATGAGCGAATGGGAGCACGTCACGGGCGCCTAGCCGCTTGATCATGTTAAGGCAGCGCGTGGCCGTCTCATCTTCCCGAGAATTCTGTCCCAGATACATGGCCAACTCGGAACGTGCCCCCAGCAGTTTACCGAGGGCGAGACTATCCGGCCCGTCAATGGCCGCAATCGCCGCGTCCAGAACACGCGCCCCTTCGTAGAGCAATCCACGAATGGTGTAGTAGTTCCAGATATCGGTGAAAGGCAGAAGGGCTTCCGGCGTTGCGACCACGATGGCGTTCTCGAAAGCGACGGCAATGTTGTCGTATTCCGCGTGGAGGTGGGCCAGCGCGTTGATCTCGTCTGTCCGGAGCGCAGTCGTCCATGTTTCGGTGTACGCGGCGAAGTAGGTGCGATGTGCGTCGCGCACACGGGCCGTCTCCCCCGCTCGATCCAACGCATCGGCCGCGTACTGACGCAGGAGTTCGTGGATGCTCAGACGGCCGGTTTCCGGGTCCTTCCAAAGCAGCGCCTTGCCAACCAGAGCGTTGATGTCCCGTGGCGCCGCGCCGGCGACATGTTTTGCGGCGTCGGAAGTGAAGCCGCCGCGGAACACCGACAGGGCTGCGAACGTCCTGCGCTCCTGCTCCGAGAGATGCGCCCACGTCGTTTCGAATACCGCGCGAATGCTGCGCAGGCGATCAGGCACATCACGGAGCTCCGTACTCAGAAAGTCGGCGCTGCGTTCGATTTCGCCGATGATTTCGGTGAGTGACATCGAACTGACCCAAGCGGCGGCCAACTCGATCGCCAGCGGCATGCCTTGAGCCAGCCTACAGATCGCGGCGATTTCGCGCTCGGACACGATGAAGCGCGGATCAGCGTGAAGCGCAGACTGCACGAACAACTCCACCGCGCCGTATTCGCGGAGATCGCGCTCGGCCTTGGCCGAGGGATAGTGAAGGCCGTTGATGGGAAATACAGTCTCGGCGGTCAAGTCAAGCCGCTCGCGTGAGGTCACCAGCGCCTTGAGTTTCGGTGCGGCCTGCAGCAGGGCGGTCAACATGCCGCCTGCGTCGAGAACGTGCTCGAAATTGTCGAGTACGAGCAGAACGTGCTTATTGGCGAAGAACGCGCATGCCTGTTGGAACGGTAAGCGGCCATCCTGCATGCGCGGCACGCCGGCGTAGCTAACGACTGCTTCGATCACGTCGTCCGGTTTGTCGACCTGCGCCAACGGGACAAAGAAGACTCCATCAGGGAAGAGGGCAAGCGCGCTTTGCGCGGCATCGAGCACAAGCCGCGTCTTGCCCATCCCGCCCGGCGCGGTCACCGTCAGGAGGCGGTTGTTGGCGTCGACCAACCATCGACTGAGGGCTTCGAGTTCGCCGATACGCCCGACAAACGGGGTGAGTTGAGTTGGCAGGTTGTGGGGCGGTATCTTCGTGCTTTCGGGGTTTTCAAGCCATCCGAGCGATTTCGCACGGGCGACCGCTTGCCTGCGGTTCTTGACGCCGAACTTCTGGTAGATTTGCCGGTTGTATGTCTTGACGGTGGAGACGGCGAGATGGAGGCGTGCTGAAATCTCTTGGTCGCTCAAGCCCTCGGCGATCAGCGCGAGGATTTGTCGTTCGCGACCGGTTAGCGGTTCGAACATGGAGGACATGGAGTCGGTGACCATCGACCTCCCTCGACTGTTTATCTCATTATGTTGAAACTGCAAAAGCGCGCAAGTAGTCTGGCGCGTATTCTGTTCGATTTGGATGTCCAGACGGTGGCGCACACAAACAGGGCGGCGTGTCGCGCACCACGCCGCCCTGTTCTGCCCTGTTCGAGGCAGTGCCCTAGGGATATTGTGCAAACGCGGGCTGGCTGTCAGCCTCGATACCCCCTCGCATACCGATTTCCGGGTCGTAGCACGAGTCGTCCGTCAGCTTGATCCCCCGCCGCGGATCGTTGGCGCGGGTCTGGAAGATCAGCCCCGCGAGGTCCATCTCCACCCACGCCTCGACCGGTCGGCCGCCCTCGAAGCGGAAGACGCCGATGCCGTCCATCTGCGACGCGTTACATGTGGCGTCCACGCCAAAGAACGTGTCCTGATGCCGGCCGCTATAGGTGACCATCATGATGAGGTGATCGCCGGCGACCATGAACTTATTCGTGGTCTGACGCAGGTCCGGGAACGAGCCGTACAGCGAGTCGAAGTAGTCCTTCCAGCCCTCGCGGTCGAGGTCGGGCGACAGTGGCATGTGCGCCACGAAATCGTCGGCAAACAGGTTATCGGCCAAGCTGAGGTCGGGCGTATTGAATATGGCGTCGAGCGATTGGACGAAATCGGATGCCATATCGTCGGTCAGGCCGGCGCTGAAGGCCGGCGGCTGCTGTGCGTATGTACCCACACCGAAGGCCAGAACGGCGGCGAAAGCGATCGTAAGTACGGCAATGGAAACGGGCTTGCGGTGCGCGTTCATGGTCTCTCTCCCTTTGAGTGAAGGCAAGGCGGTCAGGTGGTCTGCGTCGGGATGGTGCGAGTCGTAGCTCAGAACAACGGATGTATAGGCTTTCGGATGGCCGTGACGAGGCTAGGGTTCGCGTGCAAACCCCGGCACCAGATGGTTACCTTCGGAGCCGGCGTGGGTTGTTGCGACGTTCCCATTGACCAGCGAATTCTCGGCGGACGTGTTGGCCGACCCTTGATCGTCGGGCTGAGCGGCGGCATCTGCGGCGGCCGTGTCCTCGACCACGGTCATGTTGGTCGCAAACTGCGGCCCGAACTGAACCAGCAGCCCGCCGATGATCAGCAGGATCAACATGACGACGATGAACAGGTTGTTGTTTGCGCGGTGGTGGTTCGTTTGGGTGTGCATTTCGCCCTCCCCGGGTTGCTGCGTGCGATAACCACACGATACCGGCGAGGAGGGAGGGGAGTCACCGTCAGTCAGGGAGGGTAGAAGGAGGGTGGAAGGAGGGAGAGTCGAGGATGGCGTGCAGTTCAGCCTCGAGTTCGTCGAGGGATTTTCGGCGAGCGGCCTCGGCGATTTCTTCGTATCGCGCGTCGCCGAGCAGATGCCGACACTGGTCGAGTTCACTGTCGATCATTCGCTGCTCCACTAAGAGCAACTGGTTGAAGATAGGTTCTATGCGAACAATCGTCAGCAGTCGTGCAGCCTGTTCCGGCAGCTCCGCACGCAGCAAAAATGCACCGCCGGCACGAAGCCGAACGTGCTTGTCGATATGCCCATCGATGTCGAAGGGGCGCGCAAGGTTGAGGTAGTCGGCTGCCTTCGCAAGGTCTCCATCCGCAGTGTATGCCATGGCAGAGGCAGCGAGTGACGTGAGCTCAAGCGGCAGCATACCCATGTAGCGCGAAGTTCTCAGCATTTCAGCAGCATAATGCTTCGCGCTGTCGATATGCCCGGTCTGCAGCGCAAGGACGAACAACCCATATTCGCTCCAGATGACGCGCTCTCGGATACCTATCCGCTGCGACGCATCGAGCGCCATCTCAAACCAATGCCGTGCAACCTCGACATCACCGTCTGCTTGCGCCAAGTGGGCAATATGGTTGTACGTATGCGACAACGTGAACAAGTCGTTCGGATGACCCAGTCGCCTCGCGCGATTGATCCACGACCGTGCTTCGTCTTGGCGGCCAAGTGCGTACAGGGTGTGCGAATAGCGGTTAGCAATGATCGTCATCATCCACGTGTCGGCCGCACGTTCGGCGAGTTCGTACGCCTCTTCGCACACGGCACACTCTGCCTCGAGATCGCCCCGCAGAGCAGAGTTCAGGTAGTTAATAAGCGCGAGAGGCGCATACTGCTCGGCAGCAAGGCGGCGAAACATCTCAATCGCGCGGAGTGCGGCATGCGCCTGATTGGTCCGGTCATAGCTGTAGCCGTAGATCTCGGCACGCGCAGTTAGAACCCGAGCGAGTTCGACGCTGTCCGCGCCTCCTAAGGCCTCAATGGACGCATCCAACAGCCTCGCGCCGTCTTCCAAGTATCCCCGGATGGTGAAGTAGTTCCACACCTCGGTAAACGGTCGGATCGCCTCCGGCGTCGCGATCTTTATCGCCGCCTCGAACGCACGCACCATGTTGTCGTACTCGTGGTCGAGGTGGTCGAGCGCGTTTAGCTGGTCGTCCCGCAGCGCATGCGACCACCTGTCGGTGTATGCGGCAAAGTGGATACGATGGGCATCGCGGACACTCGCCGCCTGACCGCTGGATTCCAGCGCCTCCTCCGCGTACTGGCGCAGCAACTCATGGATACTCAGTCGGCCAGTCTGCGCGTCGCGCCAGAGCAGCGCCTTGCCGACCAGCGACGCGATAACAGGCCGGCCTACGCCGGTCACCCAGCGCGGCCTCCTGTGTACACCCGCCGCGAAAGACCGACATCGCGGCGAACGCACTGCGCTCCGGTTCGGTCAGCCGCGCCCACGTCGACTCGAATACGGCACGAATACTGCGCATGCGCTCCGGTATGTCGCGGGCGTCGGTATAGAGGACATCGGCGCTGCGTTCGATTTCCGCCGCAATTTCGGCCGGCGTCATCACGCTGACCCACGCGGCGGCTAGTTCGATCGCCAGCGGCATACCCTGCACGAGGCGGCAGACGCGCGCGATTTCTTCGGGCGGTGCAGCGAAACGCGCGTCGGCGCGCTGTGCCGACTGCACGAACAGCTGCATCGCGCCGTATTCTCTTTGTTCGTGGTCGCCCGCGGCCTCTGGAAAATCGAGACCGCCGAGCGGATAGACCGTCTCGGCGCTCAGGTTGAGCCGTTCGCGCGATGTCACCAGCACCTTGAGGGCGGGCGCGGCCTTCAGCAGCTCGACCACCGAGTCGGCCGCATCGAGCACGTGTTCGAAATTGTCCAGCACGAGCATGAGGTGCTTATTGGAGAGGAAGTCGCACAACTGCTGCAGCGGCGTGCGTCCATCCTGCATCGCAGGGCAGCGCACAGCCGCTATGATGTGCGTGAGTACGGAATCGGCGGCCGAGACGGGGGCCAGCGTGACGAAGTACACGCCGTCCCGAAACACCCTCAACGCGTGCTGTGCGACGGCAAGCGCAAGCCGCGACTTGCCCATACCGCCCGGAGCAGCGACCGTGAGCAGCCGACTGTCGGGATCGGACATCCAGTGACTGAGCGTTTCCAGATCTCCGATGCGGCCGATGAATGGAGTTAACGCGGTCGGCAGGTTGTGGGGCGGAGTGTCGTGATCGAGCGGCGCCTCGAACAGTCCAAGCGCACTGGCGCGCTCGGCCGCCTGTTTGCGATTCTCGACGCCGAGCTTCTGGAAGATTTGCCGGTTGTACCACTTGACGGTGGTGGGACTGAGGTGAAGGCGTGCAGCAATCTCGCGGTCGGAGAGGTCTTCGCCGAGAAGCGCGAGGATTTCCCGTTCGCGGTCGTTCAGCGAATCGAATACGTTGGAAGTGCGACCTGTTGGCATCGACCTCCCTCGGCTGTCTTTCTCATTATGTCGAATCTACCGAATCGTGCAACTACTGCACGAACGGCGGTGAGTTCAGAATCGCGTACAGTTCGGCGTGCAGTTGTTCGAGCGACTTCTTGCTTGCGGCTGTGGCGATTTCCTCGTATCGCGCATCACCGAGCTGGTTGCGGCATGTCTCAAGCCCGGCGCTGACGCGACTATGATCTAGCGCGGTCAGCTGTGCGTATTCTGGCTGGTTCCGTACAACGGACAGTATTCCAGTCGCCTCACGCGCGAAACCGGCAAGCGCAATCAGCACGCCGCCGGACTGCAATCGGGTGACCATACTCAACGTGCTGTCGTAGCGTGCATTGGCTGCTTCACGCATGTACTCCGCAGCCTCTTCGAACGCGCCGAGTTCGCCACAGGCATCAGCGACCGCGAGGAGACACGCACACACCAGATCGGGCGCTCCAACCGAGCGCGCATTCTTAAGGAAATCCAGCGCATATCGTTTTGCGCTCGCCCCATCGTTGGAACGCAGCGACATCTCATACAGCCGGTAGAGAGACCAGAAAACAAAGTGACGGAAGCCGATGTGGGTTGCGAGTCCAACCGTCTCCTCGAAGAACCGGCGTGCCGCAACCAGATTCGCTTCGGCAAGCGCCTGATGACTTAACGCATAGGCGGCATGACATTGAAGCCATGGATTCCGTAACTGCTGTGCCAACCTATGTGATTGCGCTGTCCACTCTCTGGCCTCATCGATTCGATTGAGGTCGCGCAATCTGAATCCGACAATCTGGGATGAATAAGCCACTTCAAATATGTCACCGCAACTTTCCGCAATACGCACGGCTTCAAGCGTCACTTCGAGCTGTCCAGCGGCATTGCCTCGCATTGTCTTGCCGAACTCGGCCAGTGCCGCGGGAAGCTCGCACGTCTCGTCGATAGCACGAAGCACTGCAATTGCCCGCGTAGCGTGAACTCTATGGGTGTCGGAGTCATAAAGATAGTAGGCAAGCGCCGCGCGGCCGTAAAGCAACCTTCCGAGAGCGATGCTGTCGCGCCCATCCATTGCCGTGATCACAGCGTCAAGTAAACGTGCACCATCATGAAGACGGCTTCGGATCGCGAAGTACTTACAAAACCCCGTAAACGGCAGAATCGCCTCGGGCGTCGCGATGTCGGTTGCCGCTTCGAACGCACGCACGATGTTGTCGTACTCTTGGTCGAGGTGGTTTAGCGCGTTGAGTTGGTCGTCGCGCAGAGCCAGCGACCATTTGTCGGTGTATGCGGCAAAGTGGATACGATGGGCATCGCGGACACTCGCCGCCTGACCGCTGGATTCCAGCGCCTCCTCCGCGTACTGGCGCAGCAACTCATGGATACTCAGTCGGCCAGTCTGCGCGTCGCGCCAGAGCAGCGCCTTGCCGACCAGCGACGCGATAACAGGCCGGCCTACGCCGGTCACCTGAAGCGCGGCCTCCTGTGTACACCCGCCGCGAAAGACCGACATCGCGGCGAACGCACTGCGCTCCGGTTCGGTCAGCCGCGCCCACGTCGACTCGAATACGGCACGAATACTGCGCATGCGCTACGGTATGTCGCGGGCGTCGGTATAGAGGACATCGGCGCTGCGTTCGATTTCCGCCGCAATTTCGGCCGGCGTCATCACGCTGACCCACGCGGCGGCTAGCTCGATCGCCAGCGGCATGCCCTGTACCAGACGGCAGATGTACGCGATGTCTTCATCGTGGCCTGCAAAGTGCGGGTCTGCGCGCTGGGCCGACTGCACGAACAACTGCACCGCGCCGTATTCGCCGAGGTCGCTCTCGGTGCCGGTCGTAGGGTATTGCAGGCCGCTGATGGGATAGACAGTCTCGACGCTGAGGTTGAGGCGTTCGCGCGACGTGACCAGCACCTTGAGGGCGGGCCCGGCTTGAAGCATCGCCGTCACGAGGTCTGCCGCATCGAGCAGATGCTCGAAGTTGTCTAGCACGAGCAGGAGGCGCTTGTTGGAGAGATAATCGCAGATTTGCTGCAATACGGATCGCTCGCTCGCAATTCGTGGTACGCCAACTTGCGCTGCGACTGCGCCGACGACATCATCCGGTTTCGTGATGGGGGCCATTGGGACGAAGAACACGCCGTCAGGGAAACGGGTCAGTGCCCGTTGTGCCGCCGCAATGGCAAGGCGCGACTTGCCCATGCCACCGGGTGCGGTGACAGTGAGTAAGCGGTTGGATGGATCGGTGGTCCATCGGCCAAGCCAGTCCAGTTCGTCGACGCGACCAATGAATGGAGTTAACGCGGTCGGCAGGTTGTGGGGCGAAGCGTCGTGATCGGGCGGCGCCTCGAGCAAGCCGAGCGCACTGGCGCGCTCGGCCGCCTGTTTGCGACTTTCGACGCCGAGCTTTTGGAAGATCTGCCGGTTGTACCACTTGACGGTGGTGGGACTCAGGTGAAGACGCGCCGCAATCTCGCGGTCGGAGAGGTCCTGTTCCAGCAGCGACAGGATCTCTAGCTCGCGTGGGTGAAGCGGCTCAATCGGCGTGCGCATATCGGCGGCGGTCATAGAGTCATCCTCCGCACCTACTACATATTGTCGCCAAATGAGGTGGGTTTACAACCTGCTGCGGATTCCAGCATCATGTGCCACGTGTCGCATCCGATTGTGACGCGTATCACTTGGCAAGGCCCATGCGTCCACGTATCATAGGCGCGTCAACGCCCATTTTTGGTAGAGTGCAGGACGAAACCCCATGAGCGACATCACCGCCCCGACAGCCCCTACCGGCCTCCGTGCCGTATTCGCCCGCTTCACCTTTTTGCATCTTGCGTGGGTGCAGGCCGCGGTCGCGATGGCCGGCAGCTTGTATTTCAGCGAGATCGCCCGCTATGTGCCGTGCAGCTTGTGCTGGTATCAGCGCATCGCCATGTACCCGCTGGTGGCGATCCTCGGCGTTGGCATTTTGCGCCGCGACCCCAAAGTGAAGTGGTACGCGCTGCCGCTGAGCATCATTGGGATGGGCATTTCGCTGTTCCACTCGGCCATGCAGTACGGTCTGATTCCGGCGACCGCGTGCTCGGCGGTCGAGTCGACGAGCTGCACCATCGGTTGGCTGAACTGGCTCGGCTTCATCGAGATTCCGCTGCTGGCGTTTGTCGCCTTCGCCGTGATCACCCTGTCACTGTTCCTGTATCAGCCGGCGGTTGCTGCGGATGAGGCGTAAGCTCGTCATCTTCGCCATCGGGTTGGCCGTGACAGCATCGCTCGTAGGCTGCCGGCCCTCCCTCGCAGAAATTCACCAGACGGAGACCGCCGCGCCGACACGGACACCGCGCTTCACGCCCGGGCCGCGCACGCCCACGCCCATCCCGCCGACCGACGTGCCGATCCCGCCCGAACAGCGTGGCGAAATCCTGTTTCGCGGGCAGGGCGCGTGCCTGAGCTGTCATACCGTTGACGGCAGCGAGAACCCCAACGGCCCGTCGGCAGTCGGCATGGTCGAGCGGATTCAGGCGCGTGAGCCCGACGCGGACATCCGCGAGCTGCTGCGACACGCGATTGTCGATACCAACGCGTTCATTTTGGAGCCGTACCGGGGCGATCTGATGCCGACCAATTTCGGCGAGATCTTCACCGACGAACAGCTCAACGACATCATCACGTACATCCTGTCGATTCAGTAGGCGGCCGATTTAGCCTCAGTGACGGTCGTTGAGGCCGACGGGGTGGCGGTGAGAGGACAGGCTGCGGGCAACCCAGCGGGTCGCCCCTACATGGCTTTCTGTGTGCTCAGTGCCCTCTACGGTTCAATCATTTGGCACGGACGTGCCGCGACTTTTCCTGACGACTGACGTCTGGAAACTGTGCACTTCCCTCAGTACGCGTTGGGGCTGCTGCGGGTAATGGTCTGCCATGCCGTGCGGATGATGATCTTGGTGTCCAGCCACAGCGACCAGTTCTCGACGTACCACAGGTCGTAAGCGGTGCGGTCGCTGATCGACGTGTCGCCGCGCAAGCCGTTGACCTGCGCCCATCCGGTGAGGCCGGCCTTCTCGCGGTGACGTTCCATATAACGCGGGATTTGCTCGCGGAACTTCATGACCCACTCGGGGCGTTCGGGGCGCGGGCCGACGATGCTCATGTGGCCGAGCAGAATGTTGATGAGCTGCGGCATTTCGTCCCAGTTGGTGCGCCGCATGAAACGGCCGATGTTGGTCACGCGCGGGTCGTTCTCTACAGTCCAGCCCGGGCCGCTGGCCTCGGCGTCGATGCGCATCGAGCGGAACTTGATCATCGGGAATGGGCGGCCATCGAGACCCATGCGGGGTTGTGTGTAGAACACGTCGCCCTTCGAGTCGCGTTTGATCAGAAACGCGGTCAGCAGCAAGAACGGCGACAGCAGGATCAAGCCCGCAACCGCCCCAACGATGTCCATCGCACGCTTTGCGCTCAACTTCCAACCACGCATGGCGATGTCGCGCACGGTCAGCAGCGGCGTACCGCCGAGGTCGTCGACGTTCAGATCGCCGGCCATGTACGCGAAGATGTCCGGCAGTACCTTGATGTCGACGCGCCCGCGCTGGCACCGGACGACGAGATCGGGCACTTCCTGCCGCCGTCCATCCGGCAGCGCGATGATGACCTGCTCAATCTGGTACTTGTCGATGATCGTGGGAAGGTCGTCGTAGGTACCGAGGAACGGGACGCCGGGCGTCTTTTCGCGCGGGTCGGCTTCGCGGTCGACCGCGCCGACCAGGTTATACCCCAGCTCGGGCCGGTGGTGGATACTGTGCATCAGGTCGCCAGCCGTCTTGCTGCTTCCCACGACGAGCAGGTTGTCGGCGGTGATCTTCGCGCGGCGCAGCCGGTTGATGACCTGCCGGTGGAGTTCGCGCCCGACCACAACGAGGACCAGACTGTACAGCCACACGTAGAGGAACATCGTGCGCGGATAATCGACTTCCAGCAGCGTGTTTCGCAAGAACAGGTCTTGGATGCCGCTGACCAGAACCGTGCCGAGCGTGACGACGCCGACCACGTTGCGCGCCATGTCGAAGCGGCTGAACGTTCGCCGTTGATGATACAGCCGCACGCTGTAGAACATCAGCAGGATCACGATCAAGTTGAGCGCGAGTATCGGCAGGTAGCGGTCGAACGTCGGGAACAGGTCGGGGTTCGTATCGAGTGTGAGCCGGCGCGTTTCATAGCCGAGCAGGAAGCCGATCGACAGCGCTGCGCCGTCCAGAACGACCAGCAGCGCCGACAGGACTCGTTTGATGCGCGCCGACTGCTGCGTGTTGACGACGCGCGGCGTACCACCGTTGGGCCAGCGCGGGAGCGAAGGCGGCTTGAAGATCGGGGCGGGCGCGCTCATCGCAGCGCCTCCGGTTCCGGTTCGGGTGAAATGGCTGGCAGGGGGTGCGGCGTCGGGACCAGCGGCGACGGTGTGCGAACTTCGCGCAAGAGCGGTGACCCGCCTTTGGCAGCCACCGCCGCCAACACGAGCAGATGCACCGGCAGCGCGGTCTGCCGCCGGAAGTGTTTGCGGTAGAAGATCAGCATCGCACGGTAGAACTCGAATTTGGCCTTCGCGCTGCGCCGGCCCACGGTACCCTTGAGGTGCAGCAGATGATGCGCGCCAACGTACATCACGCGCCAGCCAGCCTGCTTGGCGCGGAAGCACCAGTCGAGGTCTTCGCCGTACATGAAGAATGTCTCGTCCATCAGGCCGATCTGTGTCAGGCACTCGCGCCGGACGAGCGTGAACGCGCCGACGACCGAGTCGACGTCATACGTCCCGAGCGGGTCTTTGAACGTGAGGTTATAGCGCGCGAACCGCGGGCTGTCGGGAAAGCGCTTGGCGAGGCCGCTGAAGTGGGTAAAGGCGACCCACGGTGTCGGAAAGCTGCGCCGGCACGCCAGATCGAGCGACCCGTCGGCTTGCAGCAGGCGCGGCCCGCTGATTCCGACATCCGGGTTGGCGTCCATGAACTGCACCATCGCCGGCAGCGTGCCGGGTGGCGTTTCGGTGTCCGGATTGAGCAGCAGCACGTAACGCGGCGCGTCGGCCGATACGCCATCCTCGCGGAAGCCCAACCAGCGCAAACCGTGGTTGTTGGCGATGCTGAACCCGCCGTTGGTGTCGCTGGCGATGACGTGCGCCTGCGGGAATTCGCGCTGGACCATGCCGACACTGTCGTCCGGCGAGGCGTTGTCGACCACGACGACGCGGATCGACAAGTCGCCGGTGTTTTCGAACAGAGTGTGCAGCGCCCGCCGCAGTTGGTCGACGGTGTTGTAATTGACGATGACGATACCGAGGTCGGTCATAAACGCGTGCAGATGGCGGCCGTGTGTGCGAAATTATAGCACAGCGCCTTAGCGTGCCCTGCAAGTGACGCCCGCCCTACGGCTCGATGTTACGGTATTGGAATGACGCCCTACCTCAATCGGAGCATCCCGACATGACCGAGACAACCCGCTGCGCAGAGTGCGGCACGATCCTTGCCGAGGGCGTGGCCTGCGCCGATCACTTCCATCAGATGCTGGCGTGGGAGCAGATGTACGGCTTAGGGCAAGCCCATCACCTGCTGGTCGCCAGCTATCACGCACAGCATCCGAGCTTACTCTCACGCGAGGGGTTGGCGGCGATGCACGATCTGCTGCGGCGGTTCGTGATCGACGGCGAGGCACCGTCAGACGTGCGGCGCACGATGCGCGACGATGTGGCATCGGGCAACCGCAATTACCCGATTACGGCGCGGCCCGGCAATGTCGGCGCGTATGCGACTCGCCCGCCGTGGACGATGTCCGCCGGGGACGTGGTGGCCGGCGGCATCGGCGACTTTATCGAAAACGTCGAACGATGGGCGGCATCGATCGTCGAGGCGCTCGCCAAACCTGACTAACCTCACCCGCTGTTTGTGTCCTGTGTCGGCTGACGTCATACGGCCGACGGGTATAATGGATGCATGTCTTACTTACGGCTAAAGAGGTTAGATCACCGATGAAGATTGCCATTCAGCACCACTTGCTTCCCGGCTCGTCATTGACCGAACAGTTCCAGCACGCCGCAGAGTTCGGGTTCGACGGCGTCGAACTCACCGCATGGGGCCTGCCGTTTGTCGAGTTCGGCACGTTCAGCGATCACACCCATGCGGTCAGCGCGGCGATTCGCGTCTCGCACCTGCCGGTCTCCAGCCTGTGCAGCATGGCGAAGGACGACCTTGTCCACGCCGACCCCGCCGAGCGGGCGAGCCGTCTCGACGGGTTGGTGAACGCGCTGCACTATGCCGACACGCTTGGCGCGGCCGGCGTGATCGCGCTGCCGCTGCGCAAGCAGTTCCCCGTGCCTGACCTGTCGCCCATCGGCGACGCGCAGCAGCTTTCCGAACAGCTTCTCGTCCACGCGCTCAAGGAAGCGATTCGTCAAACGCCAGACGCCAAATCGTTGATTCTGCTCGAACCGCTGAACCGGTACGAGACTCCGTACCTCAAGACGCTGGCGCACGCGGCGGCCATCTGTAAAGCGGTCGGCAGCCCGCGCGTGAAGATCATGGCCGACCTGTTCCACATGGTGCTCGAGGAGAAAGACCTGCCCGCCGCGCTGGCCGACAACGCCGCGCTGATCGGGCACGTGCATCTGGCCGATAGCAACCGTCAACTGCCGGGGCAGGGCCACACCGACTTCACGGCGTGCTTCAAGGCGCTGCGGTCTGCCAACTACGACGGTTGGTTCGCGCTCGAATGCGGCGTGACCGGCAAGCTCAACGAGGTCCTGCCGGCCACCGTCAAGCACCTGCGGGCCTGCTGGGACGCGGCTCAGTAAGGAACTCTGCAAAGGGCTTTCGCCCTCTGCACTCCCGTAGCTGCGCCAGCACGCCGTCAGCGGCGTGCTGGCGCGTTAGCGAGGTGCAGGCGGCAGGGCCTGCTGCCCGGGGTATGGGCCACAGAGCTACTCGCCGTCCGATTGCATGGTGGGCTTTTCACACGTGATCGACAAGCACGCATACAAGGATGGACGGCGCTGGTTCTGGACGACACTTACGTATCAGGTAAATGACAACTACGCACCTGACAGCCATTGGTTCTGCGACATTGCAGGATAGGATTCCAATGATGAGCAAGAACACCGTAGGGATGTCACTGTTCGAGAGGAAAATTCTGCTCCTGGTCGGGGGGTCCCGAGTCCCAGTTCCTACGTGAGCCTTTACTCGTTGCTAGCCCCGATGGTTCGAAGATCATCGTCGTTGAACAGACGGCCTCTGGATTCTCAACGTTACGAATTGTCGAAGCCGCAACCGGTTGGGTTCTTGCTCAAGCCGAGGAGATTGGCTACGTTGGAGTTGCCGCCTGGGCACCTGACAGCCAAGGGGGGGGGGGGGGCGGTTTTTTGGGGGCGTGGGGGGGGGGGGGGGGGGGGCGTGCGGGGGGCACCAGTCCATTGCTGAATCCGGCGATCCGGCGAACGCCCCGGCGGCAGGCGCGGGGGGGGGTGGTCGCAAGCGGCATCTTCTGGTGGACACGAGGGGCGGCGCTGAGAGGCGATGGTCTTGGAGGCGGATGTGCGGGACCGCGATGCGGCAAGCACCTGTTGATGCAGAACATCGCTCGCTTTCCACGGCTGACTGGCTGTGGGCAGACGGAGGATATCGGGGGGGGTGGGTCCCCGGGGGAGAGGGGGGGGGGGGCGTGACGGTCGACATCGTGCTGCGTCCGGACACGGGCTTCGACTTGCGCGGCCTGGGGGTGGAACAACGTTCAGCTGGCTCGGCAACAGCCGCCGTCTCAGCAAGGATTACAGTACTTCTTGTCCAGCAGCACCTATGTCTGAATGCCGCCTCACCCTGACCTTTTCAAATGGCCTCTTAGATAGTGTAGCTGAACAAGCAATGGGTGAAAGCCAAATATATAGCATTGGTAGAGTAGCTTGGAGCCCCGAGGGAGACCGTGTCGCAGCTTCAATCGGCAGCCTAATCTTTGTGTGGAGTGTATCAGGGCAGTATCTTACCCATATTCTGAATGGAGCTTACTTAACGCCACTTCAGGAAGTCGACTACGGGGGTCCCTAAGCGATCTTTCCTGGCCTGACACTTCACGTATCATTTTCTCTTCTTCGAAAAGTGGCATAACGGTTGTGTACTCACTCGAGGACGAACACGTTGCACGCCTGTTCCAGCCAGATCCAGTGAGCGTGTATGGTCCGACTACGACCAGTACTGCGCTCTCCAATTCGCGCACGCGCTACGCGGTTGCGGAACGGTACGCCAATCGAGTCTACATCTGGGACATTGAAAGCAGCGCAGGCGTCGAGGACGACTTCTGGGCGGAACCGAACTCAACCGTCTTCGAGGGATACGGTGAAGTGGACGTGCAGGCGATTGCGTGGCGGCATGACGATGCGGTCGTCGCCAGCCTGAGCGAAGACTTCAAGCTGCGGTTCTGGGACCCGAACACCGGCCAGCAATACGCAGAGACGACGCTGCCGCCGGATGCGTCGACCAACCAGATCGTATGGTCGGCGGACGGGTCGGAGATTTTGTACGTCACGATGGACGCAGAGTTGGAGTCTGTGCCGGTGTCGGGGCTGTCCGTGCCACCGCCGAGCACACCGACTCCCGCGGGGCAGTGAGCGTAACCGCCCAAATTCACCGTTCGAGGAACAGCAGGCCGTATCCGTCCACATACGCCCGCCAACCGGCAGGGACGTACGTCGTGGCGTCAAGCTGCGCGACCAGCGCCGGGCCGTCGAAGCGTATGCCGGGTGTGAGGTCGGCACGCTCGTACACGCCGCCTTCGAGGTCGCGCGGGACCGGCTCTTCCCACGCGAATTTCGGTGCGTCGATCGCCCCGATACCGCGCGCCCGCAGGGTCACGATCTGGCACGCGCGGTTCGGGAAGGCGTGCCCGTAGGCCGCCCGATGCGCCTCGTGAAAGCGCTCCGCCAGCGCCGCCCCGTCGGACGTAAACGGCACGCTCAGCTCATACGCCTGTCCGATGTAGTGCATTTCGGCGGTGACGGTCAGCGTCTGGCGCTGCGGCGCGATGCGCTCGAGCGTCAGTTCGGCCACGCAGTCGGACGTCAACGTATCGGCTTCGGCTTGCAGGTCGGGATAGGACTGCGCCGGGTTCGATCGGCTGCATGACCGAGCGCGCACGGGTGACCTCGATGCGGGCCAGCAGCAGTCCCAGCGCGCACAGCACGCCGGGGCTGGGCGGGATAATCACGCGGCGAATGCCCAGACGTTCGGCGATCTCGCAGGCGTGCAGGCCGCCGGCCCCGCCGAACGCCATAAGCGCGAACCGGCGTGGATCATGCCCGCGCGCCACGCTCACCCGCCGTACCGCGCGCTCGATGTTGGCGTTAGCGACCTCGATCACGCCCTGCGCGGCCTCTTCCGCCGTTCGCCCGAACTGCGCGCCGAGGTCGGTCAGCACCTGTCGCGCGGCGTCCGCGTCGATACGCATCTGCCCGCCGAGGAAGCGCGCCGGATCGATGCGGCCCAGCACGACGTTGGCGTCGGTGACGGTCGGCAGCGTGCCCCCACGCCCATAGCACACCGGCCCGGGCTGTGCCCCTGCCGATTCCGGCCCGACGCGCAGCGCGCCGCCCGCGTCCAGTCGCGCGATCGAACCGCCGCCCGCGCCGACTGTCTCGATGTCGAGCATCGGGATTTGCAGCGGCAGGCCGTCGATCTGGGCGTCACGCCGAAGCTGCACGTCGCCCGGAACCAGCGCCACGTCGGTCGACGTGCCGCCCATGTCAAGCGTGATGATGTTGGCGATGTGGCGCAGTTTCGCCAGATGCAGCGCCCCGATCACGCCGGCAGCCGGGCCGCTGAGCGCGGTCTGCACGGCTTCGGTCGAGACGCGCGCCGCGCGCATCACGCCGCCGTCGGAGCGCATCACGCGCAGCGGGGCGGGGATGGCGTTCGCCAGCGCCTTGACGTAGCGCGACATCACAGGGCGGACATACGCCTCCATCACCGTCGTGCTGGCTCGTTCGTACTCGCGGAATTCCGGCAGCACCTCGCACGAGAGGGCGACCGGGAACGACTCGCCGAACGCGGCGCGCAGGCGCTCGCCGACGGCCTGCTCGTGCGCCGGGTTGACGAAGCTGTGCAGCAGGCAGACGGCAACAGCCTCGACCTTGAGCGCCGCGAGCTGCGCGATCACGCGGTCCAGCGCATCGACGTCGAGCGGCGTCAGCACGGCCCCGGTGTAGTCAAGCCGTTCGACGACCTCGAACGCCCGCGCGCGCGGAACGAGCGGCGGCGGGATGACCGGATGCAGCGCGTACAGGTCGGGCCGTTCCTGCCGCCCGATTTCAAGCAGGTCACGGAAGCCAGCCGTCACAAGGAATGCGACCCTGGCGCCCTTGCGTTCGAGGATGGCGTTGGTGGCGACGGTCGATCCGTGGGCGACGCTTTCAACACCGCTCAGGTCGCCGCCGGTGACGTCGGCGATGCCGTGCAGCATGCCGCGCGAAGGATCGTCAGGCGTGCTGCTCAGCTTGTGAATCCGCAGTGCGCCGTCTTCGAGGACGACGATGTCGGTGAACGTCCCGCCGATGTCTACGCCGATGTGCATGGGGCGTGTCCGTATGTGCAGCGCACGCGCTAAGCCTTGTCGAAGCGATAGCGGCTGAGATAGCCGTCAAGCACCTTCTCAATTTCGGGGACGTCGTTGGTGGCGGTGCGATACAGCGTGCGCGGGTTGATCGTGTAATGCTCGTGCGCCAGCATGTTACGCATGAGGCGCAGGTCCTGCCACGGGATGTCGTCCAGATCGCGGCGCGTGCTGCTGTAGACGTGCTTGGACGCCTCGCCCAGCGCCAACAGCTCGAACGAAACCGCGTGGCTCGTCTGCTCGTCCAGCGCGAATTCGTCGATGTCCACGCCGTCGACAAACGTCCGAATGCGTTCGCACGCGAACTTCATGTCAATCAAATTCACCACGTCGTTCTTCATAGATCGTCTCGAGTGTTTTGAGGATCGACTCGCGGCGCACGTCATTATGGTCGTTTTGCACCGCGTCGTAGTCGCCCAGATCGACCGGGCGGCGGCCGTACAGGTTGCTCAGCTCGCGCTCCATGTGCACCAGATCGAGCAAGGTATGCTGCGTGTCCGGCTCAAACGTAGCGACCATGTCGATGTCGCTGTCCTCGCGGAAGTCGTCACGCAGGGCCGACCCGAACATTTGCAGCTTGGTGATTCCCCAGCGATGGCAGAAGCGCGTGATCGCCGAGCGAGAGGCGAATACGTGCGGTGAGCGTTGATAGTGGCGGCGTCGGCGGGCCATCAGCGCGCGACCTCCACAGTGAGCACGGTGCTGGCGTTCGAGTTCCCGGCGGCATCGAACGCGACCGCTTCGAACGTCTCGGTTCCGACCGCCGTAATCGGGTGATTGTACGCGAACGGCCCTTCGCGCAAGGTCGCCACAAGGCGGCCCTCGTTATAGATTTCCACGCGGTCGAGCGCCAGATTGTCGGCCACGATCACGCTGATCGGGATCGCCTCTTCGCTCGGGAACCGGTACACCTTGCCCGGTTCGCCGGCGTTCAGCACGACCGTCGGCGGGATGTTGTCGACGCGTACCTGCACGACGCTGCGTTCGCGGGTGCCGTCGGTGCGCACGGCGGTGAGTTCAAGCGTATAGACCCCGTCGAGGCCGGTTGTGTCCCAACGTGCCAGCGTGCCTTCTGGCGGCGGTTCAGTCTGCAGGCCGCCGATGCTCACCCATTCCACCGGGTTGATGCCTTCGCCGAACGCGAGCTGATACGAGCGCAGGTCGGCCGGCACCGCGCCGCGCACGTCGACCAGTCCGCGCAGCCACGCCAGCGCCTCCGGGCGCGAGATGGTCGTCGCGGTGAACGGCGAATCGGCCGCGCGGCTGAGCGTGTCGTAATCGTCAGGGGGCAGGGGCTGGCGGTTGGCGCGCCACCAGTCGAGCGCCTCGTCGGGCGGGATGAAATACGTCTCGGTGATGCGGCGGCCTGCCGGCGTATTGGCCGTGGCGCGCTGCAAGGTCTGGCTGTTGAGTTCGATCGCCTGCCAGAACGTGTCCTGCGTGAACGGCTGAATGCCGGCGATGAAGATTTCGGAGCGGGTCGGGCAGGTGCCATTGGGCAGCAGGCCGCTGCGCTGACACACCGCCAGTTGTACGATATTGGCCGGACGTTCCCAGTCGGCGGCAGGCCGACCGGCGTGCACAAGGTCGCTGATCGCCCGGTAGAGCGCCACCGATCCGTCGGTGGAGTCCGCCTCGAAGCCCATTGGCGAGCCGTCGCTGCGGGCCAAATGCACGGCGATGCTGTACTGCGGCGTCGCACCGACTGTCCAGTCGTCGCGCAAGTCGCTAGTGATGGTGTTTACAAGCGCGGTCGGGCGTGCCGGCGCGAGCAGGCTCTGCGTGCCGTACTTTTGCGCTTTGGCGATCGGGTCGCTGAACACGCTGGTGACGAGATAACCCAGTTCCGGCGCATCGCTGAAGATGTTGACCCGCCACGCATCGGCCTCATAGTCCCACAGCACGCGGCCTTCGGCGTCCACGATCCGCGTAACGGCGACCGGGTCGCGGTTGCGCGCGCCGGTCGAGCGCGGCGTGACCGGCACGCCGTACATATCGCCGAGCGCGCTCAATACACTGTACGCGTAGGCCACGTCCAACGGCGCGACCTGCCCGCCGCGTTCCAGAAGAGTCAAGTCGTAGAGGTCGTCGCCGAGCGTGTTGATGCCCAGCCGGCGCGCCGTGCGCAGGATGGCGGACATGCCGTGGTTGTCCGCAATCTGAACCAGCGGCGGCAGGCGGTTGGTGGCGGCCGCGTCGCGCAGGCTGATCGGCCCGGAGAACGTGCCGTCGGCGTTGGCCGGTTGATAAATCAACCCTTCGCTGGCGCCGGGGAATCGGCGCGGGATGTCGAGCAGCATGGTGGCCGGCGTGTACTGCGTGTTCTGCTGGCGTTCGCGGAAGCCTTCGAACACCACGAACGGGGCAAGCGTCTGGCCGGGCTGGGCGTTGGCGCGCGCGGCCTGCCCGCTCATCGCCAACAGCCGCCCGGTCTCGACGTCGATAATCGCGATTGCGCCGGTATCCGGCACGTCTCCTTCGAGCAGAGCGATACGCGCCAGCGCCGATTCGACTTCGCACGGCGATCCGTCCGCCGCGCGCCAGATCGGCGTTTCGCCGCGCAGCAAGGCAAGGTGGTTGTTCAACGCGCAGTCCGCTTGCCGCTGAAGGTCGAGGTCAAGCGCCGTCGTGACGCTCAGCCCGCCGCGCGACACCATACGCCCGCCATCCAGCCCCAGCGCGTTGAGGATCTGCTCGGTTTGGCGGCGTGCGTAAAGGCTGTACTCCGGCGCGTAGTCGGGGGCTTGGCTGGCGCCGGGGCGCAGCGGCGTGACTAACCGGCTGGCCGCGTCGAACTCTGCCTGCGTAATGAGGCCGGACGTGAGCATACGGCGCAGCGTGTCGGCCTGTCGGCCGCGCGCGGCCTGTTCGTCGTCGAACGGGTTGAACTGCGGCGCCGTGGCAACGCTTGCCAGCAGTGCCGCCTCGTCAAGCGACAGCGTAGACGCCGGCTTGCCGAGGTACACCTGCGATGCGGCTTCGATACCGTAGGCTTCGTTGCCGTAATAGTTGGTGTTCAGGTGCCACTCCAGCACCTCGCGCGGGGTGTAACGCCGGTTGATCTCGGCGACCAGCGCGATCTCGCGGCTGACGTCGGCGGCGCTGGGCTGTTCGGGCAGCGGCGCGATGACGTTGCGGACAAGGCGCGACGTGAGCGATGTCGAAAGCTCGATCGGGCCGTCCATGATGTTGCGCCACAGCAGACCCACGGTTCCGGCGAGGCTGAACTGCGGCGTTTCGAGAAAGGCCGGGTCTTCGACGATCAGCGTCGCGTCCAACACAAACGGCGGCAGCGAATCGAGGCGGGTCCACTCTCGCGCGCTGCCCAGCGGGTCGCTGACGGTGAACAATGTGGTGCGCCCGGTGCTGTCGGTCAGGCGGGTGATGCCGTCGCTTTCGAGAAACGTCGTCTCGACCGGCGACGGCAGGCCGTCGATGGCGTTGAAGTACACGTAGGCGGCGCCGCCGATGACGATCGCCAGCGGCACGACCACGACGACCAGCGCAACCGTCAACCAGATGCTGGCCCAAATGCGCGTGCGTGTCGATTGTGCGGCGCGTCGGGCTTTGCGCGCCCGCCGCCGTAGGATGATTTGAGTTGCCGAGGCCATTGCCGCTCGTTCTATTCGGTCATGACGCGCGCCGGCTCGGGACGCCGGCAGCGACGCTAGTATAACGCCTTTGAGTTGTCAGAGAGCAGTTGCCAGTTGTCAGGAGTCAGTGATCAGAAGGCAGTAGTCAGGATTCAGACGTCCATAGGCGTGCTAGATCGAAGAGGACTGCATATATGAACTCACTGAGAACGGATTCCTGCTGACCGTCCCCTAAGCTCTGTCGACTGACTCCTGATAACTTACCACTGAATTCTGACAACTGATTGCTGACCACTTTCTCCTGATAACTGCCCTCTGACAACTGAACACTGATAACCGTCCTGTTGCGCTACAATGCAAAAGGCCACCGAGGAGAATCGCATGTCGACAGTCCTTCGCTCGTCTCTGCCCCGCATCCTGTTGATGGTCGTCGTCCCCTACATGATGCTGTTGGGCGGCACGCTCAACGTCATTCTCTATCCGGCGCTGCAACTGCTCAACGTCGTGCTGTTGGGGATGGCATTCGGGGCGTGGGCGCTGGCTCGGTTCAGGGGCCAGTGGACGTGGCACGCGACCGCGGTCGATTCAGCGGTGATCGTTTGGGTCGCGGTGATCGCGGTGGTGACGATTGTCAACGCCGACGAAGCCCGCCGCGCGCTGATCGTCGTGCCGTACCTGATGATGCTCACGGTCGGCTGGTATGTGCTGCACGATGCGCTGTTCAACGGCGCGTTGACGCGTGGTCAGGTTTCCGACATGGTCCTCATCACCGGCATTACGTTCACGTTCACAGCGATGCTGGAAATCTCCCAGCCGACCCTGCTGTCGACCGGATTCTTTGGACTCCCGCGCATCGACGGCCTGACCGGCAACCCAAACCTGCTATCTGCCATCCTCGTGCCGACAATCGGCTTGGCGGCGGGACGGGCGTGGTCGGCGCGTGGCCCGGTTCGCGTGATCATGGCCGCATTCACGGTCATCGCACTGGGCACCATGGTCCTGACCTACTCGCGCGGAGGTTGGATCGCGGCGGCGGCGGTCGTCGGCATGCTGATTCTGCTGTGGCTGGTCGACAAGGGTTGGACATCGCCGGCCAAGCTGTTCGATGCGTGGAAGCGCGCGAAAGCGTGGCAGAAGGGACTCGTCGTCACCGTGCTTATTGCGATCGTGATTGCGGGCATGGCCGGCGTCCTGATCGTTGTGGACAGCCTCGACGATCCGGGCCGCGACACCGACCTGCGCACGTACCTTTGGGAAGCCGCTTGGCAAAACTTCACCGAGAACCCGGTCTTCGGATCGGGCGCTTATTCGACGCCGGGCATGCTGTTGGACCGCGCCTCAGTTCCACCGCGCACTGCCCAGACGCACGCGCATAACTACCCGCTGCAAGTGCTGTCGGAGTTTGGCGTGTTGGGCGGCGCGGCGATGGCACTGGCGATGGTGCTGTTCGTACGAGCAGGTGTTCAAGCGTGGCGCGGCGCGCTGACTGCACGTGACCGCCATCTCATCGCTGGCGGATGGGCAGCAGTGGTCGGGTTCGGCGTGCATCTGCTGTTCGACCTCGCCGCGTGGACGCCGTTCGTCGCCATGCACGGCGTGATCGCGCTTATCGTAATGACAGCGGCTCCCGTGCCGGTGCCGCGCCGGCCCGTTGTCGCACGCGTGCAGAGCGTCGTCATCGGCGTGGTGATCGTGGGCGTGCTGGGTGGCGCATTGTGGATGAACCAGTACGCCACGCGCAATCTGGACATCCTGAGCCAAGCAGAAACCAATGGTCAATGGCTGGCTGCGGCCGATGCGTTTGAAGATCTGCGGGCGATCGACCCGCAGCAACCCGTGTATTACTGGACGCCAGCGATGCTGTGGGCGATGACGGCCTATCAGAATCAGGATCCGGCGCTGGCGCGCATGGCCTACGATGCGTTCGGCGAGGCCGCTGCACGCGGGATGGAAAGTGCCGCGTCACATGCCAACATGGCGGCTATGGCGGCTCAGTACGGCGACCTTGACGCGGCGGCGGAGCACCTTAATGCCGTGATGCGATTCGCGCCCGACTCGGTGCCGATGCGCATCAGCGTGGCAGATCGCGCGGAGGCGTGGGGACTGCCGGAGATCGCGCGGGCCGCGTGGGCAAGCCTGCTCGAAGACGAGCGAGTCGAGGAGTATGGCCTGCCGCTCGACCGCCGGGTGGCGCTGTCGGAAGGCGCGCGGACGCTGGCGATGCTGCCGCTGCCTGACGACTTGGCCGCGCTGCCCGCGCTGCTCGACGGCGACGCGGCGGGCGCATTGGCTGAACTGGAAGCGCATCCGGAGTGGAACACGGGGCGTGCCAACGCGATGCGGGCGATCGCCGCGAAGTTCACCGGTATCGATCCATCCCCGTTCATGCGCGCAGCGGAAGACGGCGCAGCCACAGGCGATGACGTGACGTGGATTTTGGTCGCGCGCGACATCGTCGCCGACAAGCCGATCGACGGGTGGGCGGGCGTCCGCGACCCGTCTCGGCTCGATGTGCGCAACGAACCGTCGAGCAGCATGATCGCCACCATGCACTTCTTCCGGCCGACCTTTGCGCGCATGATTGCGCCGCAGTTCGAGTACGACAACCGCGAGCTGTCGATCGCGGCACTGATCGATGCCCTGTTAGAACGCCCATGAAGGGGAGCGTTTTCCGTGTTTAGGTATCTTTAAGGATTGTGCATGACGCACAAACAATTCGCTGTCCCATCACGCCCAATCTTCTGATATGATGAAATGCGAGGCGTTATGTGCACAGTGAATATGGCCGGGTCTTGGGAAATATTGGGATATCCGGTTTACAAATTCGCGAAATTGTGCAGATAATGCTGTAGGTCAATGCATCATTGACTTCGGTTCCCTTCATCCAACGGCAAGGAGGTCCCCAACTCCGCAAGACGTCCATTCCAGCCACGGATATGACGCGCCTTAAACTATCGGAAGAGGGCCGGCGCACACTGCGCGGGCGATCAGCAGAGGTGAAACCGTGATCCAAGAACTCATGGCACGTGCAGAACAGCGCGGGTACGTGACATATGATGACATCCTCGAACTGCTGGAGGATGAGGGAGAAGATCTAAATTTAGACACGGTTCTTTATGAGTTAGACGAGTTAGGCATCGAATACCGACACGAAAGCGAACTGGTCGGCATGTCGGTGCTGGACGATACAGAAACAGACTACGATCTCGACGAAACCGCGCCCGACCCGATGTTGGGCGACATCAACGCCGTCAGCGCCGACGACCCGGTTGGCCTGTATTTCCGCCAAATGGCGCAAGAACCTCTCCTCAGCGCCGCAGACGAAGTAGACCTCGCCAAACGAATCGAATACGGAAAAATCGCCGCCGAAGTGATGGCTCGCCGCGGTCACACGCTCGACGCCGAGCGTATCGCCCGCTATGAGGCACTCGTGCTCGAAGGGCAGGCCGCCCGTGAGCATTTGGGACGTGCCAACACCCGCCTCGTCGTCAGCATCGCGAAGCGCTATATGTCGCAGGGGCTTCCCTTCCCCGATTTGATTCAGGAAGGCAACGTCGGCCTGATGCGCGCGGTCGATAAGTACGATTACAAGCGCGGCAACCGCTTCAGCACGTACGCGACATGGTGGATCCGTCAGGCGATCACCCGCGCGCTGGCACAGAAGACCCGCACGATCCGCATCCCGCTGCACATGACCGAGCGCATCCGCCAGATGTACCGCACGGCGCAGCAGCTGGAGCAGGTGCTGGGCCGCCGCCCGACGGCCGAGGAAATCGCCGCCGAGATGGACGTCCCGCTTGAGACGATCCGCGGCATGATGGACGCCAGCCAGCACGCGGTCGCGCTCGAACGCCCGGTCGGCGACGACGGCGACACCGAATTTGGCGACTTCATCGAAGATCAGGACACGCTCAGCCCGGTCGACGCCGCCATCCAGCACTTGCTGGAGGAGACGATCGAGCAGGTGCTCGGCGAACTGACGAACCGCCAGAGCAGCATCTTGCGCTTGCGTTTCGGCCTCGGCGGCGGGGAACCGCACACGCTCGAGGAGATCGCCAACAAGTTCGGCCTGAGCCGGGAACGTATCCGTCAGCTCGAGAAGGAAGCGCTGCGCCGCTTGAAGTCGCCGCGCCTCTCGGTCGCCCTGCGCGATTATCTCGGCTAGACACCGGATCTATTCACCCCAAGCCCCGCCTCCGCGCGGGGCTTTTGATTCGCAAACCGAAAGACGGATGCGTGCTACACTGCGCTCAGATTGGCGCCATCCCTGAGGCCGCAATGTCCGAAGCCGATACGATCGACCCGAACAGCCTTCCGCTCACTGTGGACTCGCTCACCGAACAGCTTGCCGCGAGCGGGCTATCGGCCGGACAGACGGTACTGGTGCATACTCGCATGAGCGCGCTCGGGTGGATTGCAGGCGGGCCGGTGGCCGTCATACAGGCGCTGCTGCGCGTACTCGGACCGTCTGGCACGTTGATGATGCCAGCCTTCTCGCCGGACACGACCGAGCCGGCCAACTGGGTCAACCCGCCGGTTCCGCCGCATTGGGTGCCGATCATCCGGCAGCACACCCCGGCATTCGATCCGGCCATCACGCCGACCTTCAACGTGGGTATCGTTGCCGAGTTGTTCAGGCGCTGGCCGGGGACATTGCGAAGCGCGCATCCTGAGGCGTCGTTCGCGGCAGTCGGTCCGAACGCGGCGTATCTGCTGGGGGGCAAGCCGTCGCTGACGTACATTTTCGACTCGGAGTCTCCGCCCGCACGGCTGTACGAACTCGATGGTCATGTCCTAATGCTTGGGCTCGATCACAGCAAGAACACGTCGCTGCATATGGCGGAATATCGCGCGGACCTCCCGCACAAGTTTCGCAAAGAGGGCGTGGCGATGTACGTGGACGGCGTGCGTCAGTGGGTTTCCTACGATTTCTTCAATCTGGACGACAGCGACTTTTCCCAGCTCGGCGCAGACTACGAAGCGGCGCATGCGATCGTGCCGGGACGAGTTGGGCGCGGCGAGGCGCACTTCACCCGGCAGCGGCCGCTGGTCGACTTTGCCGTGACATGGATGGAACAACACCGCCGCTGACCCGTCCAGATATGCTATAATCGTCGCACGGATGTTCCATAGTCGGGAGTGGTTCGGGGCGCTGCCCCAAGCCCCGGCAGGAGTTTGCACTCCTGCACCTCGCTTCTCGCGGATGGATGCCGCATGCGGCATCCATCCGCAGATCGGGGAGTCCAGAGGGCGTAAGCCCTTTGGAGGTCATTTGACTTCACATACACAGCGCAGGGATCATGGCAAAGTCACGCACGTCCTACGTATGCACCAACTGCGGCCGCAAGAGCGCCGCGTATCTTGGCCGCTGCCCGCAGTGCGGGGAATTCAACACCTATCAGGAAGTGGTCGAAGAAGTGCGCAAGCAGGCCGCCAACGCGCCGCAGCGCAAAGCACCGGGGGCGATGCGCGCCGAACCACAGACCTTGCGGCAGATCAGCGGCGATCAGGGCGAACGCTATTTTGTGCCCATGGGCGAAGTCAACCGTGTGCTTGGCGGAGGCCTCGTGCCGGGGAGCATAACCCTGATCGGCGGGGAACCGGGGATTGGAAAGTCGACCCTGCTCACGAATCTTGCCGGCCTCCTTGCCGATACGATCGGCACGGTGCTGTACGTCAGCGGTGAGGAGTCGGCGCAACAGATCAAGATGCGCGCCGAGCGCCTGAACGTCACGTCCGACAGCCTGTACCTGCTGACCGAGACCGTGCTGGAGAACATCTTCGAGCATGTCGCCCGGCTCAACCCTGCCGTGCTGGTGATCGACTCGATTCAAACCACGTATACCGAGTCACTTGAAGGCTCGCCGGGGCTGGTCGGGCAGGTGCGCGAGTGCGCGAGCCGACTGCAAGGACTGGCGAAATCGTCTGGCGTGAGCGTGTTCCTCGTCGGGCACGTCACCAAAGAGGGCCAGATCGCCGGGCCGCGCGTGCTGGAGCACATCGTCGATACCGTGCTGTATCTGGAAGGCGACCCGTTTCAGGCGTTCCGCCTGCTGCGCAGCGTGAAGAACCGCTTTGGCGCGACCAGTGAAGTCGGTGTGTTCGAGATGCAGGGCGCGGGGATGGTCGAGGTACCTAATCCGTCCGAGGCGTTTCTGGCCGAGCGCGTCGTGAATGCGCCGGGGTCGTGCATCGCCGTGACGCTGGAAGGCACGCGCCCGCTGTTGGTCGAGATGCAGGCGCTGACCAGCCCGACCAGCTTCGGCAATCCGCGCCGGACGCCCAACGGGGTCGACATCAACCGCCTGCTGCTGATCAGCGCCGTGTTGAGCAAACGCTACGGGCTGCGCCTGCACGAGCAGGACATCTTCGTCAACGTCGTCGGCGGCATGAAGATCAGCGAACCGGCCTCCGATCTGGCGATGGCGGTATCGATGGCGTCGAGCTACTTCGACGTGCCGGTGCCGGCCGATATGGTGATCATGGGCGAGATCGGCCTGAGCGGCGAGGTGCGCGCGGTGAGCCAGCTCGGCGTGCGCTTGAACGAGGCGGCCAAGATCGGCTTCCGCAAGGCGGTCGTGCCGAAGATGCGCCGCGCCGTGGACGGACTGCCCAAGGGCCTCGAACTGCTGCCCGTCCGCTCGCTCGGCGACGCGCTCAAGGCGTCGGGGGTGAAGGGGTAGGGTGTAAGGGGAACGGGGAGAGGGACGCCGCGCATCGCGCCGAAAACGGGACGCCATAGTTGCCGTCCCTACCACGCCGCGGCGATGACTGACGGTGGATGCGCGGAACAAACGTGTCTGGTAGGGACGCGATGTACCGCGCCCAGAACGCTGATGAATGACGCCGGGACGTCATGGTTGCCGTCCCTACCACGCCGCGGCGATGACTGAGCGGAGCTAGAATTGCGGTCAATTGTAGACGTAAAATCGTTCGTGCTTGTACGCCGGAGGAAGGATGTCACGAAATCGCCGGTCGCCTCGCTTGAGAGGGCATGGTTACAGCCGAACCGCAACCTACTTCGTAACAGTGTGTACGCACCAGCGCGAACTGATATTCGGTTCCGTCTACGACATGCATGTGAGCCTATCTACCGCAGGGGCAGTGGTCGACACAGCCGCCAAATCAATCCCTGACCACTATAACCACGTGGCGCTGGATTGCCATATCGTGATGCCGAACCACATCCATTTGCTTCTCTCGCTTTATGAAAGACCTGATGCCAATGTCGCCCCGCTTGGCGTCGTCATTGGGACGTTCAAGGCACAGGTAACGCGCGAGGTGAACCGGATCGATTCCGCTTTCGGCAGGATCTGGCAATCCCGTTATCACGATCACATCGTGCGTTCACCCGACGAACTCGAACGAATTCGCGCCTATATCCGTTTCAACCCGGTAAACTGGCAAGATGATACGTTCTTTGTCGACTACACATGACGTCGCGGCCGGCGAGAAATGCGCCACTAGTAGGGACGCGATGTATCGCGTCCCATATGCACCAAGATAAGGAAAAAGGGTAATCTTTTCGCCTCTCACCGCAGAAAAGAGACCCTTCTTCCATGACAACCATAACGGAACTGAGCGAAACGCTGCAAGGTCTGTTGAGTACAACAGCCAATGAGTTGGCAAAAAAACGGGATTCATCCGTCGGCAGCGAAAAGTCACGGGAGCAGGGTTTGCCCAGACGCTGGTGCTTGGCGGGCTGATGGCCCCGGCAGCGACGCGGCGCGAACAGCAGCACCATGCTGTGCAGGTTGGAATGCCGATCAGTACGCAAGGACTGGAACAGCGTTTCACAGCGACCGCGGTGACGTTCATGCGGCAGTTACTCGAGGAAGGGCTGCGGCAGACCATTCGAAGCGAGCAGCAAGGGACGGTGTTGCCGTCATTCAACGGCGTCTACATCAGCGACTGCAGTCGGGTCGAGTGGTTGGCAACGGGCGTGAAACTGGCGGTACGCTGGGAGTTACAGCGCGGGCAGTTGGAGATTCAACTGCGGGAACTACGAGAGAACGACCAGAAGAGCGCGGTGGTAGACGCGGCGCTGCCCGAAGGTGCGCTGCATCTGAACGATCTGGGTTTCTTCAAGCTGACCCGCTTCCAGCGCTGGAATGAGCAGGGTGTGTTCTGGCTCACCCGCTTCAAAGTCGGCACGACCGTGTTCACCACAGAGGGAGAACCGCTCGATCTGCTGCAGCATTTGAAACAACTGCCCGGACCGCAGTGTCTGCCTGTTCAAGTCGGGAACCAAGCGCGTCTGTCTGCTTACTTGATAGCGGCCCCCCATCCCGCGCCAAGCGCTGCAAACGCGGATGGCGCGGCTAAAAGAACAAGCACGGCTGGACCAACGCCCGACCTCCCCCGTCAAACCGCCTTCGCGCGCTGGACGATCTATCTGACCAACATCCCCGACTTGACCTTCGACCAAGCTCACACCCTCGCGCGCACGCGCTGGCAAATTGAGCTGCTGTTCAAGCTCTGGAAGTCTCATGGTCAGATCTTGCGCTCACGCACGGCCGATCCCTGTCGACAACTCTGTCAGGGCTACGCCAAGCTCTTGGCGGTTTTGGTCGCCCACTGGATGCTGTTGGTCGCTGGCTGGTCCCTTGACAACCTCGGCTCTCTCGATGCGCTTCGCCTCGTCCGCACGCATACACCTCTGCTCATGCGCGCCTTCACATGCCCACCCCTCTGGCGTGTCCTCTGGCTCTGGCTCACCGCCGATCTGCGTCTCGCCGCACGCCGTTCCAAACGGGCCAAAGTCCCTCTCGCTTTCCAACTCTGGCAGGTTTTCGACTTCTCATGGTCTTAACTTGGTGCATATGGGACGGGCACGCCGTCCATCCCAACCTCCTACAACGGATCAGCGGTGACGCCGCCGGCGCCCAGGAATCAGGTTTCAGTTGGCAGCCGGATTTCGGCCGCGGAATTCTGATCGCACGATTTGGGATATCCCGATCTGACAGGGTGCCGCGTCCCCTCGAGTATTGAGAATCAAGCAGAAGTTGCGACAAGGTTGGGATATACCACCTTATCCCAAAATATCGCAAATTCGCGCACCCTGTGTTGTTTAACACCGGAGGCTTTATGTTAAGTTTCGATTAAAATCCCGCCGTAACACGTCCGGTTTGGCGGGGATTGCTTATCCCAACCGATTCCCGATATCCCAAATTGCGCGACAGACTTGTTACAATCGCGCACAGTTTGGGATATATCGCATTTATCGCAGCCGCCATGAACCCTGATTTACTCAAGCAAGGCCCCGGCCCGCGCCTCGCCATGATCGAAGGCGCCAACGCGCAGAACATCGCAGAGACGCTGGTCGCATTCGCCAATGCCGAGGGCGGCCTACTGGTGGTTGGGGTCTCGGACGACGGCAAGCCGATCGAAGGGACGCTCGAATCCGAGGCGCTCGAAGACGCGCTCAAAGCCGCAGATGCGCTGTGCAGTCCCACCGTCGTCACCGGCAGTTGGGAAGAGTTGATGATCGACGGCAGCAGGGCGTACAGCCTGCGCGTGCCGCGCTCGATCGAACTCCACTCGCTGATCGACGGGCGCGTGCTGATCCGAGGCGATGCACAGAATCGTCCTGTCGGCGGTCAAGAACTGCTGCGACTTGCCAGCGCCAAGACCACCGGCGACTTCGAGGCGACCTCGCTCACCGGCGCGACCAAAGACGACTTCAGCAAGAAGATCCTCGACGAATACATGGCCAAGCGCGCGGAGCGCACCAAGCGCCCGTTCACCGGCACACAGGACGACCTGCTAAAGGAGATCGGCGCAGTCGACCAAACCGGCAAGCCGACCGTCGCGGGACTGATGTTGTTTACCGACTATCCGCAAGAGTGGCTGCCGCAAGCCAGCGTCGTCTTCATCAAGTTCCTCGGCCGCACCCCGCGCGGCGAGAACGGCCTCGCCGGGTATATCCGCCGCGAGGAGCTCAACGGCCCGCTGCCGCGCCTGATCGAAAGCGCGTGGAATATCGTGTGGAGCGAGATGGCCGTCGGCGGCGTCGTCAAGGGCTTGGAGCGCGAGGACACGCTCGAGTACCCCCAGTTCGCTGTCCGCGAGGCGATCGTCAACGCCGTGTGCCACCGCGACTACCGGCTCAAGGGCCGCCGCATCGAGATCCGCATGTACAGCGACCGGTTGGAGGTCATCTCGCCGGGCGGACTGCCGGGATTCATCACCATCGAGAACATCAAGGATGAGCACTTCAGCCGCAACCCGCGCATCGTCAACGGGCTGTTCCAGTGGGGTTACATCGAAGAGCTCGGCCTCGGCATCGACCGCATGATCGAGGTCATGGAGCAGAACGGCCGCAAACCGCCCGATTTCGACGCCCGCCCCTACAGCTTCGCCGTGACGCTGTACAACGAGCGCGTCAAGCAGCAGCCCCCGGAATGGTCGCGCAACACCAACTACCGGCAGGCGCGCGCGCTCCAGTACATCAAAGAGCACGAGCAGATCACCAACCGCGAGTTCCGCGACCTGTGCCCCGGCGTGAGCGCCGAGACCCTGCGCCTTGATCTTGCCGACCTTGTCGAGAAGGGCATCCTGCTCAAGATCGGCAGTAAGAAAGGCACCCACTACATCCTGAAGGTGGGGAAATAAGGGGAGAGATTAAGGGGAAACGGGTTAAGGAACCAATTGTCAGTCGTCAGTTGGCAGCATCCCTCAACCCGAAATTCGTAGGGACACGGCAAATGCCGCGTCCGGCCTGTGATGCGCGGCCACTGTAACCGTGGATGCCACATACACGACGTTGTGCTATCGGGGATCCGGCAACAGAATCCAGTCGTCGTAGAAGATCGGCTGTCCCCACTCCAGTGTCGCAATCGGGCTGTCGAGGACCGGTGAGAGATCGACGAGGTCAAGGACGTCGGGCAGCAGGGCTGAGTCTGCCCGGTCATACCATGCTGGGAAGAACCCGAGCTCTACTCGATATTCGCCTGTAGCTAATGCCGCGCGTTCGTTCCACCGGTCGTAGGCCAGTGCGCGGACGGGCAGCACCGGCATGTTGAGCACGCCACCGACACTCGGTTCATGCCCCCGGCCCAACTTCCATGAATGGCTCGATGCCCAGCATTGCGAATCGGAACAGCTCACAACGCCGAAATGGTCATTGCGATACGGAAAGATCAGCGGATTGTCGAACGTCTCAATGAAGATCGGGCATGTCTCGGCGAGCGGGGCCGTGCACGCACGCTGAGGATCGGCGAACCGATCGGCCGACGGGTCACCGGGTACGACGTAGACGATGTTGTTCTCATCCGGCGTCGCGACGGCCCTTTCATAGTGCGTGCCGGCCGAGATGTCGTAGAGTCGCCACGAATCTGCGCCTCCCACACGGACGAAGCGCCCTGTGCGTGAAATGTCCGACAACGCTTGTTCGCCGTCACCCGTAACCACCAGGGCTGTCGGAGCACCCGAATCGAAAAGGTCCCACACCCAAACCCCACGCGCATCCTGAAACGCGATCGTACTGCTGTCGGCGCTCCACATGACGAGCGGAGCCGCCGACTCCGATTCAAGTGCAGTCTCTGCGACTTTCTGCAGCGTGAGGCGCTGCCCGCGAAGCGATACCTCACGGTTCTCCAGCAGATAGACCGTGAGGCGTGTAGGTTCGAATACTGCCGCAAAGTCACTATCGGGCGAGAATAAGACGCCATGCCCGGGAACCCGGATCAGCGGATTGACCACCGACTCCTCAGGAGCTGGATCGAGAAACACATACTGAAGCCCGACATGCTGTCCATCGACGCGGAATGCGACATGGATTCCGTCGGGCGAAATCGCGATCGGGTCATGCTCGGTCATCCGGGTCACTGTCCGATCCGGATTGACCCGATACTGCTGCCCCGACTCTGATGTAACAAGCAAGAAGCGCGGCAGCGGCATGCGTGCATCCGAGAAGTCCGGCGCCACAGATTCTAGCCGACCGCCGGCTTCTAGCAGAAGCTCCTCGAACTGCACCGTATCAACCGCGCGAACGCGGGTCATGCCGTCCAACTGCTCGGAGAATTCGACGTGTCCCGCCTCGACGCTAAAAGTCGCAGTCGTCGTGTTCGCTACAGGCTTGTCGGTGTAAGTCCCATCACCATTATTGGCCAGTGCAAAGTATCCGGTCATCCCGGGTTTGAGCAGCACACCTGCGCCGGTCTCGGCGCAACCGACATCATAGTTCCGCTTCATGGTGGCGATGTGCATCGCGACAGGCACACGCACGACGGCCAGATAGGGCGCACCCATTCCCTTGAAATATGCGTCCACGAGCAGGATCGCGCTGTGTCCCCGTTCATCTGCATCGATAACGGTCGCACTGACGATCACGTCGGCCTGTGAGAGTTGGTTGACCGTAAAGGGGTATGGCCCGGTGCACGCTGCGGCCGGCTGGGCGATGACCGCAAGTGAGACAATCAAGATCGACCACGCTGTCAATCGTAGTAGCGGCATGGCAGTAGTCCGGTTCAACCTACTGTCCAGTCTACGCCACAACCTCCACCATACGCATCTATGCCATCCCTACGACAGCACGATGGTATTGGCACCAAGGCAAGCGAACGCAACACGTCCCGCGATCCTGATGACTGGCTCCTGACAACTGATGCCTGACAACTGCCCTCTCGTCACTGCCCCTCAGTGATGAAGTCCACCACCGCGCTCACGACCTCCGGGCTGCGCAGCGGCATGAAGTGGCGCAGACGCTCGGTCGTCATGAAGCGCGCGTTCGTCCACAACTGCGCGACCCGCTCGCCCAGCGCGTACGGGATCACTTCGTCGTCGCGGTCGTGCACGATCAGCGCGGGGATGTGCGCGACCTTTGGTACGGCGGAGTCTGCGACGTAATCCGGCGACCACACGCCGTACGTCTTCTCGAAATGGGTATACATCAGCGAAAGCATCTCGCGCGGCAGGCCCATCGCGTCGACCCACACCTCCATGATGTAAACGACGCGGTCGAAGGTGCTCATCAGGACGGCGCGCGTGGTCGGGATGCCGAGCGTCGCCATGCCGTAGTAAACGGCTGCGCCGCCAAGCGAGTGCCCGACCAGCGCGTGCGGCGCGCCGAGGTGATCGACGGTCGCTTTGATCGACTCCATGAAATCGACCATGGCGGCGCGCTCGCCGGGAGATTGACCGTGCGCGACAGCGTCAATCGCTGCGACGCGGTATCCCGCCTCGACCAGCGGGCCGACGAACGCCGACCAGCGCCCGGCTTGCATCTCCCAACCGTGCATCATCACGACCAGCGGACCGGCATCGCCCCATTGATGCACGACGATCGGCTTGCCGCGCCAGGTCTCGAGCGCGATCGTGTCTGCTTCGCGCAGGACAGTCTGTTCGCGCCCGCCGGGGCTCGATCGGTTGACGGTGCAGAACAGATCGGCGGCGATCTGCGCGGCTGTCGCCGGCTCATGTTCCAGCCCCCAGTGAATCTGCTCGAGGGTCCGCCGCAGTTCAGGTGAATCGCCGGGGATCGTGACAGGCAGGTGAGTCGACATCGGCTCCTGCTCGCTCTCGTTGTGCTTCGCTCTGGCTATTCTAAACGCCGATCCAGCATGCGCGTAGACCGCAGCGCCGTACCGCGGCATGGGCTGGTGCTGTACTCTGCGCTCATCTGGCCTATAATTCGAGGGTTGTGTTCGCTTGACTGGCGCTGCCAGAGGCCGACTCATGCCGCTCAGTGACATTCACGGAATCCTGTTCAACGCGCACATTCTGTTCTCGTTTGCACTGGGGGTGTGGGCGGCGGTGATCGCCGGGCGCAGTCAGCCCGTCCCCGGCGGCTATTGGGGCGCGGTGATCGTGCAGTCGGTCCTCGCCGGGATCATCGTCGTGTTCGGCGTGATCCTCACCGCCACCGGCGCGCGCCCGGTCGATGGCCGCTTGGAACTGTACTTCCTGTACATGGCGTGGCTGGTCGTCATCATGCCGGGGCTGTTCAGCATGCTGCGCGGGCGCGACGACCGCAGCGCGGCACTGGCGTTTGCCATGTTGGCGTTCTTCAACGCCGGCGTGTCGCTGAGCATGGCCCAACGCCAGATCATCGGGCCGTGGGTGTAAAGAAATGCCGGGTGATGAGTACTGAGAGCGTGTTTGAAAGTTCGGTATGTGATGGTGGGACTACACAACCTCACCCCCGCCTCGATGCGCTCGACTCCCCCTCTCCATGGCCATGGAGAGGGGGCTAGGGGGTGAGGTAGGAACGGAGCACGATGGTTCGCATCACGTATGCACAGCTTGCGAGCGTGCTGGGGGAACAATCCGCCGAGCACGTCCATCGCATCGCCGAAGTCGCTGAGACGATCGGTGTGCGATTCGCGTTGGTCGGCGGCGTGGTGCGCGACGTGATGCTGGGCATGCCGACCACCGACTACGACTTTCTGGTCGACGGCGGCGACATGGGCCTCTCGGCAGCGGCAGAGCTGGCCGGCGCGCTGCGGACGCAGTTTGGCGGCGTGGTCAAGGCGCATGAAGCCTTCGGCACGGCGACGTGGACGGCCCCGGACGCGTTCTTCATCGACGACGGGCTCGTGCCGGAACACTTCGACTTCGCGTCCGCCCGCGCCGAACACTACGAACGCCCCGGTGCGCTGCCGATCCCGGCGGCAACCACGCTCGAGGACGACCTGCGCCGGCGCGACTACGCCGTCAATGCGCTGGCGTTGATGTTGGCGCCGCGCCCTGAATACGGCATCGTGATCGACCGCCACGACGGCCTGCTCGACCTCGACGCTAGCATTTTGCGCGTGATGCATCCGGCCAGCTTCAATGACGACCCGACGCGCATCTACCGCGGCGCGCGGCTGTCGGCGCGGCTCGGATTTACGTTCGCGCCGGAAACAGAAGTGTTGATCCCCGCGGCACTGCCGGTGATCGACTACGTCAGCGGCGAGCGCCTGCGTACCGAACTGCGCCTCATACTGGTCGAGTCGTCGGCGCCGGATGCGCTGACCCTGCTGGACGAACTCGGCGCATTGTCCGCCATTCATCCGGCGCTTGGCGTAACGCGTACGCTGGACGACGACCTGCTGGCCGTCCACGACGATCCCCCTGCCGACCTCGAGACGGCGGCGTGGTGCGCGTGGCTGTGCCGGCTTGAGCCCGACGACCTCAAGCAAATTGCCGTGCGGCTGGCGTTCAGCGCGTCGATGGCCGGAGCTGTCAACGCAACGGCCGCGCTGGTGCGCGACAGCGAAGCCGCCCACAGCGATACCCCGAGCGTCGCGTACCGCCGCTTCCATGGCCTGCCCGACATTGCCATTGCAACCGCTGGACGTGTCCTGGGCGGCCGAGCGTACGAAAACTCAGAGGCGTACCTCAACGAATGGCGCCGGACGCGCACCGTGACGACCGGCCAAACGCTCAAGGAGCTTGGAATTCCCCCGGGCCCGCGGTATAAATACATCCTTCAGCATCTGCTCGATGCCCGATTGGATGGTCACATCCGTACCCCCTCAGACGAAGCAGTTCTGCTTCAAATTCTGATCGATCGATTGCCCGCCGATGATCCTGCGTGAACGGCCAGCCACGGAGAACACCCCGCCCCAATTTCCGCTGGCGGTTCAGTACTGCATTCGCGCCGCCGTCCGCAGTGACGTGCGCAAGCTGGAGTGGTACGGGTCGCACAGCCACACGCGGCGGTATATCGAGCGCGCCTACGTCGACATGACCAAGGGCCGGCAGCTCATGCTGGTGGCCGACCTCAACGGGTTTCCCATCGGGCAAATCTACGTGCAGTTCGACAGCAAGAACAAGCAGCACGCCGATGGCAAAGCGCGCGGCTACATTTACTCGTTCCGCGTCATCGGGCATCTGCAAGGGCTGGGGATCGGCACGCGCCTGCTGCGCACCGCCGAGATCGAATTGGCGCGGCGCGGGTTCCGCTACGCCGTGCTTCAGGTCAGCAAACGCAACGAAGCGGCGCGGCGGTTGTACCACCGCGAGGGCTACTTAGTGATTGATGAGGACCCCGGACAATGGTCCTTTGTTGATCACAATGGTATGGAGCGCCACGTGAACGACCCGACATTTGTTATGGAAAAACGGCTTGCACCATCCCTTTAAGGTGTGTATGCTGTTACAAGGTTATCCTGTCCGCACTGATTGAGTGTTATGCCCCTTCAAAATCGTACGATCCATGTTCGGCGCTGGACCTACCCCTCTCCTCCCTCCGCCTCCAGTATCAACCGGCTTATGGCGGACGAAGGGATGCGGCCGTTCACGTGGCAGAACAATCCGAATCGTGTGTTTAACGTCCGCAGCCATGGCTACGACAAGGTGCTGTGGGTGGTCTCGGGCACGTTGGAACTGAGCGTACCCGATGAAAACCGTGTGTACGTCCTTCGTTCGGGCGACCGCGCCGATATCCCCGCCGGGGTCCGGCACGGCATCAAGGTCAGCCAAGCTGGGGTAACTTGCTACGAAGCCAGCCAAAGCGGCAAGCTCGCGCGGCGCTAGGCGCCCACAAACGCATACCGACACACGCAGGGCGGCCCGATTGGACCGCCCTGTTTTTGTTTCGATACCCGCGCCGCGTTACTGATTGAACGCGTATTGCACGGTGTAGGTGATGACCGTCTCGCCCTGAGGCGGCACCTCGACGCGGAACTCGATCGTCGCCGAGTCCAGCTGCTCGTACGGATGCGAGCTGTTCAAGACCTGCCAGTTGCGCCAGCGGAATAGCCGCTCCGGCACGCGGATCTCGACCGTCTCGCTGTCCTTGCGGTTACGCAGCCGAATCTCGTAAGTCTCCTGCACCACGTCGCGAGTGAGCTGGTTGTATTCGGTCTGTTTGCGCTCGCCCACCAGATCGAACGCGTTGCCCAGGTACAGCTCGACGTCTTCGCCCTCTGGCGTGTGATTGACTCGGTTCTCGCCGATAAGTAGCGCCGCGCCGTCGGTATCGAGTTGATACACGCGCACGCGGCCCGCTGGCAGGTCGGCGCCCAACCCGCCGTCCTCGGCCGTGGTGAACGTCAGGTACGTGCCGACGGTGGTTACGCCGGTGCTGCCATATCCCTGATCGTAGATCGGGCTGCCGTAGCCGTAAAACGGCGTACTTCCGTCATAGACGTAGAAGGTCGACGCGGGCACACCGGTCTTGGCGATGAACTCGACCTGCTTGGTCTCGTTTGCGCCCAGTGTCACGCGGCGCGCAACTTCATATAGCTGGTACTCGAAGAACTCGCGCTGTTCGACCGCCTGTGTCGGCACGGCCATCGCACGCGTTTCCATCATGACGTCGTCGTACATGACCTGCTCGACGATGCGGTTGACGTCGCCGGCGACCAGCTTGAGCTGGGCGTCGGGATAGGTCGCGCCGCTGGTATTGGTGACGGTCACCCATCCCGTCGCGTCGAGGCTGCTGTTGTCGCGCGCTACGACGAGGTTGTAATCGGCCGTCCACGTCATGCCGCCGGCGAGGTACGTCAACTCCATCTGCTGCTCGCCGCCCAACGCGCTTTCGAGGAACCAGCGCAGCGTCGGCCGCGTGATCAAGCCATCGGGCAGCGCGGGGAAGCGCACGTCACGCGCCTCGGCCGAGTGCAGCACGACGACCTGCCCGCTGTCCTCGCGCAGGATGATGTCGCCGTACGCGCCGCTGAGCAGGATGCCCGAATAGGTCGTGCCGTCCGACATCGTGACTTGAATCTGCTGGTCGATGTAGCGCTTAAGCAGCGCCGACGTGTCGACCAGATCGAACACGTAATTCTGCTCCAGCACACGCGTGCCGTCGGGATCGGTCAGCGACTTGATGTTGACCGACGTGGCGTCGATGGTGGCAGCGACGTCGGTGAAGTTCAGCACCGAATCGCCTTGCGTCAAGGTGAACGTGCGGCGGTCGCGCACCAGCGCGGTGCCTTGATTGTAAACGGTGATGCTCACGCCGTCGGCGGTCGGCTCAGGCGGTGTGTCTTGCGCCTGAACGCTCCCGAACGCCAGACCGGCTAGCAGCATCGCGCCAAACATGAGCCTTGCTCCCCTAATCATCAGTCGTTACTCCATGTCATTTCGTCAAAGGATTGGCCGTCACACCGTTCACGGTGACCGGCACGCGGGCGGGTTCGATCGCACTGCCGGCAGACGCATACGCCGGAGTGATGTCGATCTCGCCGCTGTAGGGTTGCAGCATCATCGTGCAGAACACCCCCGGCGGCACAACGCGATACACCACCACGCTGACCAGTTCGGGGGTGACGATGGTGCTGACCTCGACCGGGTAATCGCAGCCATCGGGCCACGTGCCGCTGACCTGCACGACAACCTGCCCCGGCTCGCGAACTTCCAGCACTGCCGATTCGACGCCGAGCAGCGTCGCGCCTTCAGGCAGCGGACCTTTGCTGACATCAGGAATCGTCGGCTTAGCCACCTCAGGTTGGGCCTGCGCTGGCACGCCGGACGTCTCCGGAAGCGGCATCGCGGCCGGCCCCTGCTCGACGGCCGCGATGCCGAAGAAGCCAAAGAGGAAGACCATCGCCAACATAATGACGCATCCGAACGGGCTGGATTGGCTGGGATCAAAAGTCATCGTTGCGCTCCCGGAAGTGAACGGTGCGGTCAATAGCTATGACGTTATCGTACCCGTGTTTGTTCCAATGCGCGCGTTGGGCCAGCTGTCACACGTCTGCTACAGCGCCAACCGCATCTGGAACTGCGCGATAGCGCCTTCGGTCATGCCGCACGCATTGAAGATCGGCGCGTACTTCTCCGGGCAGATGGCCGGCACGCCCCACTGTTTGCCCGGATACGTGGCCATGAGAGACGCGACGGCGCGAGTCGCCAGCCCGGCGCGGCGTTTGCCGGTCACGACCAGCGCGCGGATCGGGATCGGCGTGGCGTCGGTGAGACCCGCGGCGATGTAAGCGTCGCCGTCGTCGTCCCGATACCGCACCGATAGCCCGGCGATCGGGTGCGCATGCGGCAGGCCCCACCCGTCGACCTGCCACGGCGAGTCCGCGTCGGCGTTGGCGACCATCAGCCGCGCGACGTCCATCAGCGGCACATGCTCAAGGCGCGACGGATCGCCTTGCACGGCTACCGTCCCCTCGCTGCTCTTGAAGCTGGCGAGGCGCTGCACGATCTGGAACCCGCAGCGTTTGTACAGCCGTTCGCCGCGCAGGTTGCCGATGATCACTTCGAGTTCGTAGGTCTGCACGCCGGCCGCGCGGGCCTGATCGATCAGTTCGTTCATGAACTGCGAGCCGAACCCGCGCTCCTGCGACCCACCGGCTACGCCCATGAGCGCGAGCCGGTACGCCGTCGCACGGCGCGAAATCAGCGCGACGGCCACCGGTTCGTCATCGAACGATGCGACCTGACTGAGCGCGAGGTCGACACCCGCGGAGACGAGCATAGAGGCCATCAGCGCCTCGCTGAAATGCACCTCTCCGCCGATGTAGCCCTTGAACGCGCGGTTGACAAGTTCGGCCAGATCGGTGAGCGAGAAATTGGACGCGGACGACAGCGTGAGCATGGCGGGTTAGCCTCCGGGGATGCCCTGCGCAACTGCCGCAAGTGTACCACCTGAGCATCTGCTCGGTCGTGGTTAACCTCCGGCCGGCACAGGCAGCAACCCGGATAGACTGCGCGTCACGCCTCCCCAATACTCGAGCGTCACACCGTCGATCAGGGCCGATCCGCTTGGCGAGGTGTGCTTGAACGTGATCTTGACCGACTCGACATTGGGCGACTCGAACATCGTCAAATACGCGACCAGTCCGTACCCACCGCAGATGCCGCCGCATGATCCGGACAGGGTCACTTTGCCCTTGCTGGACGGCGTGCCGTCCGAATAGGCGATCTTGAGCGAGTACTTCAGCACGACGTCGACGGTACTGCGGCTGATGAATGCGCTCGTGCGCAGCGGCTGATCGACCAATCCGAGCAGGTCGGATACCGGCCAATCGACCGTTTGCTGCAGCTTCGATACCTCGCCCGGCCCGCCGATCAATTTGTACGCGCATAGGCCGAACTGCGCCTCGGCCGTGCCGCACACCCGGCTGTCCCCAAACGACGGGTTCTTGAGCACCCACGCCGGATCGCCGTCTTCGAACCCGCCGTCGATCAGGCCCGGGTTGTAGTCGTCATTGACGACGATGACGCGGGTGGTCAGCTTGTAGAACGAGCCGGCGCTGATCGGGTTGGATACCGACGCGACCCGCACGTAGTAGGTTACCCCCGAGTCGATATTGAAAGCGGGCAGCTGCGCGCCGATCACGGCAGCGGGCTGGATGTTGCACGCCTCCTCGACGAGTGCGGCGGCGTTACCGGTGTGAACGCTGAGCACCGTGTCGGGGTTCGTGATTTGAGAGTTCAAAATCGTTTGGCTGCCAACCGTCGAAATACTGATAGTCGCATCGAACGGCGCAGTGAACGTGAACCAAACGCTGAAGTCCGAATTCAGCGCACATGACACGCTTTCGTTGAGTTCGAGCGTGGCTTGCTCGACATCGGTGATCTTGACCTTGGTGTTGAGCGCGATCGATTGGGCGAGACTGAAAAAGTCGTTCGGTGGCGCGGCACGAGGAACCGGCTGTGCCGCCGTGGACATTACAGAGATTGCGGTGAAAACGAGAAGTGCCAGAGCTGGCCATCGATTGCGAATCATGGGCCGTCGTCCTCCCTAAGCCACCGAATTCGTGAATAAGAGGCGTTATACAACCAATTCGAATCGTCCGCTGGCATCCGCGGACGCGACTAGGACCAATAGACTATCTGTCGCCCTGATGCGCGCGCGATCACCCTGCCCGCGCCCAGCGCGCAACAACGCTCGCGCCGCCAGACAGCACCACCATACCGATCACCAGCGGCAGCACCGTCCCGTTGTAGGCTCCCCCGATCACCGCGCCGAGCATCATCGAGACGAGCGTGGTCATCGAACCGACGACCGCCGCGCCAACCCCGGCCATGTGTCCCAACGGACTCATCGCGAGCGTGTTGAGGTTGCCGAACAGAATGCCGATGCAGAAGAACGCCAGCATCATGAACGCCATCAGCGACCACAGCGGCGGCTGACCGTTGGACGCAGCGGCGATCACTAGAAACGTCGTCGCCAGCCCAAAAATGAGCGCCAGCGCCCACGTCACCAGCGTGGTCATCCCGAAGCGCATGACCAGCCGCGCATTGACGAGCGCCGCAAACCCGATCGACAGCGAGATGGCCGCGAAGTACAGCGGAAAGGCTTCCCCGAGCCCGTACTGCTCCTGAAAGATCTGCTGCGAGGAGTTGAGGTAAGAGACCAGGATGCCGTACGTCATGCCGGCGGTGAGCGTGAACCCGATCGCGGGGCGAATCTTGACGATTTCAACCACGGACTCGCCAATGCGCCGGATAGACATGGGCTTGCGGCGTTCGACGGCCAGCGTCTCAGGAATGCGCATGGCGAACCACAGCACGGTGAACAGCGCGAAGGCGAGGAAGAAGCCGAAGATGCTGCGCCATCCCGCAATCGAGAGCAGCACCTGACCCAGCGACGGCGCGATCATCGGCACCAGGATGAAGACCGCCATCGTGAACGACATCACGCGGGCCATGCGCTGGCCCTCGAACCGGTCGCGCACGATCGCCATCGAAATCGCCCGCGGCGCGGCCGTGCCAACCCCTTGCATGGCGCGCCCGAGCAGCATCATCGGGAAGTTCACCGACAGCGCCGACACCAGCGAGCCGGCGAGAAACAGCGCATACCCGCCGAAGATCGCACGTTTGCGCCCCAGCTTGTCGGAGAGCGGCCCGAAGAACAACTGTCCGATGGCCTGACCGGCCAAAATGACCACGATGATCTGCTGCCGGTCGTTGGGGTTGGCTACGCCGAGGTCGCTGCCAATCTCCGGAAGCGCCGGCAGCATGGCGTCGATCGACAGCGCGGTCAGCGCCATCATCATCGAGATGACGACGACGAACTCTATGAAGGACGACGACGCCCTGCTTTTTGCAGCGTCCACATTGGCTCCCTGTGTGCAGGGCTGATGGTAACGGCAATCGTCCGCCGAATGCGAAAAGTGGGGTGCGGACGAGTAGCGGCAAGTTGCCACCCCCCGCGTGCGCTCTATCCGCTGCCCTCGGTTAACGTAGGATCAGGCGCGGGTAACTTGGGCGTCAGTGGCATTATCGTCACCGTAAGCACATCGGTATCCATACCGCCGTCGTCGTCTGTGACAGTAAGTTCCACTAGATGTGTGCCCACCGATAAGTTGACCTCTACAGTGGCTCCAGACCCAATTTCAATACCATCGGAATCCCATTTGTACGAGAGGATCACGCCATCCGGATCGACACTCGCAGATGCATCCAACAACACAATCTCCGACCCGTCGCCGTCACCGTCTGTAAGCATTTTGTCCGTACCTGCATCGGCGTCAGGTGGAACGATGCTGGCCCACGCATCGACGGCCACGACGTCCGAATCCAGGATCGTAAATGCGCCCGTCGTCGCGTCAACGAGCACGAGCCGGCGCGTTTCGTCGATGAAGGCGAATCTTGTCCCATCGGGAGACCAATATCCATTCCCAACCGTGCCCAATGGATTGATCGTCTGATCGATTACCGTGAACTCATCCGTTGCGGTGTCGTAAAAGACAAGCGCCTTCCCTTGAACTTCCTCATTTAGACTCCCCGTAACCCAGAACGCAAGCCGACGACTATCAGGCGACCAGGAAAGACGATTCTTTCTTACTTCCACGTCAACCACAACGAATCTGAGGCGATCCACTTGCCCGGTTGATAAATCGATGAGCTCGAGTGGGAAGTCGTCCCGAAATCTTGCAACTACGGCGAGGTAGCGGCTGTCCGGTGACCATGATACTCCTTCAAAGAATGCGTACCTGTCACTGCGGTAAGGTGCAGCGTCGAGATAGACGTGTCCCGGTTCTATACCGGTGACAACGATCTGCTGAGTATCTACATCATAAACCACCCAGTCCGTGCCTGACCGACACAGGACTTCGCCGGCTTCTGTGGTCACTGTGTCCGTTCCGAGACACCGTTCGTACAAGACAATAGTGGGATCCGGTGCCGGAAGTACCGGTTGGTTCTGTGTACGGTCCGTCAAAAGTGGGTAGTCCGGCGGAGTTGGATTGACATAGACCTCTTCCGTAATCGTGCCGGAACTCACATCAAGGTATACGAATACTTGGGGTTCACCTTCCTCGTAAACTTTTGCGATCCGTACAACCGAATCTGAACGCCAATGCAAACTACAATCGGCCCACCCGTCCTGTCGCTCATATTCCCTTAGCAGCGCTCCGGTCGACAGCCGATTGACCCGGATTCGATCAGCAGGATTTGTTGCAACATATCTCCCGGATGGCGAGACTTCAAAACATGCTGAGGGGAACTGCTGCTCATACTGGGCATAAGGTGTCTGAACGACGACGGTGATCGCTCCCGACGGAGGCATACGGCTGTATACGAGCCGTCCTACCGTCGTTACGAGAGGCGACGGCGGCGAACCGATAGCAAGACTCGAACCCGCAAGACCGAATGCGAAGGTCGCGACGCACAGTACCGTACGTACCCAAGTCCGCCCCAGCATCGCTCCACCTACACCCCGCCGAACGCCCCGGCGAAGAAGTCCGCCAACGCCGGATACAACCGCTTGAGGTTGTGCGGGCGCAGGATGCCGTGGCCCTCGTCGTCGAACGCCAGCACACCGTATTCGATCCCGTGCTGATCCAGCGCCACCCGCACGGCGTGGACGTTGTCGGGCGTCACGTTCGGGTCGTTCAGCCCCTGTACGATGAGAAGCCGTCCCTTGATGTTCTGTACGAAGTTGGCCGGCGACGCCTTGTGGTACTTCTCCGGCACCTGATCGGGCCGGCCGCCCATCATCTCCTCGCTGTAGGGGCGCAGGTCGGGGCGCGTCGTCTCGTAGTCCACGACCAGATCGGTCATACCGCACACCGGCGCCGACGCGGCGATCCACTCGACCGGCGTGTGCACGATCTGATGCCACGCCGAGTAGCCGCCGTAGCTCGTGCCGGTCACGCCGATCTTGCCCGGCTCGGCGATGCCGGCTTCGATCAATGCCTTCGCGCCATAGGCGATGTCGTCCTGCTCGCGCCCGCCCCAGCCATCCTCTTTGATCGACTCGCGGTACTTCAGCGTGAACCCGGTGCTGCCGCGATAGTTCGGCACCAGCACGTTGAATCCTTGCGAGGCGTAGAACTGCACCTCGGCCATCACGATGTCGGTGGCGTGCGCGGTCGGTCCGCCGTGAACGTACAGGATCGTGCCACGCGCCGGTGCTGTAGGGGTCCGGTACAACCAACCCTGAATCTCGAGGCCATCGACGCTCGTCCAGCGGAAGTCCTCGGCCGGCGTCAGGTCGTCGCGCGTGAGCTGCACCTTGTCCCACACCCGCGCCACGCTGATGAACGCGTCCGGGTCGGGATGGAACGGATCGCACAGCACGAGGTCGGTGGGCTGGGAGCTGCTGTAGTAGGTCGCCAGCCACAACCCCTCGCCGACCGGCGCCTGCGGGATCAACGCGCCGGGCACGGACGGCAGGCGCAGTTCGGCCCCGGTATCGAGGTCGAGCAGCGAGGGAATCGAGCGCGCGCCGTGATCCTCGATGACGGTCGCGTATTTCGCCCCCGGCACGTCGTGGATAAACGCCGTCGCGATACTGCGCTCGGGATCGTCGATCAGCCAGCGCAAGCTGCCGGTCACGGTGTCGTACACCCCGACACGCACGTGGGCACCCGCCTCAGCGGTGATCAGGATACGGTGGCTGTCCGGCAGCCATCCGCCCCACGCCTTCTTGTCGTCGCCCACATTGATGACCTCGCGGTCGCTGCTGCCATCCGACGCGCACACCCAAAGCTGCGTCCCGGCCGCGTGACGATCCTTGCGGTTGTACAGAATCAGCTGGCCGTCGGGGCTGAGCTGCGGGATGACGTAGGCGTTGCGGACCGTGCGCGCCAGTTCGACCTGCTCGTCGGTCTCGAGATCGTGCCGGATCAGGGCGATCTGCTCAATCTCCTCGCCGGTGGTGATGTCGAGGTTTGCCGCGTATTTGAGGTACCGCCCGTCGGGCGTGACCTCGCCCCCGCGCACGAAGTAGTTCGGCTGCGGATCGGTCAGCGGGATCATCACGCACGGCTGATCCAGCCGCACGCGATACAGCCCTTTGCGTTCGTCGCCGCCGGTGTCCTGCGCCACGATCATGCCGGACGAATCAGGCAGCCAACTAACCAGCACGGTCTCCTCATGGTTGTCGGTGAGCTGCATCGGCGGCTGACTGGCGTCGGTCGGCGCGGCCCACACATCGATGGCCGGGCCAACGCCGATCCAACTCCACGCCACCCATTTGCCGTCTGGCGAGACTTGCGATCCCCAAATGCGGGGCAGGTTAATCAATGCGTCGAGAAGGTTAGGGTTGCTCACGAGATTGTTCCTAGTGTTGACGAGTCATTGGTATCACGCGGCCTAAGGCAAACGCCCAAGGCGAGAATCAGCCCGCTGCTGGGGCTGTCCGACTGGCTGATAAACGCGTTGAATGGGTCAGGACCCGGCCGGAAGATTCAGGCTCCGGCGCGAGTCACACGACGGTCAGCGTCAGGGTGTCGTCTCAGCGGTGAATGTGAGAATCCGCAGTCAATACCTGCGATAGAGCGACGCCTGTGCCCGTTCCTTGGGTTGAGTCAGTGCATCGTTGCAGAAAACGATCTGCGCAAGTTCCAAGCGTTCCACGGCGCTCAGGGTGGCGTCGGCATTTCGATCGAGCATGTCGCCCAACTGCATCTGCTGCTCAGGGGAAGAATCGTACGCGAGGACATGCTGAGGGGTAGCTCGCTTGGCGAGATACTCCATCAAACTCCGAAATGTCGTGGTGAGAATCGCGTTCACGATCCAATGGCCTCGCCCACTCATCACGTCGAATTATACCGCGTGGACAACGAGTTAGCCGTGTGTTGGCCATGAATCCATCATCTATGGTCCAATAGTGTGACCGAAAGGTAGGCCGCGGTACCGCGGGGAGGTCCGTATGTCCGCCATTCAACGGTTATTCAAGCGCATTCTGCCGGCCAAATGGGCCGCACACATGGAATCCGATTCAAAGCGGTGGGTGTTCACGTGCGACAACTGCGGCACGCAAAGCTCGATCTGGGACATCGGGGGCATCCGCTGGAAGGCCACGGGCAATAAGCGCGCCATGACGCGCTGCCCGGCCTGCGGCGAAATCGGCATGCGGACGCTCACGCACCTCGAATCACCGCCGCCCGGGGAGACTTAGCCGGGGCGCTGCCCGGAACCCCGACTCGAATCTCACCCCCAACCCCCTCGCCAGTCTGGAGCCTGAGGGGGCGACACTAGAGAAGGAAGAGGTTCATCTGAAATGCTTTCGGTTGTCGGACCAAGAGGCAGAACCAGATGAACCTACGGAGACTCTATCAGGGGGTCGGCACGATAAGCATGGAGTGGGAGGGCGTCATCCGGCATCTTCGGGAGAATGTGCGGGTGTTCAGCCGCGCGGTGGTGCGGGCCCGGAGCAGTCAAGTGCCCGAGATAGCCGGGGTGAGTCGACGAGGTCGATCATTTCACATATCGTCCATTGGAGTTGTCTCTAGGCGACTCATGATATGTCGGCTCGTCGACATGACAATTCGACATGGTGCCCTGCAACCTGTTTTATGATCCAATAGTTTGACCGAACGGTAGTCCGCGAAGACGCGAGGAGGTCCGTATGTCCGCCATTCAACGGTTTTTCAAGCGTATTCTGCCGGCCAAGTGGGCCGCGAACATGGAAACGGAATCAAAGCGGTGGGTCTTCACCTGCGAAAACTGCGACACCCAGAGCTCGTTCTGGGACATCGGCGGCATTCGCTGGAAGGCCACCGGCGACAAGCGTACGGTGATTCGCTGCCCCGCTTGCGGAGACGTCCGTATACGGCAGCTCAGATACTTGGACGAACCGGCGTCCACCTAACGCTTGGGCACGACGCGCGGGCGCGGATCGTTGCTGCCGACCGAGGCCAGCGCATCGGCCATGCTGCCTGACAGGTCCGGCCATTCACGCCGCCCGACCTGTTCGAGATACGACTCGATGACATCGGTCAGCAGCGTCTTGAGATCGATATCCTGACGCTCGGCCTCGGCGCGCAGGCGGTCAGCGACATCGGCAGGAACGGTCAGGCGCGCGTTCTTGGCGGGCGATTTCTTGGCAGGCATGGTGGTCTCCTTCGTCTTTGCCGCTAGCGCCACGACGTGAGAGCGCGCAGCTGCGGCGACTTCTTCGATTGATGCGCCTGCATGCGGCGCAGTACGCCGTCGAGGATATCGAGCGCATCGAGGATGTACGGCCCCTTATTGAGCATCACGCACTCGGCACGTTCGGCCATCGCGGCGTCCGAGATTTCCGCACGCGACGGCAGCCCGTGCTTGGCGAGACTCTCCAACACCTGAGTGGCCCACACGACCGGCACGTGGGCCGCTTCGCACAACCACAGGATTTCCTCTTGGATCTCCGCGAGCCGATCCCAGCCGATCTCCACGGCCAGATCGCCACGCGCGATCATCACGCCCAGTGGGCGCTTGCCGGCAGCCTCGACGATGATCTCCGGCAGGTTGCGCACCGCCGCCGCCGTCTCGATCTTGGCGATCACCACCGTGCGCGGCAGCCCTTCCTTGAGGCGCATCTCCGAACGTGCATCGAGTTCGGACTGCAAGCGCGCCATGTCGTCGCTGCTCTGCACGAAACTGTAGCTGACGATGTCGGCATGCGTGGCCACAAAATCGAGGTCTTCGAGGTCCTTCTCGGTCAGCGGATTAAGATGCAGGTCGGTGTCAGGGAAATTGACACCCTTGTCGTTCTTGAGCTTCTCGCCGCCGTCGCGCGCGCGGATCACGCGGACAACGATGCCTTCGGGGCGGATGTGCTCGACCAGCGTGCCGATACGCCCATCGTCGAAGAACACCGACTCGCCGATCTTGAGCTGGTCGAGTGCACCTTCCAATGTGCAGCGCACCGCGGCAGTACAGCCGTGCTTCTTGGGCGGGGCTTCGCGGGTGAGCAGGATCGTATCGCCGCGGAACACGATGCCGGCATCCGGTTTGCGCAGATCGGCCGTGCGCGATTTCGGTCCGCCGAGGTCCATCGCCACTTTGACTGGCCGGCCGACATCACGGCCTGCGCGCCGCACATGCGCGATCATCGACTCCCAGTCGTCGTAGGTGTCGTGGGCACAGTTGATCCGCGCACAGCTCATGCCGTGGTCGACCAAATCCTTGACAAAGCGATAGCTCACCGCCGCCTCGCTCGGCAGCGTGACCATGATGCGCACCCGCCGGCCATCCACCGGCGGCCCGAACACCTCCTCGGTGTTCAGCCCCAACAGGCGGTCGCCGCGTGCGAACTGGCCGGCGCGCGGCCGGCGCGGAATGTTGTTGGATGACGCGCGTGAGATGGCGGCCAGCGAGGCGATCACGGCGTCGATGTTGGGCAGTACATGGGCTTCGATCCGCCCCAGCGACGACAACCCCCACGGTGACAGGCTGGCCTGCACGTCACGCAGGTCGCGCCGGCGCAGCGCCAGATAATGCGCGAAATTTGTCCCACTGATCATGAAGCGCCGGCGTGTGATGCGCGGCCGCCACGAGTCGTAGATCGTGCGCGCCTCCTCGACGACCTGGCCGCGTAGGGCGAGCATTGTATCGAGGAGCTTGGCGGGGGATTCGACGTCGGCAGGGATGCGCGGTGGTGCGGCGGGGGCCATACGGTACTCCTCAACAGTCAATAATTCTATTGTACCGCCAAGCCCTGCTGCGTAGGTGGACCATCGCCCGCTTTCAACCATGTGCACATGCGTTCCTAGAAGGGGTTGTATTCTGTCGCTGCGGTGCCTGTGGTATACTGCTGGATATCCCCACTGATAGAGGATCTTTACGGCATGTCCGACGCCCCCACGTTTCAGGCTGAGCATCTTGAGTTTCTGCGCTGTCCCGAGGCCGTGCATTTCAAGGACAAAGGGGACGACCCGGGCCGGCTCGAACTGGTCAACCCGCATTGGCTGGCCTGTGCGGACAGCGGCAACAAGTACCCGATTCACAACGGCATCCCGTACCTCATTATCAAGGAAGGCCAGCGCTGGCGTGATACGCCGGTTGCCGACCTGCCGGTTCCGCCGCCTCCGCCCGTAGAGTAGGCGTCAGGTGGCCGCCGCGAAACTTTAGCCCGGCGCGTGCGTACATTACAGTAAGTCAACCCCGCAACGCACCCCTGCACGATTGAGCAGCAGGTCAAGGCTAAGGGGCAGGAACCAGAGAAGGAGTATCGAGATGACCGAGAACACAACGCCCAACACGGACGAGAGCAACCCGCGCAGCCCGTTCGAGTCGTTCCTTTACCACCAGCGGCGCGCGCTGGAAGAGACCGGCAAGGCGCTTGAGGCGCTGCTGCCTGAGGGTTTCCGCGAGCACGGCGCACAGGCCACGCGTGAGTTCACCAAGGGACTGCGCGTGCTGATGGAAGCCGCCGTCGAAGAAGTCAAGAAGGCTGCAGAGAAACACCAGCAGGCCGACGGTGAGTCGAGCGGGAATGACAGCCCGCCGAGCACGACCGGCACGACCAAAGTCAAAGTACAGGTGGAGTAACCCTCCCGCACACCATGGACTACTCGGCGAAGACCATCATCTTGCACGTCGATCCGGCCGCGCCAGAGCCGGATGTGATCGCCAAAGCCGCCGAGTACATCCGCGCTGGAAGGCTGGTCGCCTTCCCGACCGAAACCGTTTACGGCCTTGGGGCGAACGCACTCGACCCCGAGGCCGTTGAGCGTATTTACCGGGCCAAACGGCGCCCGGCCAACGACCCGCTTATCACGCACATCGCACAACCGACCGACTTGTACCGGCTCGCCGAGCACATTCCGGCGTGGGTCGAGCCGCTTGTGCAGGCCTTCTGGCCCGGGCCGCTGACGCTGGTCCTCAGGCGAGCTGGCCACGTGCCCGCTAACCTCGCGGCAGGCTTACCGACCGTCGCAGTACGCATGCCGATCCATCCTGTCGCACGGGCGCTGATCGAAGCGTCGAAAACGCCGATCGCGGCCCCGAGCGCCAACACCTTCACCCGCCCCAGCGCCACCACCGCCGCGCACGTCCTCGAAGACCTGTACGGTCGTGTCGACGTGGTGATCGACGGCGGCCCGACGACGCTCGGCCTCGAGTCGACGGTGCTGGACCTCACGCAGGACCCGCCGGTGGTGCTGCGCCCGGGCGGCGTCGTGATCGAAGACCTGCGCCGGCTGATCCCCGAAATCCGTGTCGTCTCGCAATATCTCGGCGATGAGGACGAAGCATCGCCGTCGCCGGGGCAGCTGCTGCGCCATTACGCGCCGCGTGCGCGGTTGATGCTGTACGAAGGGCCGGCCACCGCCGTGCGCACGGCGATCAGCGATACGGCCGCGCGCTATATCGCCAATGGTCGGCGTGTGGGTATCCTGACTGTCAACGAGGATGCCGCGCACTATACACAGCTCGGCGCGCGGATCATCGCGCTCGGCGAGCAGCACGATCACGCCGCTATCGGCCGCGTGCTGTTCGGCGCCTTGCGTGCGCTCGACGGGCAGGGCGTCGACGTCATCCTTGCGCCGCTACTTGATGCCGAAGGGCTTGGAGCGGCGATCCGCGACCGGCTGCTGCGCGCGGCCGAGGGCAAGGTGTTCCACGTCGGTCAGCCCGACGAACACCCCGCGCCGCACGAGGCGTAGCCGCGCCATACCCCATCCAGAACCGAATCAGGAGAGTCTGCGGTGACACCGCTTGTTGTGACATGGGACGACGAGTCGCAGACAGTCGTCCGGCTTGACGTTCAGCGCGACTACACGTGGCCAGAGTTTGACGCCGGCGTCGCGCATGTGAGTGACTTGGTCGCGGCCCAATCGCACCGCTGCGACATCATCGCCAACCTCGGCAAGGCGTCGGCAGAGACGCATGGCCTAAGCGCGGTGCAGCGTGCCTTGTCGGCACTGGCCGGTCTGCCCGACAACGTCGGCCTAATCGTGCTGGTCGTGCCGCCGCTGGCCGGGATGCTGCTGGCCGCCGCGCGCCGGATCGAGCCCAAGATCGGCGGGCGTGTCCACACCGCCTCGACAATCGACAAGGCGCGCGAGTTGATCCGTCGCGAACGGGCGGGCAATCGCTAGCAATCAGCAGTTGAGACAAGCGAAATCGTCCTTGCCGTGGTATCATATCTGGTATCATGCATCGCATCGTGTTGGACACTAATGTCGTCGTGGCCGCGCTACGTTCGCGAAACGGCGCGTCGTTCGCCGTCATGTCGCGTTTGGACTCTGATGAGTTTGTAACGTGCTTGTCAGTTCCGGTCGTGATCGAGTATGAGGCAGTGGCAATGCGACTTGTTGGATCGACCCATTCGGTATCAAGAGATGATATTGAAGGCCTCGTGGACTACATGTGTAAGGTAGGCGTGCCGCACGTCATTGACTTTCTGTGGCGGCCTTTTCTTCGTGATGCCAACGACGACATGATTCTGGAACTGGCTGTCAATGCGCGCTGCGACTTCATCGTCACTCACAACATACGCGACTTTCGCGGAGTCGAGAGGTTCGGGATTCAGTCGATCACACCGAAAGAGTTCCTGAAGCTGCTGGAGGTGCAGCCATGAGTGCAGTGAATGTAAGACTGCCAAAATCCTTGCACGCGGCTGTAAGGGCACTTGCCGCGGAAGAAGGGATATCGATAAATCAGCTCATTTCACAGGCCGTGGCCGAGAAAGTCGCTGCACTAAAAACAGAGGACTACCTCAAGTCCCGCGCTGCCAGAGCCGACCGCGCCAAGTTCGAGGCTGTCTTGGCAAAGGTTCCGGATGTCGAGCCTGAGGAATGGGATAAGATCGACGACTAGCGCCCACCGTCCGTCACGCCGGGCGACTTACTCCGGCGTGATGACAACCTCTACCACCCACTCGCCGGTGGGGAGGATGAACGCGAGATTTTGCCCCGCGTCCGCGTCGTACTGACCGATTCCGACCGTGAACGGGATATCCGGCGCCAGCTCGAAGCGCTGCTGATGCACGTGCAGGTCACCCGTGTTCCACAGATACCCCGGCACGATATGCCCATCGACGTTGAGAATCTGCGCACCGTCCGCATCGTAGACGTGCGTGAACGAGCCAAAGGCGTCACGGCTTGCGTCGGGATTTGCCATGACCACGTGCCAGTACGTCGTGAGCGTCCAGCGGGTACCGCGCCGGTTGGATGTCAGGTCGTAGCCGCGCAGCGACAGCCCCTGCGCCGTCGGGACGTTCATCGCGTTGGGCAACGCATCAAGGTCGATGCCGCCCGGCACAAACCTACTTATCGATGCCATCCCGCCGGTGATCGGGATAACCTGCGAATCGGATGCAAGCGGCGGCGGATCGATCGGTTCGGCACTTAGCGTTACGACCAGTCCGCCAGACACCGGAATGATGGTGACACCGGCCATGCGCACTTCGTTCACGACGTTCAGCGAGCGCCCCGCGAAACTGCTCAGAATCCACGGCAGGGTGTTGGCATACACCAACCCGCCGTCAGGCACGGCTGCGTTGATCGCCGCGCCTATGCGTTCGCCGTCGTACAGCGGGATGCTATCGAGGCCGGCGTTGAGGCCGAGACGGGTCTCCTGTGCGAGGCGCACGCTGCTGCCTGCCGACACCAGCCCCGCGGCAGCCAGCCCGCCGACGACCAGCACGCGCGCCAGCGGGGGCCGCGCGACGACTCCCGCGCCCCATGCCGCCAGCGCGAATCCTGCCGGCAGCGACAGCAGCAGATAATGCGGATGCACCGGACTGCCGTTGTAGCTCATGGCCGCGACCGGCAGCGCGAACCACACCAGCGCGACGATCGCCGCGGGACGCCGCCCACCGGGGCGCCGCAGCGCGCCGATGGCCGCCGCAATGCCGACGCCCAGCACGATTTGCAGCGCGAAATGCGCCGACGCCTCGGCCGACTGCCACGCCGCCGCGTCGGGCAAATCAGGCGCGCGGGACACGCCGTACTGATCGCCGGTCACCAGTCGGATCGCGTGCAGCGCCGCCTCCGGCTTGACGCGTGCCGGTTCGGACGCGAAGTTGCCGATACGCGCGAACCCGGCCTCAGGGTTCGCCAGCAGCGCCAGTACGAACGCGCCAGTCGCCGCGACCAATACCGCCCCGCCGATCAGCAGGCCGCGCTTCGGGACATGCCGGCGGAAGATCACGAGCAGCAGCGCCACCGGCAGCGCGAGGAAGAACGTCAACAGGAACGTCAGCGACGACAGCGTGAGCGCGATCAGCGCCGCGCCAAGCCGGAGGACGGGCCGGGCCGCCCGCCCGCGCAGCACGGGGATCAACAGCCAAAGGATCACGGTCGTCTGGAATGGCAGCAGGCACTGCACCCACGTCGTCCGGCTGAACTCGATCATCCACGGGTTGACCGCCATCAGCCACGCCGCCGCCAGCCCCAGCCACGGGTTGTCGAGCAGAACGGCTGTGGCGCGGTAGCAGAAATACACCGCGGCCGTGTTGAGCAGCACGACGAACACGTACACCGCCAGCACCGACCGCGTGAGCGCCAGCACCGGCACGAACAGGTAGCCGGTCAGCGGCGGATTGGCGGCAAACACCGACGTGGGCTGGCCGATCAGCGGGAGCGCGCCGTGGTCGAGCGTGTCGAGCGCCTGCGCGACCGGATAGGCGTGGTCGATGTTGAGGCGCGCGGCAGGCAAATCGGCGAACCGCAGCACCGCCGCGACGGCCAGAATCGCGATCAGCACGGCCGGCACGAGGCGGGCAGCGCGAGACTCAGGCGTGATTGCGGGTCGGGTGGTCAGGGGGCGGGGTGTCCGTGGGTGGTTGACATGACCGGATTATATGCGCCCACCGATTTCGACGCGATACGCGGGGTGACGCCGCCTGCTGTCCGAGGCGCGATGTATGCTGTCCTCAGAATATGGAAGGAACAGTAAGCCGAATCAGCACAGCGCATATCCCGACTACCGCGACGATCCCAAGGAAAATGCGAGTGTACCATCCGAGAAAAAGCAAGAATGCTCCGTATAGTTTGAAGTATCTTGAGTAGTCGATCTCGACAAGCTCCGCCCTCTTACTGTAATCGACGAGCCAGAAGAAACGCTCCCCGGCCGGCCACTTGCCTTCCCGCATCATGTAACGTCCTGTTCGGGGCGCTCGGACCACCGTCCACGATGCCATCAAGACGCATAAGAATCCGAACAGAAGCACGAAGGTGCCCATGACTGCCTGATAGATCATGTGATACCCCCTCCCGCTGCAGCTCCTCAGGATATTTCGCTGTTCAACATCCGACGTCCTCCCAATTGCGCCGTCGGTCATCCCAGTGGACCAGAATTCCGGACGCAATATATCGCATCCCTACCAGACACGTTTGTTCCGCACATCTACCGTCAGTCATCGCGGCGGTGTGGTAGGGACGACAACCATGGCGTCCGTGGTAGCACCCGGCAGTCTGGACGCGATGTATCGCGTCCCATATGCACCAAGTTAAGACCATGAGAAGTCGAAAACCTGCCAGAGTTGGAAAGCGAGAGGGACTTTGGCCCGTTTGGAACGGCGTGCGGCGAGACGCAGATCGGCGGTGAGCCAGAGCCAGAGGACACGCCAGAGGGGTGGGCATGTGAAGGCGCGCATGAGCAGAGGTGTATGCGTGCGGACGAGGCGAAGCGCATCGAGAGAGCCGAGGTTGTCAAGGGACCAGCCAGCGACCAACAGCATCCAGTGGGCGACCAAAACCGCCAAGAGCTTGGCGTAGCCCTGACAGAGTTGTCGACAGGGATCGGCCGTGCGTGAGCGCAAGATCTGACCATGAGACTTCCAGAGCTTGAACAGCAGCTCAATTTGCCAGCGCGTGCGCGCGAGGGTGTGAGCTTGGTCGAAGGTCAAGTCGGGGATGTTGGTCAGATAGATCGTCCAGCGCGCGAAGGCGGTTTGACGGGGGGAGGTCGGGCGTTGGTCCAGCCGTGCTTGTTCTTTTAGCCGCGCCATCCGCGTTTGCAGCGCTTGGCGCGGGATGGGGGCCGCTATCAAGTAAGCAGACAGACGCGCTTGGTTCCCGACTTGAACAGGCAGACACTGCGGTCCGGGCAGTTGTTTCAAATGCTGCAGCAGATCGAGCGGTTCTCCCTCTGTGGTGAACACGGTCGTGCCGACTTTGAAGCGGGTGAGCCAGAACACACCCTGCTCATTCCAGCGCTGGAAGCGGGTCAGCTTGAAGAAACCCAGATCGTTCAGATGCAGCGCACCTTCGGGCAGCGCCGCGTCTACCACCGCGCTCTTCTGGTCGTTCTCTCGTAGTTCCCGCAGTTGAATCTCCAACTGCCCGCGCTGTAACTCCCAGCGTACCGCCAGTTTCACGCCCGTTGCCAACCACTCGACCCGACTGCAGTCGCTGATGTAGACGCCGTTGAATGACGGCAACACCGTCCCTTGCTGCTCGCTTCGAATGGTCTGCCGCAGCCCTTCCTCGAGTAACTGCCGCATGAACGTCACCGCGGTCGCTGTGAAACGCTGTTCCAGTCCTTGCGTACTGATCGGCATTCCAACCTGCACAGCATGGTGCTGCTGTTCGCGCCGCGTCGCTGCCGGGGCCATCAGCCCGCCAAGCACCAGCGTCTGGGCAAACCCTGCTCCCGTGACTTTTCGCTGCCGACGGATGAATCCCGTTTTTTTGCCAACTCATTGGCTGTTGTACTCAACAGACCTTGCAGCGTTTCGCTCAGTTCCGTTATGGTTGTCATGGAAGAAGGGTCTCTTTTCTGCGGTGAGAGGCGAAAAGATTACCCTTTTTCCTTATCTTGGTGCATATGGGATGGACGGCGTGCCCGTCCATCCCAACCCATGAACTGCGAAGAGCGATTACGGACCCGGCGGCGTAACGAGTCCGATCTGGACGAACAGCTCGCCGACGTCCAGCACGGCGGAGTTCTCGATCGGTTTGCCGTCTTCGTAGCGGAAGATGCCGATGCCGTTCATCACGATCGGCTGTCCGTTCGGCTCGGCGCCGAAGAACGGTACGCCGCTGAACGTCGCGTGGTACGTGACGTGGATAACCAGCTTATCGCCCTGATGGAACATGAAGTTGGTCGTCTGGACGATGTCCGGGAACGACGCTTTGAACATATCGGCGTAGGCGATCCAGCCCTCGCGGTCCATCTGTTGTGCGAAGGGCAGGTGGGCCTCGAAGTCCTCGTGGAACAGCTCGCGGGCCAGCGCGGTGTCTTCGTTGATGACGGCGTCGAAACGGCCGACGAACTCTTCCGCCAGCTCGGCCGTCAGTCCGCTGGGATCCGCTGCCTCACTCATGCCGTCAACGTTGCGCGCCGAAACGGTGACTTCGGGATACTGCCCCAACACATCCATCGACGCCGCCGGATCGCCTTTGACATAGGTGTCGAAGAATGCCACGAGCGCGGCACGGGTAATCTCAACAGCCCTTTGGCCGTCAACCCCGCCAAGCCACCGTGCTTCAATCACCGTTTCGATATTTGGCCAAAGTGTGAAGTCGCCGTAGTCGAGGTGCTCGTAACCTTCGACGGCAACATCGAAATGCGGCCCACGCGACTCGCCGTAGAATGCCGGGTCCGAAAACAGCCGGTCTTCGCTCAACAGGTACATGAATGGCTGATCAAGCCCTTGTTCGATGACCCCGCCGTAAACCGGGCCATCACCGGCTGCGCCCGCCTTGCAGCGCGGGTCGACGAAGCACGTGATCGTTGTTGTCGTTCCGCCGAGTGATTGACCGAACACGCCAAGACGGTCGAGGTCGAGCCGGCCGGTGAACACGCCGTCTGGATCGTTTTCGTTCAACCGCTCGAGTTGGTCCATCACGAAGATCTGATCGGCCGACCAGTGGTTGGCCGCCGGTTCGAAGCCCCCTTCGTAGGTCGGGATAGCCGGGCGACCGTCGAGCAGGGTCGTATACGATGCGCCGTAAACATGGTTGATTGCTGCCACCACGTATCCATGGCTTGCCATTTCTTCGATCTGTGCCGTATACATGCGCACGTCGGCGCCGCCCCCGTGCGAGAAGATCAGCACGGGATACTGTTCGAGCGCGTCGGACAGCGGTGCATCAGGATAGGCATGTGACTGGAATACGCTGAGGTCACCGGCCTGAGTCTGCATCGTGAGATTAACAGCCGGCGCGAGGAGACCTGTAAACACCGGCATGAATAGGTCGGCATTGTCGAAGTAAGGCTGGGGTACAGCGCCGGCCTCGACCACTGCCGGGTACAAAAACTGGACGATCACCTCTCGCTTGTCGTCGGTGTCGTGGACATAAGGCTCGTCGCGCGACTCGTCGACCCAGTGTCGCCATACGACTCCGACATCGTACGGCCCGGTTGGGGCTGGCAGCGGATTCTCGGATTGTGCGGAGACAACCAGCGGCATCAAGGTGAGGATCAAGAGTGCACAGAAGAAAGCGGAACGGACTGCATGGCGTACCATTGTGGGCCTCCTCTAGCTGCGGACACCGCAACGTTACACCCACTGATTTCAACGAGTCACCCTTCTTGAAGGATGGAAAAAGGATGGTGTTTATGGGTGGGACATACAACAACGGGAGGACTGCACTGTCCTCCCGTACCAGAAGCCTGACAATGTAAGCCTGACTCGTGTCTGCCCCTACCGCACCAGCGTCCACTCCACCAGCGGGGCGGCGACCCACGTCGGCGGCGGGGCCTTGTACAGCTCATCGGCCACGCTGTACGTCATGTCGACCACGCGCCCGGTCATCGGCCCCCGTAGATAGCGGAACACCTGCCCGGCGTCGCGGTGATCGGACTTGGCGGTGACGCAGTGCTGGTTGTAACCCCAATAGTCGCCTTCACCGAGGATGCGGATGCCCTCCTCGATGACCGTTTGCGCGCGCTTGAGACCGGCCTCGTCGTGGTCGAACGAGTTCTCAGGCGTGTCGCCGTAGCCGATGCCGTGGTGGAACGGGTCGGCGGTCGAGACGATCACGGCGTCCTTGACCAGATCCGCCAGCGCGTCGATGCCCGGTAGTTCCTCAGGTTTGCCGCCAGCGAGGTAGGGGTAGCGTTCGATCATCTGCGGCGTCCGCTCCGGCGGCAGACCGCGCCGCTTGACCTCGGCGTTCCAGAAATGCCGCCAGCTCATCAACGCGTGGTCGCCGCGCCACTCCTGCCGCGGGCCGTCGATGCCCGTCCCCTGAATACCCCAGTACGGCCAGTCCGATGGCTTTCCGCCGGCGGCCACGGCGCGGCGGGCTGCTTCCATGTCGGCCGTAAAGGCGTGCAGCACGCTGATCACGACGACCTTGTCCGCGCCGCTGTCGAGCACCGCATGGACGCACGCTGCGATCTGATAGCCGCAGTCCTTCACGCCCGCGTGTGGGAAGACCAATACACCCCCGTCGCGCAGTGTGCCGGAGAGGTCCCACTGCCTTCCGCGTTCCAGATGGTCGAGCGTGCCGGCCACGCCCAGTTCGGCGTGCTCGCGGGTGTACAGCGCGATGATGTCCTTCTGCAGTTGATCGCGATCGAGTTCCATGCGGCGGTGTCCTTCCTCTATCAGATCGGGTTCGGATTATAGCGCGGCGACCGGATCGGGTCGCGAACACCGACATGCTTGCTGTCAGCGCAATGTAACAAGTTGTGATAGAGTTCAACTACCGAGGGTCACATGGAGAAGAACTTAATGACATCCAATCGACGAGTATGGGTATTGATCGTATGCCTATTGGGGGCAATCAGTCTACTGCCCGCCGCGGCCCAGTCCGCGCCACGGGCCGTTCAAGTCATCCTAAACGCGGCCAACAACAACAAGTCGTCCGCCTTCCAATTCAGCCCCAATGCCGAGATGACTGTGACGGGCGTTGAGAACGCGACCATAGAGGGGGGTGAATCGCAGCACTCTTGCCTGCCCGCCGCCTCTGCGGGCAGCAAGTCGGTCTGGTTCGAGGTGTTTCTGGTCGAAGGGCTGGTCACGCTCAGCACGGCCGGCACCAGCTATGGCACCGGCGGCGGCAACTCGCCCGACTCGGTGATGTCGATCTACTTCGGCAGCAACTTCACAACGTTTGGCAATTTAGTGCCAGTCGCGTGCAACGACAACGGGAGCGGGGCCGCTGTCCTGACCAACGTGCCGATCCCGGTGAACGGGAACTACCTGATTCAGGTCTCCGCAAGCACTGCCATCACGGTCACTGCGGCCTCGCAAGTCAATCTTGTCGTAACGCATGTGCCGGACGACCCGGCGTCGAACAACGAGCCGGGCGGTGCCAAGTCGATCAAATTCCCGGCGAATGTCTCGCTGTCGAACATGGGCTTTGCCACGGTCGACTTGAACGAGCCTGCCGATCCCGCGCTGGCAGATCCGTTGTACAACACCGTGTGGTTCACGTTCACGAAAGTGGACGAATCCCCGACCGTGTTCCAGCAGCTCAACTCCGCGACTGGCGCGCCAACCCTGTGGTTTTCGATCTACACGGATACGGGTGCCGGGCTCGCGATCGCGCCAGACCTCGATCAGTCTGACGGCTACGTGGCTGCATTTCTCTCGCCCGGAACCTACTATCTGCGTGTCGGTCAGACCTCCGAACCTGAAGGTATTGTGTCTCTCACGGAGTCGTTCATTACGCTTGGGTACCTGATGCCGAACAATTTCGAGTTCAGCGTGGACCGCTACGAGAACACCAATACATCCGGACTACCGGTAGCCGATCTGAACGGGTGGTCGGTCAAGAACGGTGATGTCGGAGAGACGGCTGTGTGCGACCCGATCGCGCCGTACAACTGCTACTTTGTCTTTACCAGCAGCGGCGCGCTGGAGTCAACGCAGTTGAAGTCCAAGCTCAACCTCGTTGACAACAAAATCAAGAAGGGCGACATTTTGACGATGAACGCCTCTGTCGAGCTTGTCGGCGATCCAGACCTCGCCATATCGGTGAAATTGGTCGATGCAAGCGGAGCCAAACTCAAGTTCGGTACCGATTATGACACCGACGTCACGGACTTCGTCCAGTACACAGCGTTTGCAACGGCCTCTCTAAAACCGGTGAAGGCAGTCGTCAAATTCAAGAACAACGACACGGACTTTGGCGATACGGTTCGGCTGGACAGCTTTGCTGCCGGTACCGTGCGTGTTGGCGAATTCGTCGGCCGCTTCACGCCGGTGCTGTCCGGCCTCAAGCTCGAACTCCCCGATGCGTGGTCGGCTCCGGGCGGCGCGGATGTGCTGCCGGTACCGGCAGCGCCGAGCGCAGGTTGGCGGTAGCTGAATAACCCCTCACCCCTGACCCCTCTCCCTCGTACGAGGGGAGAGGGGAAACCGGAGGTTCGAGGTTTCGACTCTAGCTGGTGCCCGGAGGGGCATGCCGGCTAGAGAGGGGCAGGAGCTGAGGGGGCGATTCTCTACGCGAAGAAGTGCGACTCCGCGATGATCTCCAGCGGCGGGACGAGCGTCGCTTCCACCACCGATTTGCCGGTGCGCTTCATGTACGCCTGCACGGTGTGGTAGCCGAGCGCATAACCGGCGTAGGCCGGAATGCCGATCGGATCGGTGCCGCTGAAGCCGCCGCTGATCGGGTCGCCGAAGATGTATTGGCGCACGGTGTTGAAATCGCTGAGGTCGAAGGCATCGCGGAAGCGCGCTTTCGTCTCGTCCAGACGGCTCATGTCGAACGCCGTGACCCACGGGCCGACCTTGTCCGCGCCGTACAGCTCCGCGCCGAACGACTCGGCCAGCCCCTCGTTGATCATATACGACGCCAGCGACGAGATGATCGCGCCTTGACCGGACAGCCAGCCCACGAACTGGTGGTGCATCTCGTGGGCTGTCGCGGCCTGCACGGCCCTGACGTTCTCGGGCGTCGGCGCACTGTACGTGACCATCACCGAGCCGGGGATCGCGCCGAAGCCGGAATATCCGATGTCGATCCCGCCGTAACTGAACGGCTGTGTGAGCAGCAGCGCGAACGTGATGTCGCCGACGGCGCTCAGGTCGGTGTACTTCTCGAAGGCGGCACGGGCGTCCTCGACCGCCTGCGCCGCCTTGCGCCACGCGTCGTACTCAACCAACGTCGCGAACGGTTTCGCTTGCAGCGCGGCATCGCCGCCGGCGAACTGCTCCGGCGACATGCCCCACTGGGCGAACACTCCGGCCCCGCCGAACCTCTGCGCAAGGCCGGCGAACGGGGCGGCGATTTCGCGCTCGAAGATCGCGGCACGCGTTTCGGCGTCGGGTGCGTCGAACAGCTGTCGATAGGTCGTTTCGATGTCGAGGATGGTGATGTTCATGAGTCCCCTCCGCTGGGTGTCGTGTCGATACGTCCAACGCTACAGCCTGACGTAACGTGAGGCTCAACCCCCAGCGGATGGGGAATGCACCGACCTACTGCGCGGGCAGCGGCATGGCCAGCGGCGCGTCTCGCGTAAGGCCGCCCACGTAATACACCCCGACAAGGTCGAGAAGGACAGTGCCATCGGCCGCTCCGTTCTTGAACTGCACTTTCACTTTCGAGACGTTGGCACTTGCCATCTCGACAGGCACGTTCAGATTGGTATAGGTACCAATAAGCTCACCCACCGTTCGTGACGCTTTGGACGTTGGCGTACCGTCGGAGTAGCTGACTTTCAACGTCGCTTTGAAGTTGAAGCTGGTGCCGGTTGTCTTGAAGTTGGCGTTGAGAAAGATCGTGTGGCCCTTGTGGCCAAGCAGCGAGGTGGTGGGCCAATTGAGGGTTTGCTGGAGCTTGGTAGATTCGGCGGGACCTCCGAAGAACTTGAAGAGGCAGTTTCCGGCCACCGCTTCGCCAGTGCCGCAAACCCGCGCGTCGCCGTTGAGCCCGTTCTTGACGACCCAGGCCGATGAACCCGCCTCGAAGCTGCCATCAACGATGCCTGGATCGTAAGAGCTAGCGGCAATGACCTGGGTCTTCATCTTGTAGACCGAGCCGGGGAGAATGTTATTGAACTCCGACGCGACGCGGATGAAATACGTTGTGCCGGCGGTTATGGACGCCCCTGTGATGGTCGCGTTCCCCATCGTGGACGGCGCGCACGCAACGTCCACTAAGCTCGCGAGCGTTCCGGTATGGATGGACAGGGCCGTATTTGGCCCTGAAAGATAAGGGCGGACATTGATCGTGCTGCCGGATGTCGAGATGGCGATGGTGCCGGTCAGTGGCGATACAAATGAGAACCACACGCTGTGGTAGCTGGGCAGACCGCAGATCGTCTGGTCTTGCGTCTGCGTGGTTGCCAGATGCACATCGGGGGTGGTGTACTTCGCATTGAGCGCAATCGGCAGGGCCGAATTGAAGTTGTCATAAGACGGCGCGGACTGCGCCTGTACGGCAGGGGCGGAGGCGAGTGTAAGCAGCAGGGAGAGGAAGAGTGCGAGAGTAGAACGCCGGGCCATGAGCTGGGTTCCTTTCCGGACTGGCTGTAACGTAATCAGCGCTGTGCGGGATTGCGGCGCATAGTATGGTTATATACCCGTACTCGAATCGGCGGGCGGGATTTTCGCAAGGACAGAGCGAATGCGCTAAGAACAACGCCCCTCATCGGCATCCGATGAGGGGCGTTGTTCTATCCTCTGACGTGAGCTAACCGACGCGGGCACCGAAGCGGCGGAAATCTTCCAAGCTGCTGCACCGCTCGCCGTCGGGCAGGGTGGCGCCGTCGACGTTGGCGCCGCTCAGGACCGTGCCGCGCAGGTTGGCGTCCTCGAACGTCGCGCTGCGCAGGTCGGCGTCGGTAAGGTTGGTGTCGCGCAGGTCGGCGTTAAGGAACACCGCGCGCTCCAGTCCGGCATTGGCGAAGTTGGCGCCAGTGGCGTTCGCGTCCTCGAACGAACTTCCATCCATCGACGCGCCCTGAAAGTTCGCGCCGCTGAGGGATGCACTTTGGAACACGGCGTTGGAAAGCTGCGCGCCTTTGAAATTGGCGCCGGTCGCCTCGGCGTCTTCAAACGACGTGTTGACGAGATTCGCGCCGGACAGGTTGGCGCTGCGCAGTTTGGCGTTCTGGAAGATGCTGTTCGACAGATCGGCGCCGCCGAAGTTGACCGCGGTCGCATCGGCATCTTCGAAGTTCGAGTTGCCGGCCCGCACCGCGCCGAAGTTGGCACTGCGCAGCGCCGCGTCGGTGAAGATTGCGCCGTTGAGCACTGCGTTGCCGAAGTTGGCGTTGTCCAGCGTAGCATCCTCGAAGCTGGCGTATTCGGCGTCGACGTCACCGGCGTTGACGCTGTGCATGACCGCGCTGTCGAAGCTGGCGCGGCTGATGTTTGCGCCGTGCATGTTGGCGCTGTCGAGCACGGCATCGCTGAAGACGGCGTAGCTCAAGTTGGCGTTTTGCAGGACCGCCCCGCGCAGCTTGGCGTCGCGGAAGTTGCCATGGTTGGCGTCGACATCGGACAGGTTCGCGCCGCTCAGGTCGGCGTCCTCGAAGTTGGCGTTAGCCATTTCCTGACCGGACAGGTCGGCGCCGCGCATGCGGGCCTCGCGCATCTGACCGAAGTCGATCGAACTCAACGCGCGGTGGAGGGTTGAGCGCGTCATGTTCATGATCTGCTCTTGCAGGTCGCGGCCCATCGAGCGCAGCTCGCGCGCCCGTTCGCGCATCTCGCGGCGGAACTCCTCAGTCGCGGCGGCCCATTCTTCGCGGTCGAAATCGAAGCTGAACTCGAAATCGTCACCGGCTTCACCACCATCGTCGCCTTTGCGCTTGGCGCGCTCCTCGGCGAAGCGGGCGTCGAGACGGCGCTTGATCTCGGTCGTCTCCGCGCTGCCGTTATCGTCTTCGACTTCGTCGGGCCGTTCGACGCGAATGCTGAAGCCGTGCGGGCGCGGCGGGCGAGCGGGCCGTGGCGGGCGCGGCGGGCGTGGCGGGCGAGCGGGACGTGGGGGCACGGGAGGCACAGGCGGGACGTGCGGGACCGAACTACGCTGCGGGCGCTGCGGGAAGGGAAGCATCGACTCGAGATACGACTCAAGCTGTGTGGCGGCAGTCCCGACGATCGTGACGGCCTTGCGCTCTGCGCCCTCGCCCTCGGTATTCGGGTTGATTTTGAGGGTTTGGATGAAGAAGTCGTCAGGCAGCAGTTCACTGATGCGCCCGTGCAGCGCCTGATATTGACTGACGGTCATGGCGGCGACCCCCTCATACGAGCTGGTCTGGATCGCGCGTTCGGTGGAGCGCTGCAAGGCGCGGACGGCTTGCAGCAGTTGGGCAAGTTGTTGGGTCTGGGCGGGTTCCATGGCGGTTATCCTCCTGCGAGCATCGGCTCTAGGTGTTCATCAACCGGTTGAGGTTGCGAGTCGGCGGAGAGGGCGAGCAGCACGTCCGGCCGGACCATGCCGCGCAAGCTGCGCTTGGCGTGGAACAAACGCGACTTCACGGTTCCGACGCTGGTCTGCATGATCTCGGCAATCTCCCCTTGGCTCATCTCTTCCTCGCAGAACAGGATCAGGGTCTGGCGCTGCAGTTCGGGCAGGCGGTCGATCGCTTCGCGAACTTCCAGCCCGAGCAGCAGCCAATGGGCGATCTCCTCTGGGCCGCTGCCGTCGTCGCGCAGTTCATACGCGACCCGCTCGGCGGCCCCGTCGTCGTCGATCGATACGCCGGGCCGGCGTCCCCACTGCCGCATCACGTCGTAGCACGCGTTGCGCGCCACGCGGAAGACGTAGGGCCGCAGCTTGGCCGGCGGATCGATCTCGCCCAGATGGATGTACAGCGCCAACATCGTCTCTTGCACGACGTCGTCGCAGATCGGATCGTCGCGCAGAAGGCGACGCACGAAGCGGCTGACGTCGGGCTCAAGCGCCAGATACAGCGACTCGAAGGCCTGCGGGTCGCCCGCTTGGGCGGCCATCAGAAGTTCGGTTTGCTCTGGCGACAAGTCCACGCTGTTTCCATCCACCCCTGTTCAACCGGGTCTGATGGGTGATACGCACGGCGGCGCCCAACGGTTCAAAATCCGCGCGCCGGCCGACGCGTTACACGTTGATCAGCCCGCCGTCGATGGCGATCGCCTGCCCGGTGAGGAATTGGGCGCGGTCGCTGAGCAGGAAGCACACCGTCTCGGCCACTTCTTCCGGCTTGCCGAGGCGGCGCATCGGCACCGATTCGAGCGTCTTATCAACCATGCCGGGCCGGATATCCTCGATGGCCGCGACCATCTGCGTGTCGGTGTAGCCGGGGCAGACGGCGTTGACCCGGATGTTGTAGCGCGCGTATTCCGCCGCGGCCGACTTGGTCAGGCCGATCACGCCGTGCTTGCTGGCCGCATACACCGAATTCATCGGGAAGCCGATCAAGCCGGCGACCGACGCCATGTTGACGATTGCGCCGCCGCCTTCGCGCCGCATGTACGGGTACTCGTACTTCATACACAGCCACACGCCCTTGAGGTTGACGGCCATCGTCTGATCCCACTGCTCCTCGGTCAGCATGTGCGTGCGCGAGAGCGTCCCGCCGACACCGGCGTTGTTCAGTGCGCCGTCGAGCATGCCGAAGGTATCCGCCGTGTGCTTCACAAACGCCTCGACCTCGTGGGCCGCCGCGACATCGACCGGCGCGCTGATCGCCTCGGATCCCAGCGCGCGCACCATCTCGGCGGTCTCGTCGACGCCGGCGTGGTTGAGGTCGCACAGGGCGAGTTTGGCGCCGTAACCCGCGGCGGCGAGCGCGGTCGCGCGGCCCAACCCGGCCGCGGCCCCGGTAATCAGGATAACTCTGTTCTCCAGCATGGTCTGACCTTCCGCGTCCGGCATACCCCATGGAAGGCGCTGATTGTATCGTGTCTGTGGCGCGCGGGGTGGCCCGCCTATGCTGCACAGATTGTCAGTTGTTGTTGACAACTCACATAAAGACGGCTTCAATTTATGTTGAAGTGGCACAAAAGACCGTATACTTCATCGCAAGGTTTGTTTTGCAGGTTCTACGAGGGCATCTGCAATTATGGCCGCGCCGTATAGTTCTGTTCAGTCACAGCGTTATTCCATCCACCGCAGCCCGCAGCGTCCTTATACCCGGATCGCGGCATATATGATCGTCAGCGCGCTGATCGCCGTGCTGGTGATCGTCACGGCCGAAGCCGAGGCGCGTTACGTCGAGCGTATGCGCGAAAGCGGCGTCACTACCCCGGGTATCGTGACGGACAAGGGTATGGCGCGTTTGGGCGGCGGATTGCCCGGCTACTGGGTGACCGGCACCTTCCCCGCCGAGACGCTTTCGGGCGGCACCGTCGATCAACCGTTCCGCTTCGACCTCACCGCCGACGACTACGAGCGGATCGCAACCGGTGCGACCATCCCCGTCATCTACGATCCGGACCGGCGTTCGGACCCCAAACGCGCCGAGGAGATCGCCACCATCGATTCGAATCAGCTGCGTGTCGCGGCGTGGATCGGCGGCCTCGTGTATCTGGTGATCGGCGCGGCGTTGAGCGCAGCAGATTGGCGCGTGCGCGCCGTGCGCGAGCGCCGCTGGCGGCGGCAGGTGAGCGCTTTCGGAAGTAGATAGTAATCAGTAACCAGTAGTCAGTCTTCAGGTGTCAGAGCGGGCGGCCAGATTGGTCGCCCGTTGTGATTCGCGGTTGGTAGACCTGACCCCAAACCCGTCTCCCCGCCGGGGTTCAGGGGCTTCTGTGCGAGCGTCGCACGCTCCCACTCGCCAATGCTGAGAGGGGCCGGGAGGGTCAGACCGACACGGGGAACTCATCCCGGATTCATGTCATGTTAGACTCTCGTTTGGTTTTAGGACCATCCTTTGCCGTATTTCCGACTCCGGTGTTATGCTCACGCATGCGTCACGTTGAGCCTGCGTCAAGTTCCGCGGGCTCTCGGCGTGCGCGCACGATGTTCGCCTTTCAACAGGGAGCAGTTGTATGCGAGTCAACATGCGTTTCTTTGTCCTTTTACTGACCCTTGCGGCCCTTATGGTGTCGCTGGGTGCGGTCGCGGCGCAGGAAGGTAAAATCCTGTACACCGGCCGTCAGATGGGGCCGAGCGATATCCCGACCCTCGACCCGTCACAGGCATCGGACGTGCCATCGGTTCAGATCATCGTTGAGATCTTTCCGGAACTCATCCGGCTCAACGAAGAGACGGTGATCACCGAACCGGGTTTGGCGACGTGGACCGTCAGTGACGATGGTCTCGTCTATACGTTCAACATCCAACCGGAAGTGCCGTGGGTAAAGTACAACGCCGACAGCGGTGCGGTCGAGCAGGTCATGGTCGACGGCGCGCCGCGCTATGTGCAGGCTCAGGACTTTGCCTATACGATGGTCCGCACGCTGGACCCGAACGTGGCCTCGGACTACGGCTACGTGCTGGCCCCGTGGGTGGTCGGCGGTTCCGAATTGAACGGTCTCGACAGCGAAGGTGAGACGTACGAAGCCGATCGTCAAGCCGCGATCGATGCACTCGGCATCAACGTTGTCGATGAGTACACCCTCGAAGTCACCGTCACCAAGGCATCGGCCGCGATCGAATCCGTTTTCGCGATGTGGATCACCACCGCGACCCCGGGCTGGCTGATCGACGAACTCGGCGACGTGTGGATCGAGCCGGAAAACATCGTCAGCTACGGGCCGTTTGCGGTGAAGTCGTGGAATCACGGCGCCGACCTGACCCTGATCAAGAACCCGTTCTTCGCCGGCGTGGGCGCCATCCCGGCGGCCAACCTTGACGAGGTTGTCTTCCAGATTCTTGACACGGCCCCGCAGTTCGACGCCTTCCAGGCGGGCACGCTGCAGGTCTCCGAGGTCGACGGTACGGTTATCCCGCGCATTCTGGCCGACCCGGACTTGGCCTCACGTTACAACGTGGCGCCGGGTACGTGCACGTACTACTACGGTGTGAACCAGACCCGCGAGCCGTTCAACGACCCACGCGTCGTGCGCGCCCTCAGCGCCTCGATCGACCGCCAGGCGATCATCGACGCCGTGACTCAGGCCGGCGAGCTCCCGGCGTACATGTTTGTGCTGCCCAGCATGACCGCTGCGCCGAAGCAGGAAGACTATCCGGATCAGCTCGTGACCTACGATCCCGACTACGCCAAGGCCCAACTGCAAGAATACCTTGACGAGAAGGGCATCACGGCGGCCGACATCACCGGCACGCTGCTGCACAACACCAGCGCGCTGCACGCCTCGATCGCGCAGGTTGCTCAGCAGATGTGGTCCGAGACCCTCGGCGTCAACATCCAGATCAGCGCGCAGGAGTTCGGTGTCTACCTCGATCAGCGCCGTGACGCGGACGTGTACCGCGCTGGCTGGTGCTTCGACTATCCGGATTCCAACAACTGGTACTTCGATGTCTTCCACAGCTCGGTGGATCCCGACAACCACTTCAGCAACGCCGAGTACGACGCGTTGGTTGAAGCGGCGGGTGTCGCGGAGACGGTTGAGGAGCGCACAGCGCTGTACGCGCAGGCTGATGCCATTCTGACCAACACGGCGGCGTCGATCATCCCGATCTACTACTATGTGACCGACGACATCACGGCTGACGGTGTCGAACGCACCAACAGCGTGATCGGCCGCGAGTACTACGAGAAGTGGGATCTGGCCGGCTAGAACGGCTGATCGCAACCGATTTACAACGGGGAGAGCCGCCAACGCGGCTCTCCTTCCCTTACAGCGTCAACCTACGCTGTCGTATTCAGGAAGGAACGGTCTCATGGGACGCTTTATCGTCAGACGGCTACTTTGGATGATCGTCGTCTTATTTGCGATCTCTGTGGTGACATTTGCCTTGATGCGTCTCGTCCCGGGCGGCCCATTCAACACCGAACGCGGCATTCCCGAGGCCGTTAAGCGCAACCTTGAGCGCCGCTACAACATGGACGCCCCGATCGTCGAGCAGTATGCCGACTATATGGGCGGGCTGATCTTCCCGCGCATGACCGATGGCGAGTGGAAGCAGTCGCAGCAGGAACACTACTTAATCAACATTGAGACGCCGCTATTCGGTGAAGGGACGGCCATCCGCTGGATGAACTTTGGCCCGTCGCTCAATTCGCCGAACCGTACCGTGACGTCAATCATCGAAGACAGCTTGCCTATTTCATTCCAGCTCGGGGTGGCGGCGCTGCTTATCGCGTTGATCATCGGCATTCCGGTCGGGACGATCGCGGCGCTGCGGCAAAACACCGTCGTCGACTATATGAGCATGGCGATCGCCGTCACCGGGGTGTCGATCCCGTCGATTATTTCAGCGCCGATTCTCAAATATATCTTTGCCGTGCAGCTCAAAGTGCTGCCGCCGAATGGGTGGGGCGGGATCGAATACGTCATCCTGCCGGCGTTTGCGCTCGGCTTTATCCAGTCCGCGCTGATTGCGCGGCTAACGCGCGCCAGCTTGCTGCAAGTGCTGCGTGAGGATTACATTCGCACGGCCCGCGCCAAGGGCCTGAGCGAGCGGGTCGTGATCAGCATCCACGCGCTCAAGAACTCGTTGATTCCGGTTGTGACCGTGATCGGCCCGTTGGCCGCCGCGCTGCTGACCGGGACGTTCGTTGTTGAGACAATTTTCGGCATTCCCGGCCTCGGGCGCTCGTTTGTCGCGTCGATCGGCAACCGCGACTATCCGCTGATTATGGGCACGGTGCTGTTGTATGCGTCGTTCGTGGTGATCGGCAACCTGCTGGTCGATATCGCGTACGCCGCCCTCGACCCGCGCATCCGCTACGACTAGGAGCAATCATGGCTCGCCAAACTCAGACCAGCGAAGGCAACGTGATTCGGTTGGGTGAGCGCGCCCAGGGCGAAAGCCTGATGCGCTCGTCGCTGCGCCGCTTGGCGCAAAACCGAATGGCGGTCTTGGGGTTGATCCTGATTATCCTGTTTCTGTTGGTGGCCCTGTTCGCTGATTTCATCGCCCCGCATGACTACGCAAAGCAGACCTTGACCGCGGCCAACTCTGCCCCGCTGTGGGTGACGCGCGTCTTCCCAAGTATGGTTCCGGTCGGGGAGGAGCGTGGGTTCGTCAAGGTCAACGAGGACTATCCACTGGGTGCTGATCATCTGGGGCGCGACATCTTGAGCCGGCTGATTTACGGCTCTCGGGTGTCGCTGCTGGTGGCGATTGTCGGGCCGATCGTCGCGCTCAGCGTGGGCCTGACGCTAGGCCTGATCTCCGGCTATGTCGGTGGCAGGGTCGACAACGTCATTATGCGCCTGACCGACATCATGTATGCGTTCCCCACGCTGTTGTTCATCATCCTGCTGATGGCGTTTTTCCGGCCTAGTACCGGTCAGCTCGAGCCGGGGACGTTCGCCTATTCGCTCAACCGGTTCGACGCCAGTACCGGCGGCATGTTCTTCATCTTCGTCGGTATCGGCATCACGAGCTGGACGCAGATGGCGCGCCTGACGCGCGGTCAGGTGTTGAGCGTGCGCGAGCAGGAATACGTCGTGGCAGCGCGCGCGTTGGGCGTGAAGGATCGCGCGATCATGCTGCGCCATGTGCTGCCCAACATCCTTGGCCCGATCATTGTGGCGGAGACGCTGACCATCCCGGCGTATGTATCGACTGAAGCGTTTCTCAGCTTCATCGGTCTGGGCGTCAACCCGCCGACGCCGAGCTGGGGCTCGATGATCAGCGAAGGTTCCGCCGTGATCTCGACCTATCCGAGTCAGGCGGTCTTCCCGGCGGTGTTCCTGTTCTTCTTCATCTTCGCGTTCAACTTCCTCGGTGACGGCCTGCGCGACGCGCTCGACCCGCGCATGCGTGGATCGGAGAAGTAATCAACCCTCACCCCTTGGTCCTCTCCCTCAGGGAGAGGGGAACTTTCAGATCGCCTGCGCCGCAGGCCAGTAGGTTGCCCGCTCGTACTGTGGTTCGCGGCGCATTTCGCGAGGGGGGACAGTCATTACCTTGCGTTCTACTGCCGTTCGCGACAGTCGGTATCGAAGCGTAGGAACACGCCGACGTCGCTGATGTTGAACTCGTAGCCGTCCTCGTCATACGTGATGATCGCAACGGCCTCGGCCGGCGCGCCGCGCTCGACAGCCACGTCCCACAACTGTTTGAAGGTACATGTCGGGGCCGGGATCGTCTCGGCCGTCGCTTTGCGCGGGTCGTCCACGTCGCGTTCGAGGCCGAGGTGCTTGTACGTGTAGCTGGTCGATACACCGCCACCTGTTCGCGTGACGGAGCGAATCTGGCCGGGACGCCACGCCGCGATTGTCACCCGTTGTTCGTAGCGATCGTCGGCCGAGCCTCCCGCGCCGACCGGTGGCGCATCTGCTGGGCGCGGTACCGGAATTACGAACTCCAGGTCTACGCGCGGCATGTAGTTCTCGGCGGTCAAGTCGAGCGTGCCGTCGCGCCGGACGTAGTAGGCTTCGATCTCGATCAACCCGACTGTTTCGGCATCGCCCTGCGCATAGGCCGCCAGCTCACCGTAAGTGGCGATCGGGTCAAAGTTGGACGCATCGCCGGGGACTTCGCGCGTATCTTCACCAAACACGTTTACCCCGAGCAGCGGCGCGACCACGAACAAGCCGACTGGTATGATGATCGCCGCTGCGACTACCAGCACGATCACACAGCCCAGCAGGCCCGCGCCTGTCCGGCGCTTGCGAGGCGTATAAATAGCCGCGGCGGAGTCGGTCAAATCCCGCATGTTTCCCCCGTATTCGAGTGTCAGTCAGATGCTATTGACCAGTGTACAGCGATTTGGAATTATCGGCGCAAGCGGCGGAGCAGCACCAACCCGACAGCCACCGCGCCCGACCACGCCGACGGCGAGAAGTCGAACAGGCCGGCCGACTCGCGCACGGTCAGCGGCACCGGCACGAATACCAGCGCAAAGATCACCAGCGTCGCAATGGCGAATAATCGACGGCGCGGGTCGAGCTGCGTCACATTGTCAAGCGGGACGGCGTGCGCGCGCCCGAACAGCACGAGCAGCACGAGGATCAGCAGCATGCCACCGTTGGTAAAGATGGTCAGGGCTGCCAGCAGGGCGATCACCGGCAGATAGAACTGCTTGGCACGCTCGCCGATCAGCGAATACAGCACGTGTCCGCCGTCAAGCTGACCGATCGGCATGAGGTTCAGGCCGGTGACGAACAGCCCCGTCCATCCCGCCCATGCCAGTGAATTGAGATAAACGTCGATGCGTGCGCTCGGCAGCCATTCGCCGAAGATCAGGCGTTTGGAGATGGCATACACCAGCGAATTGCCTTCGATCAGGCCCGGTGCGATCGGCCCGGTCGGCGACGTTGCGAGGCCGATCAGCAGGATCGGGATGGCGAAAACTAGGCCCGCCAACGGACCCGCCGCGCCGATCTCGAACAGCACCTTGCGGTTGCGCATCGGCTCGCGCAGTTGGATGAACGCCCCGAACGTGCCGAACATGCCCCACGGGAACGGCAGGAAGTACGGCAGCGTCACCGCGACGTGCCGCCGTCGTGCGGCGAAGTAGTGGCCGAGTTCATGCGCGCCAAGGATGAGCAGGATGCTCGCCGCGTACGGGATACCGCGCAAGATCTCGCTCCACGGGTCTTGAGCCAGCACCAACGCACGGAACGGGTTCTCGAAGCCGATCTCGTTGATCGCCATCAGCGTGCCGACATAGAGCACGCTGATCAGCGTGGCGATGAACAGGACGACGTTCCAGGTCACGCCGCGCGGTTCGGGCTTGGTGCGTCCGCTAACGATGTAGACGTGCTGCCGCCCGCCAACCTCGCGCATGACTGGAGTCATCTCCAACGGCTTGCAGGTCGCGTCAAGCATCGCGTAGGCGGCCTCGCTCTCGACTGTCAATCGGCCGTCGAAGCGGACGAGCAGCTTAGGCTCGGGCATCATCAGGACGATCGTGCCGCCGCCGGCCTCTCCCGGCCGCAGGGATTCAGGCGTCCGTTCCGCCTCGATTGCCATGACCTGCATGACTGCGACGCGGACAGCGTCCAGCTCCGGGTTGCCGCCGATGATGTGAGCCAGCGACTCATCAGCCGCGGGCTGCGGCCGGCGATCGTGGATGCTCGACGCGGGTTCGTTCAGCATGAAGGCTCCGTTACGACCCGCTTGATGGGGTCAAGATTTGCCACTGGCCGCCGCCCGGGAGCAGTTGTAGGACGGTGCCGTCGCCAGCAGTGACGAAGAAGTCGCTGCGCCCTGCCTGTTCAGCGAGGCGGGTCGGGGCTTCTTGATAGAAGCCGTCGAAGCTGCGCTCAGGGACGGTACCGCTCCCGAGCCGGTTGCGGACACTGTCCACACGCCGCCACACCAACCCAAGCCGTCCAACGGGCTGCACGAAGTTGGTGCCGGCAAATGCGCGGTCGAAGTTCTCGTCGCGTTCGGCGTCGATGCCGGGCCGGTAGGTGTTCTCGTAGCTCGACCATGCCGGGGTGGTGCCGTCGTTGAACAACACGTAGATGCGGTTCTCGGACTCGACGTAGATCATCCGGCCTCGCTCGAAAAGCTGTTCGACGACCACGGTCGGGTCGGCGTCGGAGATCGGGCAACTGTCGGGCGCGGGGGTGAAGAACCACGCGATCGGGCAGGCCAGCGGGATTGTCAGGCGCTGTGATACGGCTTGCGCGCCCTCGCCGATCACCAGCTCGTAGTCGACCTGCACACGTTCGCGCGCGCTCAGTGTGATTGTCTGGCGGCCGAACGGCTCGACGTTGTAGACGAGCGTGCGCTGGCCGGTGCTGTCGAGACGGTAGATGACGGCTTGGGGCACGTTGCGCGTCGACCAAAACAGCGTGAAGTCCCCGCCCGGGTTGGCGACCTGCGGCGAGGCGCGGAAGAACTCGATGTAGGGCGCGTTGGGGTTGGCCGGCCGCGTGACCTGAAGCTGGCCGAGCGGGTCGGGTGTGCGCGTCGGCCCGAGCAGGGACGTGGGCGTTGGCCCGCCGGTGACAGCCGCAGTCGGTGTTTCGGTGGCGGTGGGCGATGCATCGGGCGTGTGTGTGGCTGAAGGTTCGATCGTCGGGGTTGGGCTGGGCCGGTCGGTCGGGATGACCGGAGCGGCGGCAGGCTCGCACGCGGCGAGGCCGGCCAACAGCAGTGCACCAACTGTCAATGTCCTCAGCAGTCCCGCGGCGGTCTTCACCCTGACATGGCCCTTCGTGGTCGGAGCAACCCGGCGATTCTAGCACGGCGCGGCCGGTCGGTCATGTCCGGAAAAACAACGACCCCGCCACTGGGGCGGGGTCGCTGCGTTTGCTGAGGTTCGGATCGGAAACTAGCCGGCGTTCGCGTTGACGAGCGCAGTGTTGATCTGCGCGAACACGTTGGCGACCAACGGCCCAAGGACGGCCAGAACGACGATCACGACTACGGCGACCAGCACGAGGATGAGTGCGTACTCTACCAGGCCCTGGCCCTCTTCACGGGGGTTGTACATCATGATGATTTCTCCTCAGCGGATAAACCTGCGACCATATCGGTCTGTCGCTTCATGCGACTTGTCATCAATGTAGCATCACAACGGCAGAACTGTCAATTGAGATGAAGCATTAACGCTGTATGGATATTGTCAAGAATTCTCAATGCTTTTGTCTTGTGCTTCGAGCGCGGGAATATTCTCAAGGTGAGAGAACAATTGGCCGACGGCTTCGCGAAAAGCGCCCGCTTCTAGCGCGTCGAACGCCCGACTTGTCAAGAAACGATCGTTGACGTTGGCCGCGTAGATCGCCGCCAGGTCGTCGCGATTGTTCAAGTCGAGGATATGCGGATACTCCTGTTCGGCGTGGAAGCGCACGGTCTGCAGCACGGTCTCGATCGACACGCGCCGTCCTTCAACCGAGAGGGTGAGCGCGGTCCGCGCTTTGCCATCAAAGCCGGAAGCGTCGCCTGCTTCTAGCGCCTTGCGCGCCAACTCCGCTGATGTCGCCGCCCACGCCCGCAGCGTGACCAATGGCGATGGCTTTGCCCGCTGACCCGTGATGGTGAGCCGGAGTGCCTCGAAGAACGCGCGGACGACGCGCCAAATCGCGTTCATGGCTGGAGCGCCGTATTGACCGTGAACACCACTTCAGCGAGGTTCTGTTCGCACGTGCCGGGAAACTGCACCAACACGTCTGGCGACTGCGGTGTGCCGGCGTCGTTCTCAAGACGGGCGTAGACGATCTCATCCCGCGCACGCACGGCTGTTTGAACCTCCCAGCCCGTCCGTTCGCCGTAAAACGAGTTGCTGCCGACCGGCACCGTCTCGTCCACACTGTCGCTGAAGACATGCACGCGCAAGTCCGCCGCGACGGCTTCGTTCAGCTCGAGCTGAGCGGCATCGAGGACTCGGCCGCCGACACCCTGCCACGCGCAGCCGAGGCTGTTGGCGAAGTTCTCGCGCAGCACCGGCGGATCTGGAGCGTAATAGACGAACGGGATGACCGTCGATGTTGGTGTCGGCGTGCTGGACGGTGTGAACGTAATCGACGGCGTCAGGGTGGCGCTGGGTTCGGCCGTCTCGGTAGGCCGGCTGGTCGGGGTTGCTGTAGCCGGCGCAGCTGTGAACGTCGGAGGCAGTGTCGGCGGCGGAAGCGGTGTTTCGGTCGGCGTATCAGTCGGGGTCGCGGTGGGCGGATCGGGCACGCGGGTCGGCATCGCGGCGATATCCGATACCGGCGGCGGCGCGACGAGCAGATAGATGACGCCGGTCACGACGGCGAGCGTCGCGATAAAGAACAATACGCTGACGGCATTGAACAGACCGGCGCGCATTGACTCAGATCCGGCCTGCCATCTTCAAGATCACCAGCACGATGACGCCGATCGACATCAGAAAGAACAGCAGCGAGATGAGGTTGTACAACAGCGCGAACGGCGAACGGCGCATCGGACGAGTCCTTTCCAGTGGCTCTAGTAGCCCGTAATGTCGAGCATGCTGACGGCGATTCGTCGCAGCACGTCGCTGTTCATCCGGCTGAAGTTCAACGCGATTTCGATGAAGCCGATGTTCTGCGGGTTGGCGGCGAACTCGCGCAGTTCATCCGGTAGGGCGTTGAAGTGCTTCCACTTCTCGCGCATCGACAGCAGATCGCCCAACTGCGAATACGTCTCGAGGAAGTACGCGATGTTCTTGTCCAGCGCACTCGCAAGCACGGCCAACTCGTGCATCGGCACCGGCTCTTCGCCCAGCTCGTAGGCCAACAGCGTCGAGGCAGGGATAGCCGTTCTATCGGACAGCGAGTCGAGGTCGAGCTTGGCTTCCTCGCGGCTCTGTCGCAGTAGGGCGCCGATCATGTGCGTGCGGATCGTGACGAACGCCTCTTGTGCGCTGATCGGCCGGGTGCGCTCGGTCTCGAGGGTTTTAGTACCCCAGAAGTGACTCACCGGCACGTCGAAGAAGTAGGCGAGCAGTTCGAGCTGCGGCAGGCTGGGCGCGGCGTCGCCGACCTCCCACCCTTCGACCATGATCGGGTCGACGTGCAGGTATTGAGCGACATCGTCGATGCTGCGCTGGGCGCCGAGGCGCGCATCACGCAGCAGCACGCCGAGCATACGCCCACGCAGACGGTAGCTTTCTTCGAAGTCGTACGCCGCGGCGGGCTGATCGGCAGCAGCGGGCGTGTCCTTGCTCTTCTTCAGCCGTGAGGCGATGTCTTGGAAGTCATTCATAGCGGCCCTCGAAAGCGGCATGCCCGGCAAATGCGGGACACCACAGGCGGCCCGTTCCGACGCACGATGCGTATGTGCATTATAGGGTGTGGCGGGATGTGCTGCAAATGAAGACGCCCTTCTGTGCGGCCTCTCACGCCCTTGACCTTCGGTGCTGTCCTGTGGTCGCTTAGGCGGTGCGAAGCGGTGAGGTATTGTGGAAGTCTGAAACACCTGCTTGCGCACGCCTGACCTAGCACGCACACTCTCGATACTCATCACTCCCTTTATGCCCGCCGCGGCGCGTTTCGCGTTATAGTCGTAGTCGAGACCATGCGAGGTGGGCGATGGCGGAAAACTTCAACTGGCGCGACTTTGCCATTGGCGTTGGGGTGGGTTGGGCGACTGCCTATGTGTTGTATGCCATGCGCGACGCGCTCGGCGACGCACGCCGGGGTGTCGGCCAGCGGCTGGAACGCGCGCAGGCGTACGCCACGCTGAGTGCCGAGGGCCGCTTTGTCCGCGAATTTACGCGTGAAGCACGTGCCTCGCACCTTGCCGGCGAACGCATCCCGTTGGAGCGGATCGCCATCGAACCCCGCTTCATCCCGCCCGCCCGCTTTGCCGAGCCGCCCGACGACGACATCCGCCGCGACGTGTTCCGCGTCGTGCCGCGCCTGCCCGATCTGCCGTACCTCGCGCAGCCCTACAATATCGAGACGGTCACGCTTGACGACCTGTACCACGGCCCCGGCGCCTATGCGCTGCTGGGTGCGCCGGGCAGCGGTCGCAGCACCGCGCTGGTGCTGACCGGGCTGGTCGCGCTGGGCGAGATCCGGTTCGCGCCGCCTGAAGACAAGGTGACGGCCCGCCTCCGCGCCGAAGAGGACAGGCTCGACCCGGCGCAGCGTGCCGAATTGCTCAAGCGGCGCCTGACGATCGAGCAGGAGGCCTTCGACCAGCTCGCCAAAGAAACGCGCGATACCGGACTGCGGGCCGGGAGCCGGCGGCAAGCCGACATGGAGCTGGTCCCTTACAACAACAAGTTCCCGGTCTACGTCCATCTGGCCGACGTGCGTCCCGGGCATTTCCGCGGCAAGACCGATCCGGCCGAACCGCTCGTGCGCGGCTTACAGGCGCAGGTGGGCAGCACGACATCCAAGGCGCTGCCGAGGCGGCTGTACCCGCGCATCGAGGCCGGCGGATGCGTTCTGCTGCTCGACGGTTACGACGACTTGACCCCCGACCATCAGGCCGAGATCGCCGCATGGCTACCGGAACTGCTCGCCGCGCATCCCGGCAATCACGTACTGGTCGCCGGGCCGGATCACGGTTATGCGCCGCTGATCGAGGCCGGCTTGGCGCCGCTGTTCATGCGTCCGTGGGATGACAACGACATCGAGACGGCCGTGCAGAAGTGGGCGGAGGCATGGCCTGCCTATCTGGCCGGACCGGGAAAGCGCGCCCGCCCGAACCGCGAAAACACGCCGGACAGCGCGGCGATCAAGGCGGCGTTGAACGGCGCGCGCGGCCTGTCTGCGACGGAGACGACCCTCAAGATTCTCGCCGCGTTCCACGGTGAAACCAGCCGCGCGCCCGGCGTATGGGTCGAGTCGTACCTCGCCAACCTTGCACTGCCCGACGACGTACGGGCTGCGGCCGTACGGGCTGCGCGCGTCGAGATCGAGCGCAACCGCATTACGTCGGACGTGGTCGCCGCGGCCGCTGGCAACGCAGACGCGGCGGGGGATCAGGGCAAGCTGCTGCTCGACCTGTTCCGGCGCGGCTTGCTGGTTGAGATCGGGCGCGGCGAATTCCAGTTCCGGCACCGTGCGGTTGGCGCATATCTCGCTGCACTCTCGCTCAAAGACGTCGACCACGCCCGCCTGCGCGAGATCGCCATCGATCCGCGCTGGGAACTGGCGTTGGGTTATGCCGCCGGCATCCGGCCCGTCGACGCCGCTGCGGCAGCGCGCCTCGAAGCGCCGCCGAACGTACTCGTCAGCACGCTGACCGGCCTGACACGATGGTTGGCGTACCTCGACAGCAAACCGGCATGGCGCGCCAATGTGCTGCGCCAGATCGGCAACCTGTTCGTTCAGCCGGGGCAGTATCCGCTTGTGCGCGAGCGCCTCGCTGCCGCGTTGGCCGCCAGCCGCGACGCCGAAGCGACGTCCATTTTTGAGCGTTCGCTCAAATCCCCCGACTCGGACGTACGGCGCTTGTCCGCATTGGCGTTGGGCGTGCTGCGCTCGAATCAGACCGTTTCGACCCTCGCCGGGTTGGTCAAGGACGTTGATCCGAACGTGCAGCTTGCGGCGACTACCGCCCTTGGCGCGATCGGCAGCGACGACTCGTACGAGGAACTGGCACGCGCATTTGCCTTCGGTACCGAGGATGTCAAGCAAATGGCCGCGGAGACGTTCGCCATTTTGCCCGATGTCGGGTTCGAAACGCTGTATGAAGCCACACGTCACGAGACGCTCGAGTATCGCCGCGCGGCCGTGTTCGGTTTGCGCCGGATGCGTGTCGGCTGGGCGCTGATCGAGCTGTACCGGCTGTTCCTCGAAGACCAGCAGTGGTACGTGCGCCTCGCCGCGCAGGAAGCAATTATCGACTTCCAGACCCATGCTGCCGCCAAAGCCCTCGCGCCGTATCCCGAACCACCGGCGATCAACTGGCTTGGTCAGTGGGCGCGGCAGGTCGGGATCAAGAGCGAAGGCGTCGAGGCCGATGTGCTGGGACGCATGGCGACCATGCCCGACGCTACGATGCAGCCCGTCGCCGTGCAGGCGCTCGGACAGCTCGGCATGCTTGACCGCGCCGGGATGTTGTATCGGGCGCTGCTGGACGGTCAGCCTGCCGTGCGCGATCTGGCGTTCCGCAGCCTCGCCGACATCGGTCTACAGCACGACGCGCCGCTCCCCAGCCCTGTTTGAGAGTGATGAGTGCCGAGTGATGAGGAAGAGAAGTCAGGAGTCAGTCGTCAGGAGTCAGACAAAAACACGGCCTGTTTCGTAGGGACAACCTCACCTCGCGTCGCTGACCCTCACCCCCAGCCCCTCTCCCTCAGGGAGAGGGGAGAACGCCACCTGTGACCCCGCCCATTTCGTAGGGACACGGCACCGCCTTGTCCAGCGCGAAGACTGACCCATAGAGGCCACAAAGAACACAGAGTGTCTGTAGGGGCGACCCGCTGGGTCGTCCCACCGTGCGGTTCACCGGGCCCTGCGCGCCGGACGCGATGGTTTGCCCGAAAGCGTGCGCCGGCCTGCGCCTTGCCTGACGAATGCAGAGCCGATAGAATTAGAACGCCTGATCTACAAAACTGATGGATGACAACCACGATGCCCGATTCAGCGCCCGTTCTCGGTAAACTGACCCCGATGATTCCCGCCGGCAAAGACATGAACGCGGCGCTCGCGTTCTATGAGCAGAAATTGGGATTTGCGGCGACCTACAAGGCGGATGACTTGAGCATGGCTATACTCCAGCGCAGCGGGGTCGAAATCATGCTCCAGAACTACAATGACCCGCACACGGCCTCGCAGACCGCTTTCCGGATTGAACTGTCTGGGATCGATGCGCTTCATCACGAGTACAAGGCGCAGGCGATCCCCCCGTTTGAGCAGCCCGAAGGTGCCAGCATGACTTCGATACAGTCGACTCCATGGGGTACGCGGGAATTCGCCGTGCGCGACCTCGCCGGCGTGTGCATCACGTTCTACGAACGCCTGTCCGGCTGAACCTCACCCCGGCTGGTTCGAGCGCAGGACTTCCGCCGTGCCGGCCAGCTTGTACGCCCCGACTGCCGCCGGGATCAACACCGACTGCCCGACACCGACCTGAAGCTGATCGCCGTCGGTGCTGACCGTCGCCGCGCCGCGAATGACGCTCAACACGTGAAAGCGGCTGCCGCCGGTGTTGAGCGCAATGGTCTCGCCCAACAGGCGGTGCAAGCGCGTTTCGAAATACGGCCCGACGAACACTGGTTCCCTGTCCGACATGCGCCGAACGTCGGGGCGCAAGTCAAGCTTTGACGCCTGTAATCCTTTGTCGATATGCAGGGCGCGCGGCTTGCCGTCCAGCCCCATCCGGCCCCAGTCGTACAGCCGGTAGGTCTGGTCGCTCGATTGTTGAATCTCGTAGACCAGAACGCCGGGGCCGAGCGCGTGCACCGTCCCGGCGTCCAGATACACCACATCGCCGGCTTGCACTTCGACATAGCGCATCAGGTCTTGCAGCGTATTGCCGGTGATCGCCGCAGCCATCTGCTCGCGTGTCACGCCGTCCTTGACGCCCAGCGCCAGTTTTGCGCCCGCGTCGGCGGCCAGCACGATCCACGCCTCGGTCTTGCCGCGAGGCTCACCCTCGAGCTTTTCCGCCAGCGCGTCATCCGGATGCACCTGCACCGACAGCCATGCGTTGGCGTCGAGGAACTTGAGCAGCAGCGGAAAGCCCTCTTTCGGGTCGCTGGCATCGCCGATCAACGCTGCGCCGTGCTCGGCCAGCAGCGCGCCCAAGGTCTGACCGGCATACGCGCCGTTGGCGACGGTCGCCGTGTCGTGCATCTCCCACGACTCGCCGTACGGTTCATCGCTTGGCAGCGATTTGTTCAGGCTCGTTTCGAGCCTGCGCCCGCCCCACACACGGGTATGCATCGCGGGCGTCAGCAGCATCGGGTACATGGGGACTCCTGTGTTATGCGGCTTACCGCAGCGCGTCGATGATGCGCTGTCCGGCATCCAACCCGCTCAGTGCGGCGCCTTCGACGCGCGGGCTTCCGAACGCGTCACCGGCGAACACCAGCGGGAACGATGTGTCGGCCGCAAGCGATCGCTCGTGGTGGCCGGCCGTCGGGAAGCTGTAGCGCCAGCGTTTCACCTGCGCTTCGACGACCTCGCATCCGTGGGCATACGGCCGCCACTCTTGTTCGAGCATGGCGAGGACGTCGGCGTCGGGCGTGTCGTAGTGCTCGCGGCTGAACGCCTCGTCGGTGTGGAGCGTGAGCACAGTCTGCGTGCTGACCCCTTTGCGGCGGTTGTCGGCGATCCAGTTGACCCAATGGCCGGGCCGTTGTATCGCTCCCGGCTCGGGGATTTGCGCTGGCTTGTCGAGCAGGATCAGACCGCACAGGCAGGGCGCATACATGATGTGGGTGAGAACGTCGATCGTTGTGCCGTTGAGCAACGTGCCACCATCTTGAAGCAGTTTGAGCGACTGCGGTACGGGCGGTGTCATGATCAGCGCGCGCGCGTCGTACTGCGCGCCGGATGTGTCGACCACGCGCCATCCGTCTTTGCCGGCGGTGACCGATGCAACCTGCACGTTGACGCGAATGTCCGCCGCGAGGTTTTCGGCGATCGTCGCGGCGATCTTGTTCATGCCGCCTTTGAAGGCGTAGCGCGGGTAGCCGTCGGCGCGGGTGCTGTCGAGGCTGCCACGGCTCCAGCCGTGCGCCCAGACATAGGCGAGGCCGCTTTCGCGCCAGCCGTTGACGAAGGATTCGAAAACCGGGTCGCGAACGGTGAAGAACTGCGCGCCGTGGTCGGCCAGCCCGCCGCCGATGCGCCGGGTCGCTAGCCTGCCGCCGACGCTGCGGCCTTTGTCGAGGAGGGTCACAGAGCGGCCGGCCCGCGCCAGAGCGTGAGCGGCCATCAGGCCGGACATCCCGGCGCCGATGATGAGAACGTCGGTCATTTGGTCGTCCACAGTTTGCGCATCCATGCCAGCAGGTCGCGCGTGACGTCAGGCGTCAGCCGGACGCTGGCAGCCACACCCGCGGGGCTGAATGCATACACATTGGTCTGATACCGCTTTAGAACGCAGATCAGGTAGTCGCCTTCCCAGCGCGACACGCCCCAAAGGAATGTCAGGCCGCCCTGCCGACGGTCCATCGCCTCAAGCCAGCGCGGCCGGTCGATCGAGCTGGGCCGGTCGAGCGTATACGTGCGGCTGAACATGCCGCTGATGGCGAAGGTGAATTGGGCGAGGTCTTTTGGCGCGTCGATGTCGACCACCATGGAGGCCGCGTCGTCCGGCGCGCTCAGCGTGGCGACCTGATGTGAACTGCGTTCGTACAAGCTGCGGGATTTGAACACGGAGAGCAGGGGCAGGTGCGGGTAGCGATCGGCCAATTCGGCTTCGAGGTCGACCAACCCGTCAAGGAAGCGCTGCAGCAGCCACGGCGTGACCGGCCCGCTGGGGCCGTCGGGCTGCTCCGGTGCGCGATCGGCGGCGTTGGCTTGTTCTAACCCGGCGATCACGCGGCGCACTAGCGCGTTGCTCGGTCGTCTGCGGGTCGCTGCTCCGGTCGGATCGGTAGGTTCGGACATTCAATAAAGGCTTTGTACAGGCGATGCCGGCCATTATACACCGGGCCGCGGGAATCGCAGAAATCTACTGAAGGGGCGCATGCTATAATCAGCGGCCGAACTCGAAGCAAGACAGGGAGCAGTCCAGTGGGATTCTTTCGGCGGCTCTTCGGTGGTGGTGGCCGCGCGGGCGACCGGTACGTCACATACTACGTGCGCCCCAAGCGATGCAGCGAGGTGCTGGCCGTTCGCGTCGACCGCTACAACGACCTGAGCCTCAACGACGACGGCAAGACGTACTTTGCGCGTAAGGTGGCGCGCGGCGAGCGCTGCCCATTCCCGGCCGAGCTGCATATCGACTTCAACGCCAACCGTGTCGAAGTGAAGGTCGGTGTGCAGGACGGCGAACTGGTGGACGAAGCCGCTTATCAGGCGTTTCTCGCACAACGGGCGTAAGCGTGCGCATCGCATTTTTGGGCGCGAGCTTGACCGAAGGCAAGTACGGCGGCGACTGGGTGGCCGCGGCGCGCCCGCACCTGCCCGGGCACACACTGCTCAATCACGGGGTGGCCGGCAACACGGTCAACCGGCTGGTGGAACGAGTGGGCTACGTCGCGGCTGACGACGCCGAAGCGTGTTTCGTGCTGGCCGGCAGCAACGACGCGCTGGCGTACGCGTTCCCGGCAACGCGCCCGTACTACAAGTCGCAGCAGGGCTTGCCGGACGGCTACCTTGAGCCGGACGACTATGCGGCGTACCTGCGCGACCTGCTCAACCAGCTTGCACTCAACCACATTCACGCGCTGGTCGGCCTGCCGCCCATGGAATACAGTCCGGAAGCGGTCGAGGCATCCGCGTTGTTCAACCGGCACACGCGCGAAGTCGCCGAGTCGCTGAACGTGCCGGTGCTGGATATCGCCGCTGCGCTCAACCCGCCGCATGTGCCCAAGCGTCCGCCGCTCACGCTGCAAACCGTGTTTCGCATCGGCGAGCGCATCCAGTCCGGCTGGAATGACTTCGACTCCGAGCGTGCGGCCGGCGGCTACACGTATTCCTTCGACGGCATCCACATCACGCCGGCGGCGGCGGGCGATCTGGGCTGGCGGGTGGCCGATTGGCTGCGCGAACAGCTCGACCTGTAGACCTCACACCCACCACTCATCGCGGCACGGCGCGCCGCTGGTATAATTCCGTTAGTCGATCTGGAGGCATACGACCCATGGGATTGTTTGACGCGCGCAGGACCCGGCGCGAACGCGAAGATGAACTGCGCAAGCAGGGGCGTCTCCCTGCCGGTCAATCGTTGACCGAAGAGTTTCCCGTCCTCACGTACGGCCCGACTCCGCGCTTCAACCCCGAGGTGTGGGATCTTCGGCTGTTCGGGACGATCGCCAACGAGCTGCGCTGGAACTGGGAGACCTTCCAGCAGCTCCCGACCGTGCAGATCACCACCGACATCCACTGCGTGACGCGCTGGAGCAAGTTCGACACGGTGTGGGAAGGCGTGCAGTTCAAGCACATCGCCGAGCTAGCCGGTATGAAGCCGGAGACCAAGCACATCATCGCCCACTGCGACTACGGCTATACGACCAACGTGCCGATCGAGGACATGATGCGCGACAACGTGCTGCTGGCCTACAGATACGACGGCCAGCCTCTCGACCCTGAGCACGGCGGGCCGGTGCGTACGCTCGTGCCGCACCTGTACTTCTGGAAGTCGGCCAAGTTCGTGCGCGCGCTGGAGTTCAGCGTCGAGGACAAGCCGGGCTTCTGGGAGGTCAACGGCTATCACAACTACGGCGACCCGTTCAAGGAAGAGCGTTACAGCCGCCGCGGATTCTTCTAGGGAAGGTTCTCGGTCGTCACGGGCCAATTGTCAGACATGACTGCGGAAGGGGACGCACGTGTCCCCTTTTGTGTTCGGGTGGTTCGCGCTGCAATTTGGCGGCTGTCCTCATCTCCAACTTAGCAGACCGTGAGGACCGTTCGCGCGGACGCCTCGCGCCTTGACTTCGCGAGCGCCAAAATCCTAATGTCGTAGTACTTGAGAGTCATGGTATAACTTCGCAACTCGCGCGGTGATGTGATGCAGATACCGGCGACCTGTCTTAGGAGCGAAAACCTATGAAACGCCAGTACGTTATCGTGCTGACTCTCGTCGTTTGCGCATTTCTCAGCGTGTCCGTATTGCAGGCGCAGGAACCGCGCGCGCCATCCAACGACAACTCCGGCGCGTCGGAGTACATCGCCCTCAATGGCAAATATCGGGCAGACGACATCCACCTTGCGTCGACCGAATTGGGCGAAACCGACTGTGGACTGATCGCCACCAACGGATCGAAAAGCGTGTGGTATCGGTTTCAGGCGCCGTTTTCTGCCACGATCTCCATTTCCACGCTCGGGTCTGTGCTGTACACAAGCGAGTTCAGCGCTGCGACTTCAACGGGCTTGAGCTTGTACGCCAACGATCCGCTGAATCAACTGGACTGCACCTTCTCACTGGGTGGCACGCCCGCACAGCTTACTGACGTGTCGATCAATCAGGGCACGTGGTATTTCATCCGTGTGACCTCGATCGTTACGCCCCTGCCGGGATCATTCTACGTGCTGCGGACCCGAGTCGATTCGGTATCGGGCTTCATATCGGTAGGCGGGGCGAACAAGTCCTTCGAGTCCGGATTGGCGCCGTGGATCGCCAAGAAAGCCAACAACGGCGATCAGGTGGTCTGTGGCACGGGCGACCAATACGTGGGTTCGTGCGCCTACAAGTTCGTCGGCGGGGCAGACGAGGCGACGTCGATCAAGCAGACCTTCCTGTGGCCTACGGCGCAGTTCGTCGGCTTGAAGGACCAGCTTGTCCTCGGTCAGGGCCATATCAAGCGCACCGGGGCCGCGATCAACGTGAAGATCACGCTCAAGGTCGCGTACACGGACGGCACGCCGACCAGCAAAGCGAAGGTGTCGGTCACGACGGCTGGAAGCTATTCGCAGATCAACGTGCAGGTGGAATTGGCGAGCCGCAACGTTTCGACGACGACCTTTCAGGTGAAGAACAAGTCGACCGACGGCACCGTGGTCGTCGATCTGCTTGACGCTTTCTACCTCGCCGGTGCGGTGCGGAGTACCGGCGCTGGTCCGCTGCCTGTTCCAGCGGCGATGCAGTAGTACTGGCCTTGCAGACCGTAGGCAGCGCCATGCCTGCGGTATACTTGGGGCATGTTGAAGATGACGTTCGACAGCCCCGCGCGTACCGTATTCGAAGACCGCCGGATTGGCCTGCGGTTCGCGGCGATGGCGTTCACCGTTGTGAGCGCCATCGCGCTTGGACTGGTTCTCTTTCAGTTCGCCGATGCCGCTGCGGCAGGGTCGGAGCGGTTGAGCGACTGGCGCGTGTTGCTGGTGTTCGGGCTGTATCTGGTGCTGGCCGTGCTGTTCGTCGCGGGCGGCATGTACGCCCTGCTCCTCAGCCGTGGCAGCACGCTGCTGATCGACCGCATCAATGCCGAACTGACGTTGATCTCGCCGCGTGGATTTCGCATGTTGACCGAACGAATCGGCTTGTATAGCGTACGCAGTGTGCAGTTGGCCGGCGAAGAGCACGTACAGGCGCTTGCGCTGGTGCTGGTGCTGCGCGACGGCCGCGTTGTCCCGCTGACAGCCGGCCCGAAGGCTGCGCGTGGACTGCTCGAGAAGCTCGCTGTCGATGTGCAGGATGCGCTCTCGTCACCGCCGCCGGCCGAGCAAGAATCTGCCTAGAAAAAGCTAACGCCCCGCAGCGAGCGGGGCGTTGGTCGATCGGTCCGGGACGGAAAATATCTCTTAAGAGAAGTAGTTGATTGTCCCGGCCTCAATGTTGGCGAGAGTGTACAAATTTGAAACCCGGCGTGCAAGGCAAAATCGCCGGAGGTCTGCGCGAGCAATGCTGAATTATCGATAATTTCTCGACGACTCATGAGGTTTTCACGCGCGACTCATACCGGTCGCAACCGGGCGGCATCGGCGAGCGCCAGACCCCGTGCTCGACTCGCGTTCGCGCGCAGCGATGGCACAACGCGCCAAAGGCTCGAGTCAACGTGCCGGGAAGATTGTGCAATATGCCTATATTGGGCAGTTTATCCAGCGTGATCAGAATTCTAACCCGGCCGGAGATTGAGTGAGTTTCGCCTGAAATGTTGTATACTGTTGGATTATCAGTGCGTTTCTTCATGCTGGGGAATTCGGTATGGCTTCCTCCTTTACCCGAAAACTGCATATCTTAGTCGTGGAGGACGACCCCGACACTGCAAGAGACCTGACCGAACTGCTAGCGCGGTCCGGTCATCGCGGCGCAGTCGCCGAAAGCGGTACCGCCGCACTCGAGTACATTCATTCGCACCATCCTGACCTCATCCTGCTTGACCTCGGCCTGCCTGACATTCACGGGCTGACCTTCCTCAATCGGCTGCGCACCGCCTCGATGCTGCCATTGATCGTCGTGTCCGGCATGGACAAGGATCGGGTTGCCGCGCTCGAGTCAGGCGCGGACGACTTTGTCGGCAAGCCGTTCAACCGGTCCGAGATCGTCGCACGCATCAACGCGTTGATGCGCCGTATCCAGACGACTCCGACCAACGAATCGACCATCGCGGTCGGGCGCATCGAGCTGAATATCCCGCAGCGCCGAGCCAGCATTCGCGGGCGGCGCGTCCATCTCACGCCGATCGAGTACAACTTGCTGTATACGCTGATGCGCAGCGCCGGCCAATGCGTGACGTACAAGGACTTAATCCGGGCGGTATGGGGCGACAGCTACGCCGGCGACTTCTCCGTCCTTCGCGTCAATATCTCGCGCCTGCGCACCAAGCTCGACGACAGCAGTCGGCGCGGGACATCGTGTATCGTCACCGAAGCGGGCGTCGGCTATATGCTGATGGCAAACTAGACCCGGATACCGGGCGAAGCAGTCCATTGTGAGGGCCATGCGAACACGCGTGGCCCTTTCGTTTTCTACCTGTGATCTGCCTAGACGGCCGACACCGCGCCCCGCGCTGCGGGTAGGCGCACCTTGAACAGCGAACCCGCTCCAACTTGACTGGTCACGGAGATGTCCCCGGCGTGAAGATCGACGATGCGCTTGGTGATGGCGAGGCCGAGGCCGGTACCCGGCGACTGAGTCGCAGCATTGCGTGCTCGGAAGAACCGGTCGAACACGCGCGGTAGTTCGGTTTCGCTGATGCCGATTCCACTGTCCTTCACTTCAATCGTGACGTACTCGTCGCTGGCAACGGTTCGGACGGTGACCGTCCCGCCCGCGGGTGTGTAATTGATGGCGTTCTCGATCAGGTTGATCACGGCGTGGTTGAGCAGATCGCCGTCGGCACGAACAGCCGTGACTTCGGGGGACGAGACATAGACGAGGGTCAGCTTCTTGTGCTGCGACTGAACTTCGAGCTGGTCGCACACGCCGGCAATCAGCGAATTGACGTCGACGTTTTCGAAACTCAGATCGGGCACGGTGTCGAGGCGCGCCACGGTCAGCATGTCTTCGATCATTCGGCTCATCCGGCCAACTTGATCGCCGATCTTTGTCAGATGCCGCTGATGATCTGCCGGATCAGCGGACTTCTCGATCAGATATAGGCTTGACCCGATGACGGAAAGCGGTGTCTTCAGATCGTGCGTCATCGTGTCCACAAACCCGCGCAAGAACTCGACGCGCTTGCGCTCCACTTCGAGCTCGATCCGCGACCCTTCCGCCAGCCGTTCGGCCGTGACGTCGATCATCGTACCGAGCAGCGCCGGTTGGCCGTCGTAGTCGATGACCATGCCAGAGACGACCACGTCGACGCGCGAGCCATCCTTGCGGATGGCCCGGTACGGCGCAGTCCCCACCGGGGGCCGGCCTTCAAACCGCCGCTGAATGCGGCCGAAGGCATCGTCGGTGTCGTCCGTGGTCAACACGTCGACCGGGCTCATCCGGTCGATCATTTCCTCCGGCGAATAGCCGAGCATCTGGGCAAAGCTGCGGTTCACGTAGACGAAATCGGCGTGCTGTGCGTCCTTGAGGATGAAGATCCCGAACTGCGCGCTTTCGATCAACGTGCGGAACTTGGCCTCGCTCTGGCGCAGCTCGCCCTCGAAGCGCGTCCGTTCCGCGACCTCCGCTTCGAGTGCACGATTACGTTCGGCTAGCTGGCGATCGCGCTGCAAGATGCGTTCGAGGTTCATGGTGATGCTGCGCGCGCTGTACAGTACAAGCGTGGCTGTCATCATATAACTGGCCGCGTAGACGAACCAGTTCGATGCCGCATAGGCTGAATAGAGTTCGGGTGAAACGAACTCCATGGCGCCCGGTAGTTGAGGGCTGATGAAGAACAGTATCGTGACGCTGATCACGCTCGCGACGGCGAAGTAGGCGCTGTAGATAGGCCGCAGCAGGATTCCGGCCAGCAGCACGATGATCGTTTGAAGCGCCGGGTACGGGCTGAGGATCCCGCGCGTGACCAAGCTGTAGCCAAGTGCAACGATCCACTCCATGATGAGGAAGTAACGGGCGACGCGATCGACATGGCCGAGGCGCAACCGCCACAACGCAAACACGGTGAAAGCCGTTAGGGCTGCAATGCTGAGGACGTTTCTAGCCCGATCTCCTTCGAAGAACGAAAAGAAGATCAGCGTCGCAATCAGCATGACCAGCATGATCAGGAGCAGGAAGTGCAGCACCCGTGCCGCGTTCGTCCGCTCGAAATCCCCTTCAAACCGAGGCGGCGCAAGCCACCTCCTGACGCTGCCGAACATGGGGAGACACCCCTACCGTATCGCGCGTGTCGCGCACATCACTTATGATGACACGAGTGCGTGCGTCGTGATAGTTTAGTTTGGATTCAAGTACACGTCAGCGACTACTGCTTGGTGAGTACGCGCGCGCTGCCGATTACCTCAGCTGCCCAGCCGACGTTGCCCTCCGGCGTTCGCACCTGCCACCAGGTTAGGTCGTCGGCCTCGACCGGGCCGTCGACAATGCGCAGGACGGTCCCCGTCGGCAGCAGCAGTACAATGTCGAAATCCAACCCCGCGCCGTTGCGCAGCCGAAGCGCCTCCAGCGTGTCGGGCAGGGTGACGAGTGCCGTATCCCCGACCGCGAGGCCGGTGCTGACGACCGGATTGGCTGGCGCAAATTCGTCCTCGATCGGGGCGCTGTCCACGCCGGGGACAAGCGTGCGCCGCCCGTCTGCCTCTTCGACCGCCCAGCCCTGCCGCCCGTCCGTGAGCCGGATCTCCCACCACGTGAAGCCGTCGGCGTCGCGCGGGCCGTCCAGCACGTCGACCACCTCGCCGGGGCGCGCTTTCGCCCGGATCTGATAGACGGTACCAGCGTCCGACCGCACGTTGAGCGAGTCGCCGTTGGTCGTCGCCACGGTCGCCTTGCCGCCGATTGTCAGCGCATCATCCTGCACCGACCCGGCAGCGATCAGCGTGGGCGGCGGCGCGAGCGGCTCGACCAACTGCGACCATGCCGCCGCGCCGAGCGTGTCCGGCCAGTACAGTACGGTTGGGTCGGAACTGCCGGCCCACAAGATGCGTGGCGGTAGATCGGAAAGCGTGCCTGTCCACAGCACGGCGGGCGCGCCTTCTCCCGCGAGGTCGAGGCTGACGGCCATTGGCGCGGCGTCGCTGTTGAGCGTGACGTAAAGCAGTCCGTTGGCGGTGCCGGCAACGTCGTAGATGCGCTGATTCTCAGGCATACCGGCGACAGGTTGGCCGGCGCGGTCGATCAAGGTCCACGTCTCGCTGAAACCGTCGGTTGTGCCCACCGCGATCCACACGCCGCCGCGCACGAAGCGGGGCGCGAGCAGTGTGTGTTCCGGGCTGAGGTAGAACGGCGCCGTTTCGCTGGTCAGCGGATTGACGCGCATGAGCACATTATGGTGGGCGTCGGGCAGGAAGGCCTCAGTGCGGGGGAGGCGTTCGTCGGTTCCGGCGCGGATGACCTCGCCCGAGCCGGGGTACACGTCGACGAATGGTGTCGCGTAGGCGGGCGACGGGGCGAGGTTCCCGGTCAGCGTGTCCCACGTGAAGCCCGGGTACGAGGCGGCGCGTGAGACCGCCAAATCATACACGGTGAAGCCGATCGTGCCGCCCTGACGATGGTCGACCGGCACCGGCAGGCTGTCCGGCGTGCGCGGCACCGAGCCGAGCTGCGGATCGCGATCGGTGATGCGGGCGGCAATCGCGAAGGCCGCGATGTCGATGACCACCAGCTCCCAACCCTCGTCGGTCATGTACCCGAGCGCAAGCCGCCGCGAATCCGGGCTGAAGGCGGCACGCGGGGCGAGGCCGAGGCTGGTGAACGTCATGCCTTGCGGCGCGAAGTTGGCGATCAACTGCTGGTCGGAGAGGCGCAGCACGGCGACGGCGGGCTGGACGTAGCCTGCCCGGTACACGACATACGCGGCCGTCTGCCCGTCGGGCGCAATGGCGACTTCGTCCGGCGACACGGTTGCGAAGCCGTCCGGCACCGGCAGCGCGATCGTGCCCAGCGGCCCGCTGGTGTCGATGGCGGTCAGCGCGCCTCGGTCGGGATGCAGCAGCCACGCGCGGAACGGATCGGCTTGCCCGGAGGCGGGCGCGATCAGTACGACGAGGAGTACGCAGACGAGGGTCCAACGGCGCATGAGTCACCCGAAATGAAGAACGGAACAGGCGTATTCTAGCGCGCTGGCTACATTCAGTCAGCCACAGGCGGTGAAACGGATGGGGAGCGCTCCCAGTTACCGGTATTCGCTGGTTTCGCCCTTGCGGCGCGCGATAGCCTCGAGAATACGCTTGAGCGCGTGTTCCTTGTCGCTGCCAAACCGCGAAGCGTAGTGCTCCGCGAGCTGCGTCGTGTTGCCCTGCGCGCGCAATGCGGCGGCAGCCGCGTCGTCATAGGCCATGTGGGCACGGCCCCGGCGCAGGTTCATTTCCATTCGCCGCTCATACGAGCGCAAGTCGAACGGGTCGAGGTTGATCGCCTGCGTATACGCGTCGGCAGCCTTGTCCAGCAGCCCGCGCACGGCGAACAAATCGCCCATGACGCGGTGCGGGCGGGCCATGTCGCGCCCACCTTCGAGCGCGCGCCGGATCATCGCGGCGGCGTGCGTCCAGTCCATCGCGAGGATCGAGGCCTCGGCGTTGTCGCAGAACCCGTCGATCTCGCCGGTATCCATGCGCGTCTGACCGAGCGCGTCGGACGTGTCGCCAGCAGGCAGCGACCACAGGTCGCCCTCGGTGTCGGCAGTAGGGATGTACTTCTCGACGAGGGTATTCAGACGTTCCAGCGCCGGGTAGGGTTGATAGGGTTCGAGCCGCACGACTTGCAGCTTGGGCAGTTCCTGCAGCAAGCCGACCAGATGCGCCTTGTCGCGTTCGTAGGTGAACTGGTCGACCAGCACCGGCACCACGACGCAGTTAGAAGAGAACGCGACGGTGATCATCACACGCAGTTCGTCGTCGGTCTGTGCGCAGCGCTCGAGGTCGCCCGGGCCGAGCACCAGCACGAATACTCGACACGCCCGAACAGCCGCTAAGGTCTGCGGACGGCCCAGGCCGGAGTTCATGTGATCAATCAGCGCCCGACGGTTGTGGTGCACGAGCGACTGATGGGTCAACGTCGCCGCAGCCCAGCGCGGTCCACGCCGGTACGCCACCACGATGTCATATATTTCGTTCACGTCGGCGCCTGCCAAATCTTCAGGAGATTCAGGCGTGTGGTCGCAGTCTCACACACCTCCATAATAACGAAGTCCTTCAAATCCGCAACCAGTACGCGTGGCCCATTGACCTTGCGACACACTCATGTGCGCGCTATCCTGAGCGCCACCAACCCCTTGCCGGAGTCATCCATGGACGTCTACCTTTCAGCCGCACTGCAGCAGGACATCTTCGCTCAAATGCGGGGCACGTATCCCAACGAAGGCGGCGGTTTCCTGTTCGGCACCCTGCAGCCTGACGGCGTCGTCGTGCAAGCCATCACACAGGTCGAGAACGTGTTCGAGGCCGAGGAGCAGTACCATCGCTACGCCATGACCCCGCAAGACTGGATGCACCTCGAGGACGAGGCGGAGTCGCGCGGCCTGACCCTCGTTGGTTACTATCACAGCCATCCCGACAGCCCGGCCATCCCCTCCGTGTTCGACCGCGATCACGCCCTGCCGAATTTCACCTACATCATCACGCAGGTTCAGGACGGCGAGGCGATCGACATGCGTGTGTGGCGCCTCAAGGACGACCGCACCGCCTTCGACCCCGACACGCTGATTATCCGGTAGAAGCTGTCCGGGAAGAATGTGGAGTCTTCGCCTCCACATCTCCACCAGAGGGCGCACTCTTGCCGGGGTTTGGGGCGGAGCCCCGATACAACTTCGTTTAGGAATACGTCAATTTGGCTCGCGCCGGATCACGGCGCGAACCCCGTGATGCGCAGCAGCGATCCGGTGATGCGCGTGAGCCCGTCCGGCCCGATGATAGGCCGGCCCGGCGTGCCTTGTCCGACCGACACGTACAGCGCGCCGTCGTGATAGGTCAGGTTGGTCGGTTCGTCCAACCCTTCGGCAAGCCGGATCGGCGTGCGACCGTCCACCGGGTACATCGTGACGCGCCCGCTGAAGCGCGGGTAGCCGCCGGCGTCGGGTGGGGCATTGCGGTCATGTACCGGAAAATCGCGCGGCATCTGCGTCGTCGGCCAGCCTGTCGCGAACTCCGCGACATAAATGTTGCCGGCGTCGTCCACGGCGACATCCACCGCCGTCGTCAGGCCGGTGATCTCGTCCCGCCATTCCCCGGTCTCCGGATTGAGGCGGACGACTTTCGCGGCTTCCGGCATGTAAGCGATGACCGTCCCGAAGTAGTCGCGGTTCTGCCCGGAGAGCAGCGCCACCAGCAGGTCGCCGGTCGTCGGGTCGAGCGCAAGCCCTGCTGGGACGGCCTGCTGACCGCCGGCGAGGTTCTTGAACACGACGATCGGCGTCAGGTTGCCGTCCACTGTCAGTGCGCTGACGCGATTCATGCCGCTCTCGGCGATGTACAACACGTCGCGAACCGGGTCGTAGGCGATCGCGTTGATCGTGGCGCCGCCATAGTGCACAAGGCGCGGACGCCACTCCGGCTCAGGTGACAGGCTAAACACGCCGATGGTGCGCGGCGCGCCATCGGGCAAATAGCCTGCCTGCGGATCGTCCTGCGTGAAGAAGATACGACCGTCGTCCAGCACGAAAATGTCGCCGAGGCCGCCGACCTCGTCCTGTCCGCTGCCGTACTCGGTCAGCGCGTTGTAGCCGCCGATGCAGCACATCACGGTGCGGCGCTCGTTGATGTCGTTGTAGTCGCCGTCCCCATTGAGGTCGTCGAAGACGCTGATCCGGCCGTCCGAGAAGTCGTAGCCTGCGGCGGCGCCGGCCTCGGCGACGATCAACCGGCCATCGGGCAGAACGGCGACCCCGCGCGGGTTGCGCAGCGCGCTAGCGACGTTCGTCACGGTGACGGGCTGCTGGGCGGCCGAAAGGTGGGCAAGCGCGTACAGGGCGAACAGGGAGGCGACAAGGGATTTCCGCAGCATAACAACCCGACTTCGTGGTGAGACTCGACGGCCCCGACTGTAGCACACCGCTGCGGCGATCCGTATGTCCGCCGGGTGGCGCGTAAGTCCGCGCATGCGCGCGAGACCGTAACCGGTTCGTGACCGCCGCGCGTACGAGCGCTTCGCCTGAGAGTGTCCTGAACGCTGTACCCGCACTCTTGCAAAAAACCAGCCGAATCAGTAACGTTTACGCATGGCATTCACACGCTCGTCCACCCGCCGTATGGCCACCACCATGATGTATATGCACATGGCGATGTGTTGTCGTGTGTCATCTGCGCGGCTGGACGTGTGACCGTACCCCGTAACCGAACTGGGTAATCCAAGGCCAACCGTCCGCACGGTTGGCTTTTTTGTTGAGTGGGCAAGACGCTGTAAGCAAGAACTGAGGAGAACACCACCGATGCCGTCCATCAAGATCCCGACACCCCTGCGGGCGTATACCGGCCAGAATGCGCAGGTCGACGTCAGCGGCGAAACCATCGGCGAGGTGCTGGCCGATCTGGTCAGCCAATATCCCGACCTCAAGCCGCACCTGTTCAACGGCGACAGCCTGCGCACGTTCGTCAATATCTTCCTCGGCGACGAGGACGTGCGGTTTCTCGACGGGCTGGACACGCCGGTCGAGTCTGAAGACGCGCTGCGCATCATCCCGTCGATCGCCGGGGGCGCATCGCCCGCGCCGCGCCGCGTGGATCAGTCCGGCCTCAAGGTCGGGCAAGCGTCCACGATCGTGCTGCTGCTGGTCGCGTTTGTGCTGAACGTCTGGCCTCTGGTGCTGTTCGTCGGTATCGCGCAGCTGCTCGGTGCCGTCGAATCGGAGGCCGGACCGTATCGCCTGTTCTACCAGCGCGTGCTCAAGCCGCGCGGCCTCGTCAAGCCGAACGTGATCCTCGACAACCCCGAGCCGCACCGCTTCGCAATGGGTGTCGGCGCCGTGTTCAACCTTACCGCGACCCTCGCGCTGTTGGGCGGGGCGGCCGTGCTCGGTTGGGCGCTGGTGTGGGTCGTGATCGTGCTCGCGAACCTGAATTTCTGGCTCAACTTCTGCCTCGGCTGCTGGATGTATTACCAGCTCAACAAGCTCGGCATCCGCGGTTTCGACCGCGCCCCGCTCCCGCAGCGTTAGCCCGTTCGTCCACCCGTCCGCGCACGGAGGCCACGCCATGATCGACCGCATCCTGATTGCCGCCGCCTTGTTGAGTTTCGGAATCGTCGCGTGGCAGACGGTCACGCGCCGCCAACTGGCCCGCGCGCGCCGTACCGCGAGCGTGCGCGATCCGCTGCTGGCGACTGCGCCGCACGGTGCGTCGGTGATCGTGTACTTCACGACCCCGACCTGCGCGCCGTGCAAGTTCCAGCAGACTCCGACGCTGGACGCGCTGCAAGGCGAGTTGGGCGATCAGCTGCACATCGTGCGCGTCGACGCGACCGCCGAGCCGGAGGCCGCAGCGCGCTGGGGCGTCTTCAGCGTCCCAACCCTATTCGTGCTGGATTCCGACGGCACGCCCAAGCATGTCCATAACGGTGTCGTGAGCGGGGCGGTGCTCAAGCGCCAACTTGCGACCGCCTAGCACCGCCATCTCCGTTCGATCGTGAAAGGAACGTCATGTCAGCCGTAGATCTCGACACCCATACCCACCTCAGCCACGAGGAGATCCGGCGCTACAGCCGCCACGTCATCATGCCAGAGGTCGGCATCGAGGGGCAGCGCAAGCTCAAGGAAGCCAAAGTCCTGCTGATCGGTACCGGTGGCCTCGGTAGCCCGACGGCCCTGTACCTCGCGGCAGCGGGCGTCGGCACGCTCGGCGTGGTCGACTATGACGTGGTCGACGAGAGCAACCTGCACCGACAGGTGATCCACGGCCAGAGCACGCTGGGTATCCCGAAGATCGACAGCGCCGAGATCCGCCTCAAGGACATCAACCCGTACGTCGACATCGTCAAGTACAACGTGCCGTTCACCAGCGAGAACGCGCTCGAAATCCTCGAACCGTACGACCTCGTGATCGACGGCACCGACAATTTCCCGACGCGCTATCTGGTCAACGACGCGGCGGTCAAGCTGGGCAAGCTGAACGTCTACGGCTCGATCTTCCGCTTCGAGGGGCAGGTGGCGGTGTTCGGGCATCCCGACGGGCCGTGCTATCGCTGCATGTTCCCCGAGCCGCCGCCGCCCGGCCTCGTCCCGAGCTGCGCCGAGGGCGGCGTGTTGGGAATCCTCCCCGGCACCGTGGGCACCATGCAGGCGACCGAGGCGATCAAGCTGATCCTCGGCATCGGCGAGCCGCTGGTCGGCAAGATGCTTCTGTATGACGCGCTGGAGATGAGCTTCACCAAGATCAAGGTGCGCAAGAACCCGAACTGCCCGGTGTGCGGTATCCCGCACGAGCAGATCGAGTTGATCGACTACGAGCAGTTCTGCGGCATGCCCGCCCACGACCGCAGCGCGTTCGCGACGCCGACCGAGACGGTCGACGGCATGCGCGTCATCAACGTGCGCCAGCTCAAGGCGCGGATCGACCGTGAGCCGGAACTGGTGGTGCTCGACGTGCGCGACCCGCACGAGTGGGAGATCGCGTCGTTGGACAACACGCTGCGCATCCCCAAGGGGGACATTCAGGCCGCGAAGGACGCTGTGCTGCAAGGCCGCGCGCAGGAAGCCGACACGGTGCTGGCACAGATTCCGCGTGACCGCGAAATCGCACTGTTGTGCCGCAGCGGCAAGCGCAGCGCAGACTCGATCGGGTTCCTGCTTGAAGTCGGGTATGACGGCTCGAAGCTGGCGAACATCGAGGGCGGAATCCTCGCGTGGGCCAAGGAGATCGACCCCAGCCTGCCCAGCTACTAGGGGAGCTGGCAGGAGTCAGACATCAGTAGGGACACGGCACCGCCGTGTCCGCTGGAATGCTTGAACCACAGAGGACACAGAGAGCACAGAGGGGCGGCCGCCGGCCGCCCGCCGGCGGAGGGGGGGGGGAGGAACGTGGCCCCTGTCCGCTGGAACGCTTGAACCACAGCGGACACAGAGTGCACAGAGGGAAATGTAGGGGCGAGCCGGCGGCTCGCCCTTTTGGTGTCTGTTAGGTTGCTGCCGGATTGCTTGTCACCGGCGCACCGTTGCCGTTACACTGCGTTCATAGGCTGTGTTCGCCTGCCGTGGGAGGACTCACCATGCCGTTCGCGATTCAACACATCGACCATATCGCACTGACCGTCAGGGATGTCGAACGCGCCACGCGCTGGTACTGCGATGTGCTCGGCTTCGAACATCGCTATCCGGGCTTGTGGGGCGGCGTGCCGGCGATGCTGTTTGCCGGTGACACCGGAATCGCGCTGTTCCCTGTTCGGGCAGCAATCCCGAAGCCGTCTCCGGCGAGCGACACGATCGCCATGATGCATCTGGCGTTTCGGGTGGACCGCGCGGGGTTTGTCAAGGCGCAGGACCATCTGTCTGCGCTCGGGATCGCGTTCGAGTTTCAGGATCACGACATCTCACACTCGATCTACTTCAGCGATCCGGACGGCCACCGGCTCGAGATCACGACGTATGAGGTGCCCGGATGAAGTTCAGACGCGGCGAGATCAACATCTTGTGTTCAAACCTCGAGGCGTCCCTGCATTTCTATGTCGATATCCTCGGCTTCACGCCGACCACCGACGCGGAAGGGTTCTATCATCTGCAGTTCGCCGGGAATCAATACCTGCTGCTGCCGATTGCCGCACGGGTCGATAATCCCGCGCCGTATGGCAGCGTGCCGCAGTTCTCGATGGATTTGCTGGCGGATGACCTCGGCGCAGCGTACGCGTATTTCAAGGCGCGCGGCGTGACATTCGCAAAGGAATGGACCGAAGGCGCGGCGATGTTCGTCATCCGCGATCCCGACGGCCTGCCGTGGGAGGTCGTGGCCTTCGGGATCGACTAGGGGCGAAATCGCGGCGCGTTACTGCGGCGGCGCGGGTACGGGCAGCGGCGCGCCATCGACTGTACGCGCGTAACCGCCGTCGTAGTCGAGCAGGATGAAGTCGATGTACGCCGAGCCGCTCGGCGTAGCATTGCGGATGACCAGCTTGATCGCCGAGACGTTCGGACTCGCGAAGAAGGCGACCGCCTTGAAGAACTTCCAGATCGGCACGGACGTCCCGTCGATGACCGCGATCGCCTTTGTCGATGGGGTGCCATCGCTGTACTTCAGGATGATCTTGAACTTGAGGTTTGCCGGATCGGCAAACTGCATTTGCCCACTGAATTCGATGCGGTGCCCAACATAACCCAGCAGGAGGTCGACCGGCCAATCGCGCTTCTGTTTGAGCTTTGTCGCCTCGTTCGGGCCACCGACAAACTTGAACACGCACGCGCCATCATAAGCCGGGACGACTCCGCACTCTTGTCCGTCGCCGTTGCTGGCGTTCTCGACCTTCCAATCCGCGGCAGATAGCGGAGTCTCGAAGCTGGTGTTGAGCATGCCGGTCGGGTCCCAGTCCGTGCCGCCGTGTACCATCGTGCGCAGTTTGAGCGTCGCACTGGCGGCATTTGGGACCGCTAAGCCGACTCGCACATAGTAGGTGGTGCCGGGACTGACCCCAAACGCCGGCAGTTCGCCATATCCGCTGAGGTTGGCGCCTGCACATGCGGTTTGGGTCAAGTCGTCCAGCGTAGTCCCGGTGTAGATCCCCAGCACCGTGCGGATGTTGGCTTGATACGGTTCGGTGTACACCTCGCTGCCTGCGGTCGAGAGCAGCACGGTGCCGGAGAACGTTGGGGTGAACGAGTACCACACGGTGTATGACATCGGACAAGAGAGGAAGTCGATATCGTTGGTTTCCGCCGTCTCGAGCGTCGCTTCGACGACGTTGCCTTCAACGGTGACGCGCGTGTTCAGGACGAGCGGCACGGCATCGGCGAAGTTGTCGTTGGGCGGGGCGGCGCGCGGCACGGGATCGGCCGCGGCAGGCAGCGCAGTCATCAGGGCGAGGAAGACAAGCCAAATGACCGTGTGATGACGCATGAGGGTCGGGCGCACGAGGTGCCTCCATGACGATAATTCCACGCGCTCATTGTAAGGAGCATCGCAACGATCTAGCGTGAAGATTTGGCACGCCATGCAAAAGGGCGAGCCAGCGGCTCGCCCCTACGAAACAGGTTTCGGATGCGATTCTCGAGTTCGGCAGATCTACTTCGGCACGATGGCGAGCAGGTTGATCCCATCGGCGCGGAAGTCCTCGCGGCGGCGCACGATGACGCTCTCGATGAACTCCAGCCCAAGCGCCAGCGCCACGCCGACGATCAAGCCGAGGACGGCAGCGGCGGCGGTCAGCAGCACGGGCTGCGGTGCGACCTGCGTGGTCGTCGGGCGGTCGGGCAGCAGCGCCAAGACGCGATCCTCGCGCGCGACGGTCTGGTTCTGCCGGTTGCGGTAGTCGATCAACGCCTGCCCCCACGCCGTGGCGATGGCTTCGCCGGCGGCGGGGTCGCCGTTGTCGACGTCGATCTGGATCACGAGGCGCAGCGTGTCCGGCGCAATCGTCTTGTTGTCCATCAACGTCTGCGCGTTGGTGGGGAGCTGCAGCTCGTCGATGATCTGCTGCGCGATCAGCGAGCTGTCGAGGTAGACCACCATCGAGTTGAGCAGCAGACGGCCCGCTTCGGTCAAGCCAAAGTCGGCGCGCGACGGCTGAATCAGCACCAGTTGAGTCGAACGGTACACGGCGGGCTGGCGGCTGGACAATACGTAGGTGCCAGCGGCGGCGATCACCGCCAGCAGCAGAATCAGCCACCAACGCCGGACCAGCGCCCGCAGATAGTCGGAAAGCAGCATCGTCAGCGCCCCCTTCGTTGCGCAGTCGTTGACGAGATGCGCCAGTATACCACCGGTGCGTACCTGGAGATATTTGGAGAAAGTCATCCGGTTTGGGACAGCGTCCCAAACCCCTTGTGGAGGTGTGGAGGCGAAGCCTCCGCGCACGCCGTTAGAAGCGGTCGGTCATGGCGTCGGCATAGCCAGTCAATTCGGCGTAGCCATAGCCGGTGACACCGCCGCTGAGGGCGACCGCGCCTTCCCAATACGCCGGATCGGAGTCGTACAGCTCCTGATCGGGCTGCAGCGGCGTGACGGCGAACGTAAAGCCGTCTTGGCCCGCGATGGCGATGTCCCATCCGGCGGGATAGGCCGCGCCGGTGTGCGGGCTTTGCCACGTGCCGGTCGGCGTGATCGTGAAATCTTCGGCGTCGAGGTGGCGCGTGCTGCCGTCGGCTTCGATCAGCAGCCCGCCGAACGCCGGCTCTTTGCCCCCGTCGACCTGCCGGATTTGCCCGACCATCAGCTCGCGCCCGTCGTCGAACTGCAAGCCGAACCAGTCCCAGCCCAGCGCCTCCGAGCCGAGCGCGCTGGTGCTGAACTCGTGGTCTTTCCACGACGCGCCCTCGACCGCGAACGCTTCGCTGCCGAGCGTGATCGTCCCGATGGTGGTTTGGCGCGGTTGGCTGTAGTAGTAGCTGGCGTTTCCCGGCTCGTTGGACTTCGGGCTGAGGCCGCCCTGTCCCTGCAGCGCCACGCCTTTGACGTCGGTCAGGGAGAAGTCGATCGCGAAGCCGTCCGCCTGCGCGGTGATGCGTGTGACGTCGGGCGCGTCGCCAGCGCGGATTTCCCAGTTGTCGAGCGCGACGTGATACGGTGCATCCGGTTGATCGTCGTCGGGGAGGGCGAAGGCAAGTCCCGCTGCGCCGCGGCTGAAGCGCTGCTCGTGGTAGAAGCGCTGGCCGGCGATATCGCTGACGGTGAAGTGCGCCATGAAGATCTGATTGGTGCGGAACTCAGAGTCCGACGCGCTGGCGTCCGGCGTGATTGCGCGGCGGAAGATGGTGAACTGGTAGCCGAACCGGCGGCCGTCGTCGGTCGCCAGATTGCCGGTGTAGTACCACCACTCGGTCTGGAAATCGTTGTGCGCGCCGAAGTCGCGCGGGAAGTCCCAGTCGTACGGGCCGATCGCGCGCGCATAACCGGTGAGGTCGGTCTGCGGCGCGATCAACTGCGCACGGGCTGTGACGTCGTCACCGCCTGCGCCTTCGATCATGCCGATACCAAGCAGGGCGATGGCGATAACGACGCCAAGTGCAATGACGACTCTCGTCATGATTCGATGGACCTTTCAAAGCCCGCAGGCCGGTCTAGGGCACCGCGACCGCCCACAGGGTTGCGAGGATCGTGGCGATGACCGAACTGGCGATCGCGAGCTTACACCAACGCGCCATGTGCTCCTCAAGCTGCGTGAGCTGGGCATCGATGTGTCCGTCGCGTGGCGTGTCGTGCCGGTGGCGGAAGATCCAACGCACGGGGACGGTCATCAACGGGATGACCGCGATCGACCACACCAGATACCCCAGCGCCATCACCAGCAGCCCCGGGAAGCGCGCATCGTTCAACATTGGCAGCAGGATAAATGAGATGGTTGTAGTCCAGATGAACAGCAGCAGAGTCTTTACGTAGCGCAGCATCAAGCGGCGCAGGTACATGACGTTGCGCACGAGCTGCATTTCGGTCACGGCGATTTCTTGAATCAGCGAGCGGTCGATGGTACGTGCCAGCCCGAACGCCACGCCGATGTGCTGCACGGTGGCCGGGTCCGCGTCGGCGGCGAGCACGCCGGCTTTACGCAGCGAGTCGAAATCGCGGCCCTCGGGGATCACGCCGCCGTCCGTCGCCTCGACCATCGAATCGAAATACGCTTCGCGCTTGCCGCGGCTGAACGGCATCATGAAGTCGGCATGGCCGTCGGCGTACTGATATTCCAGCACGCCGTGCTTGATGCGCGCGGACTCGTCCGGGCTGAACGTGACGCCGCCCAGCGCGAACGTCGGGTTGAGCAGGTCGCGCTCCGAGCCCGGCATGTACAGCGTGTAGTAGAAGTGGACGAGGTCTTTCAGCAGCAGATACACACCGTAGATCGGGATGATGAGCGAGAGGGCCAGCGGATAGGCGAGCGAAAACTGCAGCACAGCCGATACCAACCAGCCCGCGATATCACCCAACTGGGGGAACAGGTTCTGCACGTAGTTGATCAGCACGGACAGCTCGCCGTCGACGATGTCACGCAGGAAGATCGGGATGAGCAGCAGCAGGCCCGCCCCGCCGATGAAGGCGGTCGCCACGCGGTGCTGCGTGCTGAGACGCACCTCGCAGCGCTGCAGGTAGGCGCGCGCGGCGGCGCGCTCGGCCTCGGTCAACGGGGCGTCGTCAACGGGGTTGTGCTTATGTTTCGGCATGGGGGCGGCTCACACGGCGCAGGGGGCGGAACACCGCGCAGAAGTGTAGCACCGGATGCCGTCGCCCGGAAGTGTGTCGTACGCGAAGCGTGAATCGAACGTCTGACAGAGCATGATCAGGAGAGCCCGCTCTGACGACTGATTCCTTACTCCTAACCAGCCAGCACCCGCGTGATCTGTTCGAGGTGGTCGTTGTCGTGGTGGCCGACCTGCATGAGGAAATCGTACAGCGGGCGGTCGCCGTCTTCGGGATGAATAGCCACGCGCAGCAGCTGGTCGGGTGTCAGCGATTCGTAGAACGCGGCCATCCGTTCGCGTTCGGCGGCCATGTCCTCTATGACCGCGTACGGGTCCTGTTCGGCATAGTGGTTGTCGATCACCAACTGCAAGTGGTCGTACGGGACGAGCACCGGCCGGTGTTCAGCGACGATCTGCCGGGCGCGGCGGTGGAAGATGGCGTTGAAGTCGCGCAGATGGCACAGGATTTCCAACGGGGTCCAGCCCTCGGGACCGTCGCGCTTTGTCTGCAACGCGTCGGGGTCGGCGGCGTGGACGATACTCGCCAGCGACTTCATGCTGCGGCGCATCAGCAGGACGTGACGCCATTGGATGCGTTCGAGCATATCAAGCACGATCGGGTCGGTCATGCGGTTACTCCTGCGCCAGCACGCGCGTCATCTGTTCGATGTGGTCCATGTCGTGATGGGCGACGTGCATCAGGACGTCGAGCAGGGTCTGCGGGCCATAGGCGGGGTGAACGCCGCCGCGCGACCATTGATCGTCAGCAACGGCGCGGAACAGCACAATGGTTCGCGCGCGGTTGGCGCTCAATTCAGCCAGTGCTTCTGCCGGGTCCTGCGCCGCATAATTGTTGTCGATCACGAGCTGATTGACGTCATACGTCGCGAACGTCGGGTTGTCCTGCTCGATGACCGACTGCGCGCGGCTGATAAACAGCGGTTCGAGGTCGCGCAGGTGGCACACGATGTCGAGCGGCGTCCATCCGTCCGGGCCGTCCCGTTTGGCGCGCAGATCGGCCGGGTCGGCGGCCGTGATGACACTGGTGATCGTCTTGAGCGTGCGTTCGAGCATGAGCAGGTGCCGGTTGCGCACGCGTTCGAGTTGCGGGTCCATCAAGTCCATTCCCTCCATGTCAGGACAACGAAGCGTACACTGTAGCCCGATTCAAGACATACCTGCCATGGGCCAAGTATGCCGCGCATGGGCTGTTGCGGCCTATCCCGGGCCTCGGCCCCGCTGATATAATCGCGGCATCACGTTCGCTTCCATATTCCCCCTAGAGGATCTCATGGACTTCGCTCTTACAGAGGAACATCGTCAAGTACAGAAAATGGTGCGCGATTGGGCCGCGAAGGAAGTTATTCCGGTCATCGGCGAATGGGATCGCAAGCAGGAGATGAACCCGGCGTTCCTGCCGCGCTTGGCCGAGCTGGGCATCCTCGGCATCAGCATCCCAGTGCGCTACGGCGGTCAGGGCTTCGACTACATCTCGCTTGCCTTGGTGTGCGAGGAACTTGAGCGGGCCGACACGCACCTGCGTGTCGTGATGTCGGTGCACCACGGCCTGAACAGCCAGGCCCTGCTGCAGTGGGGTAACGAGGAGCAGAAGCAGCGTTTCCTTGTGCCGCAGGCGCGCGGCGAGCAGTACGCAGGCTTCTGCCTGACCGAGCCCGGTGCGGGCAGCGATGTCGCCGCTATGAACTCGACCGCCCGCAGGGTCGGCGATACGTACATCCTCAACGGCGAGAAGATGTGGATTAGCCTTGCGACCAAGGCGCACAACTTCCTCGTCGTCGCCAAGACCGACCCGTCCAAGGGCCATGCCGGGATGAGCGCGTTCATCGTCACCAGCGACATGCCGGGTGTGACGACCGGCGATATCCACGGCAAGCTGGGCGTGCGCGCCGGCAGCACCGGATGGGTCGCCATGCAGGACGTGGAAGTGCCGGCGGCGAACCGTCTCGGCGAAGAAGGCGAAGGCTTCAAGATCGCCATGAGCTGCCTCGACAACGGCCGCTACACGGTGGCCGCAGGGGCAACGGGTCTTATTCGCGCCTGCCTCGAAGACAGCATCAAGTACGCGATGGAGCGCGAGACATTCGGCAAGCCGATCGCGCATCATCAGCTCGTCAAGCAGAAGATCGCGTTCATGCAGCAGTGGTACGACAACGCGTCGCTGCTGGTGTGGAAGGCGGGCTGGCTGAAGAATCAGGGCGTGCGCAACACGCGCGAGACCAGCATGGCGAAGTGGTACGCCACCGATCACAGTGTGAAGGCTGCGCTGGAAGCGATACAGGTGCACGGCGCGTACGGCTTCAGCGACGAGTACCCGGTCGAGCGCTATCTGCGCAACAGCAAGGGCGCGGTGATCTACGAAGGCACCAGCGAGATTCACCAGTTGATGCAGGCGGATTACGCGTTTGGCTTCCGCGAGGACAAGCCGCTGCGCTGCGAGATGCCGGCCTACGACGTCGACTACTTCCAGGGCGAGCCGGTCGGCGCGTAGACGAAACCCTCACCCCAACCCCTCTCCCTCAGGGAGAGGGGCTTTCACTTATGGCGAGTGGAACGCTGGAAGCGCAGCCCAGCGCGTCTGAGAACTCACTACTGACGACCCGAAACTGGACGCTTACTGCGCCGGTGCTGGGACAGGCAGGACGCCAGCTGGCATGTCGCGCAGCACAAGGCCGCCGACGTAACTCACACCTGCGTTGTCGATTACTGTGGTCCCGCCGGTAGACCGATTCTTGAAGATCTGCTTGATGCTGACCAGCGCGGCGCTCTCCATCTCGACCGACAATGTAAGCGAGCCAATCCCAGCCGGCGCCGTCACCCGTGTGACGGTGGCCTTCGTGGTTGGGGTTCCATCGGAGTAGTTCAGCTTGACGATCATCTTTAGGTCGGTGCTGGGGCCGGTGGACGTGACTTGCGCCCCCGAATACAGGGATTGACCGACTACGCCGGTGACGATCGCCGTGGGCCACAGAATCGTCTGCTGTAGTTTGGTCGCCTCGCCCCGGCCACCGACGAACTTGAACGAGCAGTTTCCTGCGATGACCTCGCCGGAGCCACAGATGATCCCGTCACCGTTAGTCGCGTCCTTGACCGTCCAGATCGGAAGTCCGTTCTCGAATCCTTGATCTAGCTGGTTCGGCGCAAATGACGTCCAGAGAACCTGTGTCTTGAGTTTGTAATACGATCCTGCCTCAGGCGCGCTGTGGGTGGCAACGCGTATGTGATAGGTCGTCCCCGAAGTGATGTTGAGCGACGGGATGTAGCCCGGAGGCACGCTGTCGGTGGTGCCGCATGTCAGCGTAGAAAGCGAATCGACATCGTTTCCGGTGTACGCGCTGACATAGACAAGCGCACTCACGGAGCCTGAAGGGCTGACATAGCGGCTCCCATTGACCGAGAGAGCGATCGCGCCGGAAAACGGGGCCGTGAACTTGAACCACACGCTGTACAGGTTCCACGGTGTGCACTTCACATCATTAAGGTCGGTTGTGGCGAGGTGAACGTCGTCGATCTTGTACTTGCCGTTCAGTGCAATGGTCTGTGCATTTGCGAAATCGTCGTTGTTTGGCGCTGCACGTGGCGTAGTCTGGGCTACTGCTGCCGTGAGTGCCGCTGCGATGAAAGCGAGCGCGATCAACAGTGGAAGCAAAGGTCGACGGGGCATACTCAATTCTCCGGTAATGCAAGTGGTCGTTTAATAACTCACTACTTGTCAGACGATTGCTCCTTTATACATCAATCTTGTGTTTCGCGTGTGAACAGAAACGTCATCGAGTTGGCTGCGTGCAGCAGTTATCGAACGTGTGTATCGTTAGGCTGACTAGGCAGTGGCTTGTCACAATAAACCCGTGAGGCAGTCTCGGCTGACTCACGGGTTCCCAGTATGGCATGAATCGCTGTCGATCAGCGGAGTGAGTCCTCAAGTCATCCAGTCGCTACTCTATCGGCACCGGTACGGGCAGCACGCCGGACGGGATGTCCCGGAGCAGGCCGCCAGCGTAAAAGAGGCTCGTGTCGTCGACAAACAGCGTGCTGCTTTCCGATCGGTTGGTGACGAAGTAGACGACCTTGGTCACATTCGGGCTGGCGAACATGACGGGTACGGCCATGCTGAGATAGTTCGTGTTGTTGTGCGAAACCCAATAGTAGTACTTTGTCGTCGGTGTGCCGTCACTGTACGAAATCTTGATGCCGAAATCGAACTTTATGAGGCCGGACAGTGACTTGGTGTAGATGATCGCAGCCAGATAATGCGTAGTCTTCGCCTTCATCTGGTCGATCGGCCACACGATCTTCTGCTGAATCTTGGTCGACTCATTCAAGCCGCCGACAAGCTTGATCGAGCACGTGCCAGATAGTGCGTTGCCATCCCCGCAGATGCGTCCGTCCCCGTTCAAGGCGTTCTTGATCTTCCACGGCGAACCGAGCGGGTTGATCTCAAAGCTGCCGTCTTGCAACAGGGTGCCACCGCCCAGCACAGTGGTGGTCATGCGATAGTACGCACCGGGGAACTCGCCACTGCCTGAAAACTGCGCGACCTTAACGTAATACGTCGCGCCCGCTGCCACCGCGAGCTGCGGGATCTCCGCGTAATACATGCTGTAGTCGTCACTTGCGGCGACCTGCGTGAGTGTGCCGAGCGTCGCTCCGGTGTACACGCACATGACAGTGTCGACGAAGAAACCCTGCTCGACGTAGCTCCCAGCGGTCGACAGCGCGATCGTCATGTTGAACGGCGGCACGATCCGGTACCACACACTGTGCGCGCCCGCGCCCCCACAAACGGGCTCACTGGCCTCGGTCGTGGCGAGGTCGACATTCCTGGTCTTGACCGAGGTGTTGAGGACGAGCACCTGCGCATACGCGAAGTTGTCATTGGGCGGCGCCGGCGCCGCGGCGACGGTATGAGTTTGAATGACCAGCGCAGCCATCAAGGCGGCCAGCACGATCAGCAGAAGGTAACGTTTGTAGTGGATGGACATCGCTGACCCCTCTCGAAACAGGAGACGCCAATGCTTCCCTCTACACTCATCGTACTGCCGTCAACAGGTTACGATATAGCGCCATGCTGGTACATGCACTCGATTATTCTACGTCAGGCAAAGGCGGTATTCGCGTAACCAGGACTTTGTCTATGCGCCGGCCGTCCATGTCGACCACCTCCAGCACGTGATCGGCGAGAGTTACCTTGTCACCCACGTTGGCCACCCGGCCCAGTTCATCCATGATGACCCCGGCCAGCGAGGTGTGCCGGCGTTCGTCGTCGTGGGGCAGGCCGACACGAGTCGCCACCTTCTCGTACGGCTCAAGCCCGTCGATCAGCCAACTGCCGTCCTCGCGCTTCACGTAACGCGGTTCTTCGGCGTGGTCGTATTCGTCCCGGATCTCGCCGACTAGCTCCTCGATCAGGTCTTCGATCGTGACCAGACCCATGATCTGCCCGTATTCGTCGATGACGAAGGCGATCTGCGCGCCCTGCTGGCGCAGCTGGAGCAGTACGTCGTCCCCATGCAGACTTTCGACGACGAACAGCGGTGGGCGTGCTATCGATTCGAGGTCGACGTTTGCGCCGCTGGCGAATGCGCCCACGAGGTCTTTCACGTGTAGGACACCGACGACGTGGTCTACAGACTCTTCGTACAGCGGCAGGCGTGAGAATCCGCTGGTGTTAAACACGCCCATCACCTCGGACAGCGATTGATCGACGCTGACGGCGGTGAACTGCGTACGCGGCGTCATGATCGCGCTGACGGGGCGGTCGGTGAAACGGAAAACGCGCTCGATGATGCGCGCCTCCTCGTGCTCGACCACGCCGCTCTCCGTCCCCTCGCGCACCAGATACTCGATGTCCTCTTCGGTCACGGCGTCTTCACCGGTAGCGCGCTGACCAATCACCCGCATGACTCCGGCGACCGACAGAGTCAGGAGGGCGACGATCGGCCGCGTGAGCGCGGAGAGGACCGTCATCACCGGCGCAGCGATGATCGCGAGGCGTTCGGCGTTCTGGATCGCCAACCGTTTCGGGACAAGCTCGCCCAGCACCAGCGACAGATAGGTGATGACCACGACGACGATCAGTAGGCCGAGCGTTTCGGCATGCGGTTCGAGGGCCGGGATCTGCGCGATCCAACCGGCGAGGATACTGCCGATGCGCGCGCCGCCGAACGCGGCGGAGAATGTACCGATGAGCGTAATGCCGACCTGGACCGTCGCCAGAAAGCGGTCGGGGTTTTCGGCGAGGTTCAATGCCTGCCGGGCAGGCCGGCTGCCGGCATTCGCCATCGACTCGAGACGGCCCGCGCGGGCGGAAACGATCGCCAGCTCCGATCCAGCGAAGAAGCCGTTGGCAAGCGTCAGCGCGAGGATAATGAGCAGTTCGGAGAGCATAGCGACCTCTCGGAGATCAGCGGCGGCGGGCAGTGAATTCTCATCCCGCGTCACGTTCATTCTAGCAGGTCGAGGGAGAGGGGTAAGGGACAAGGGAAATGGGGGAAGAGAGACAAATCCATGCCCGCACAAATCTATAGATCAAGCGTGCTATACTTGGCATCGTGCATCATTCTCTACGAACCTTGCTCCACGTCAGACATCTCAACAGAAGGGAATCCGGTATGGCGCTGACAGGAGAAGAACGCGACGCGCTGCTCAAGACACTGCAAACGCGCTTCGAGCGCAACAAGACCCGCCACAAGGGTCTCAACTGGGCCGATGTGCTGGAAAAGCTGGACGCCAGCCCCAAGAAGCTGTGGTCGCTCAACGAAATGGAACGCACCGGCGGCGAGCCGGATGTCGTCAGCTACGACAAGAAGACCGACGAGTTCATCTTCTACGACTGCTCTGCAGAAAGCCCCAAGGAGCGCAGGAGTCTGTGTTACGACCGTGACGCGTGGGAGTCGCGGAAGACGGCGAAACCCGACGACAGCGCGATGGACGTCGCAGCAGCGATGGGAATCGAACTGCTCACGGAAGAGCAGTATTTCGAACTGCAGAAGCTTGGCGAGTTCGATCTGAAGACGTCGAGCTGGCTGAAGACGCCGGCGGATGTGAGAAAACACGGCGGCGCGATCTTCGGCGACCGCCGCTTCGGCCGGGTGTTCATCTATCATAACGGCGCGGAGTCGTATTACGCCGCGCGCGGATTCCGCGGCTGGCTCAAGGTCTAGCAGCCACCACGGGTGGAGTGCTGAGAAAATGACCGGGTGAGGGCGTGTCCTTTCCTGGACACGGCAGTGCCGTGTCCCTACGAAGGCAAGGGGCAAGGCGCATACCATCGCGGTATGGTAGGGACGCGATGCATCGCGTCCAGCGCGGATGAACCGGTTCAACGGGCGGCGGGCGACCCGCCGGGTCGCCCCTACAGACCGTCTTTGGGTCTATGTCTTCTGGACACGGCCCCGCCGTGTCCCCACGCAATTCGGTGAGGCGCAGCAGTTTTGAGCCGTCGCGGTGTGGTAGGGACGGGGCACGCCCCGTCCGGGGACGCGGGATAACGGACCAGCCACGGGCGACCCGGCGGGGCGCCCCCGCAGACCGTCGCTGTGTCGATTGTGGTTCAATCGTTCAAGCGGACAGGCTACTATCCGCCGCGCCACGTCGACGCCCGCGGATCAGGCGCGTCGGCGATCACCGACACGTCGTCGACCCACAGTTTGCCTGTGCCGCCCGGCGCCTTGATCTGAACGTTGGCTTTGAGGAAAGTCGCCCCGGCGAGGCCCTCCGCCGGCAGGTTTAGCAGCGTCGCTGCGAACGTGCCGGACGGCACCGCGAGCGCGAGCTTCTTCTTCTCGACGTCGGTCACCAGCTTGAGTGTGATGCTCGGGGCGGTGGCGAGGTTCTTGCCGCGAACCGTTGCGCTGAAAGCAAACGTCGTGCCGGCGATGAGCCCGGACGTGTACAGCTTTTGCGACGCTTTGGCGCCATCCACCGCACCCTTGACCATCAGCGAGCATGCGCCGGCGATCGGGTTCTTGCACGTCCGCTTGGCGCCATCGCTGACCTTCCACTCCTGCCACGGCCAGTTGGGACCCGGGTCGATGTCCGCCTCGAAACTGCCGTTGCCGACGAGTTCGCCTTCGGACACCGGCGGCGTGTGCGCGATTCGGATGACCCGCCCGCTGCCGAAAGCGAGGTAATACAGCGCGCCGTCCGGCCCCACGCTCAGGTCGACGGGCGCTGAACCCTCCGTGTTTTCGACGAACGTCGTGACGCTGCCCGTGATGCTGTCGCGCACCCAGATGTCGTTGAAGCAGTAGTCGCTGAAGAAGTAGTCGTTGGTGTACTCTGCCGGATAATACGGCGTGTTCGGCACGTAGAACGTCCCTCCTGCGATCGACGTGCAGCCGGACGGCGCGTGTGGATAGCTGTAGATCGGGTCGGTATATGATGGGTTGCCATTTGCGCCTGTGAAGTCCGGCCACCCATAATTGGCGCCTGCCGCGCCCAAGTTGACCTCCTCAAAGCTGCCGCTGCTCGGCCCGACGTCGTTGATGAAGATTTGCCCCGTATTGGGATGCACAGCGAACGTGAACGGGTTGCGGAGGCCCAGCGCCCAGATCGACCGGTTCTCGCCGCTGGCCGTGCCGTAGAACGGGTTGTCTGCCGGGATCGTACCATCCGGGTTATAGCGCAGCAGTTTGCCGTGCCGGTTGCTCAGGGTCTGCGCGTTGGACGCGACGGCCGTGTCGCCGACGGCGATGTACAGCTTGCCATCCGTGCCGAAGTGAATCGCGCCGCCATTGTGATTGGTCGCGCCGCTGGAGTAATCGAGCTTGACGATGTTCTGCTTGCTGCCCGGCGCAGCGATGTCGCCCGCGGCGGTGTAGCGATCAATCCGCCCGCGCGGCGGGTTGCTGTTTTTAGCCGGTCTGGTGTAGTGCACGTACACATGACCGTTGCTGACAAAGTCCGGGTCGAGCGCGATGCCGATCAATCCGCGCTCGCCGGCACTGTCGACGGTGATGCTGACGAACGGCGTCGGCAGCAGCGCGCCGGCCGCGGAGACGACCCGCACCGTGCCGCCCTTCTGCGCGATGAACAACCGGCCATCCGGCGCCCATGCCATCGCCGTTGGGGACGAGAGCCCCTGCGCGTAGATTTCTTCGCTGAACGTGGGGAGCGGAGCGCGCGGTTCTGTGCCGGGGACGGGCAAGGGGCTGCTGTGCGGCCGCAGGGGCCAACAGCAGCGCGGCGGCGATCAGGCTGAACAATGCTCGGCGCATAATGTGATGTCCTACACTCGCCTTCGATAGCGCGATTATAGGCGGTGCCTGCGCGGCCTGTCACCCTATGAGCAGCCGATGCTTGGCGGATAGTAGACAGGAGTCAGTGGTCAGGCGTCAGGGGACAGTGCACGCGTTGCGTGGCGAGCCCCATGGGGTGAAAGATTGAACCACAAAGGACGCAGAGGACGCAGAAGGGGCGGATCGCCGGACCCGCCCCCTGCGCCATCATGGCACCGCGTCGTCGCTAATCCACCGCGTACTGGACCTCGGTCAGGGCCTGCTTGTCGTCCTCGGCCATCGAGAGATAGATCTCACGCGAGGGGATGCGGACGTGCTTGTTGTTCTCCGCCGCCCAGCCCAGCACCGCCTGATACGCCTCCGTCATCGAGTCGTATGATCCTTGATGCAGCGTGCTGACGACGGTCTGCTCGGCCGGCAGCGTGCGTACGGTCACGGTATAGCCTTGCGCCTCGAACTCGCCTTCCTTCGTGCCGGGAGCGACCGGGAAGGCGATCTCGACGTCGATATCCGTATCGGTGAATTCGTCCTGATAGAACATGGCGAACGGCGGGCCGACGATCTGAACCTGATTTATCCCGATCCATCCGCCGAGCGCGGGGAAGACGGCCTGATAGTGCTCGGACATGCGGGCGAGCGTCGGGACGGTAGCGCGAATGCCGGCGATTGTAACCGCCGGAACAGACTTGGTGACGACATCGTATGTGGTCATGATTCCCTCTCTTTCGATCTGGTTGAGACGTGCGGCGACCTGTCGCAGACGGGCTTCCGCTTCCGCGACCTCCTGCTCGGCCTTCGCCCGCTGCAAGCGCAGCATGGCGCGGATTTCGTCGGCGCTTACCCCGTCGCTCAGCATCGACTTGATCTGATCGAGGCTGAGGCCGAGATCGCGCAGCGCCAGAATGCGGTTCAGGCGAGGAAGCTGGCCGACGTCGTAGTAGCGGTAGCCGGTGAAACGGTCGATGTGGGCTGGCTCAAGCAGGCCGATATCGGCGTAGTAGCGCAGCAGCGACACCGGGACTTGAGCGAGCTTGGAAAACGGGCCGATCTTGAGCATGGGCTAAACCTTCCGCGCGGTGTGGTTTCTCCACTGTCCTTAGCGTACAGTCTCAAGCGGCTTGAGAGTCAAGGAGGTGTGGATTCGCCAGCACGTGAGTCATCCAATGCTCATGCGCCGTGAATCCGGCGTTCCATCACTGCCGGTAGACTTTGTTACAGTTGGCACAAAGTAGTACTGCTCGCACCGTAAAGGCAGCACCCATGAGCAAGAAAGTCATCATCATCGGCAGTGGATTCGGCGGGTTGGGCGCGGCCGTTCGGTTGGCTGCCCGCGGCTACGAGGTCGAGCTGTTCGAAAAGCGCGACAAGCTCGGCGGTCGTGCGTACGTCTACAACATCGACGGGTACACGTTCGACAGCGGTCCGACCGTCATCACCGCGCCGTTCATGTTTGACGACATCTGGCAGCTGGCGGGTCGCAAGCGTGAGGACTACTTTGAGCTGGTCGAATGTCAGCCGTACTACCGCATCTTCGATCACCACGGCGAAGCGTTTGACTATAACAACGATGAGGAGTTCATCCTCGGCCAAATCCGCCGGCGCAGCCCGGGGGATGTCGAGGGCTATCAAAAGTTTATCGCCAGCACCAAACCGATCTTCGAGAAGGGCTTTGTCGAATTGGCCGACAAACCGTTCCTGAAGTTCACCGATATGCTCAAAGTTGCGCCCGATCTCATCAAGATGCAGTCGTACCTGTCCGTATATCAATACGCCAGCAAATTCGTGAAAGACGAATTCCTGCGGCGCGTGTTCAGCTTCCATCCCCTGCTGATCGGCGGCAACCCGTTCGACTCGCCGTCGATCTACGCCATGATCCACTACCTCGAACGGCAGTGGGGCGTGTGGTTCGCCATGGGGGGTACCGGCTCGATTGTGGCCGGGTTTGAACGCCTGATTACCGAGCTGGGCGGAAAAATCCACCTCAACGCCGAGGTTGCTGAGATCACGATCGACCCGACCTCACGCCGAGCGACCGGTGTGAGGCTTCGGGACGGGTCTACCCACAAGGCCGACGCCGTCGTGGCGAACGCCGAGGTGGCGTGGACCTACAAGAACCTCATCCCGTCCGAGTACCGGCGCAAGTTCACCGACCGCAAGATCGAGCGGATGAAGCACAGCATGTCGCTGTTCGTCATCTACTTTGGCACCAAGCGCCGCTACAACGACACCAAGCTCGCGCATCACAACATCATCCTGAGCGAGCGTTACAAGGGCCTGCTCAACGACATCTTCAACAAGCAGGTCGTGTCCGACGACTTCTCGCTGTACCTGCACATGCCGAGCATCACCGATCCGTCGCTGGCGCCGAAGGGTGGCGAGACGTTCTACGTGCTCTCGCCGGTCCCCAACCTCGGGTCCGGCACCGACTGGACGAAGCAGGCCAAGCCGTACCGCGACGCGATCATGTCGTTCCTCGAAGCGAACTATCTGCCGGACCTGCAGAAGAACATCGCCGTCGAGCACCACATCGACCCGCTGTACTTTCAGGGCACGCTCAACAGCTACCTCGGATCGGCCTTCAGTATTCAGCCGGTCCTGACACAGTCGGCGTGGTTCCGCCCGCACAACCGCAGCGAGGACATCGACCGGCTGTACTTCGTCGGCGCGGGGACGCACCCGGGCGCGGGCCTGCCGGGCGTCCTGAGTTCGTCGATCATCGCCGAGAATCTGGTGATGGACGACCTGCCGATCCCGGCGCGCAGCACGTATGCCGCGCCGGTCGCTCAGCCGGGGTAGGCGCGGCCACAAGCGAGAATCAGTCCGGCCCTGCGAATTGCGGGGCCGGTTTGATTCGGGTGCGCGTCCTGATGCGGACTATGCGGGTGCCGGCTGCCTGCCGCCCCGGTTCGATAGGACGACAATCGCGGCTGTGGTCGCAAGGAAGAGCAGGATCGCGATGACATTGAGCAGCCCCGCCGTCTGACGGGCGGCCTGATCGATCTGCAAGTTGGCGGCCGTGCGCAGCAGCATCGACACGTGCAGCACGGCCAGCGGGACGTACAGAACGCGCGAAAACTGGAAGTTCACACCGCTGATGGCGGGTAGGATGATCGGCATGTGACCGAAGATCATCGAAAAGACGAACCCCAATAGGAACGCGTGCAGAACGAGGGCATAGTCCGGGCCAGCGAAGATAGCGCCTTTCCAGATCGCCGCTGCGCCGCCGAACGCCAACCACATATACCCTAGGATCAGACAGATTGCGATGTAGCGGGGCAGGCCGGACAGCTTCACCGTGCGCCGGCTGATGTCGTAGCGCAGCAGCCACGCAGCGACCAGAACAGCGCCTGCGCCCAACACGCGTACACCGAGCCCGAGGTTCGCCGGCGAAATCAACACGCCGACGATATATACGCCCACCACGCCCACCAGCAGGCGTTCGCTCAACGGCGTCAGCCGCCGCACCCGTGACAGCTCTAGGCGCTCGCCGACAATCGTCAGGATCAGGAAGGCCGTCCACAGATGGACCGTCAGCACGATGGGCTGGCCGGAAAGCCACAGCGCATTACCGATCGTCCAGCACACGGTTCCGGCGCCCATGATCGCCACATCGCGCGAGGGGTGCATGCGCAGCATGTAGACGTACAGGATCGTGAGGCCGATGCCCGCCGAGGTGAATAGCCCCTTGGCGTAGATGGCGTCCGGCCAGAGCAGCACCGCCAGAGCGCCAACCGCGTTGATCGCGGGTACGATTAGTGCCCAGCGCACGCGGCCCGCCAGCGCCACCGCTCGTTCGAGGCAGATCAGCGTACCGAGAAACCCGCTGATCATCAGCGGGCCGTGCAGCGCGCGCACGCGTTCGCTGAGCGTGTCCATGTCCCAGCCAAGCCGCGACAGCCCTGCGCCAAGCCCGGCCAGCAGCGTCACGACGATCAGGGCAGGCAGCACCACGCGCGGAACGATCCTGCCGGGGTTCACGAGGCGACCTCCTGCGTGCTGAACATCGTCAGCAGCATCACTAACGGGGTCTTGGCGACGACGCTGTGCTTCAGGTTAGGCGGCATCAGCACCCAGCTCCCCGCGTGCATCGTGTGTGCGTCGCCGCCAAGCGTGACATCGGCCTCGCCGCTGACGATCTGGATGATCGCCGTTTGGCTTGACGTATGCTCGGACAGCTCTTGGCCGACGGCGAATCCAAACACGATTCCCTTCACACCGCCGCTGCGGACGAACGTGCGGCTGACGATGCTGTCGGTCGGGATCGACTCGATTAGGGCGGCTAGCTCGGGGATCAGGGTGTAGGGTGTTTCACTCACGCTGTGTTTCTCCTTGTGTAGGGCGGCGGACGGGGAACTCGATTTTACCGTCCGCGAACGGCTTTACGCGCGGCCACATCAGTTTGACGAACAGCACAATCGCCACCAGCGCGATAAGCCGGCCGGCCGCAATGACCGGCTGTGCGCTGACGACGTATCCGACCGCCGTGATGGCGACGCCGGAGTTGATGAGCGCAAGGCTCCACCAGCCCAAACGCACCGCGCCGTATTTGCCGGGGGCGGGGACGGCGAACCGTGGCAGGGCGTAGAATGCGACTCCCATGATGAACTGCAGCGTCCATCCGAACACCAGCACCTCGGTATGCGGCAGCAGCAGTGTCCAGGCCCATGGGATTTCCGGGTAGCCCTTCTGAAACAGCACCAGCGCGCCAAACAGAAATCCGGCGCCCAAGTGCAGCAGCGAAGCGCGGATCAACCAAACGCTCAATTTCGGCATCCGTCAGCGCTCCTTGACGCGATCCCACGTCATGTAGACGAAGATCCAGCCCGCCGCCAGCATAAACGCCGCGGCGAACGTCAACGTCCAGCCCCAGCCTGAGCCGGGATTCATCGCCATGGCCGGCTCGCCGAATGCGCGCAGCAGCAGCCCGATGTTGAGACAGACGTAGACCGCCCAGCCCAACTGCGGGTTGCCGCGCGGATCCTCCTTCGACTTCTTCGGGAACATCCAGTACGCCACGCCCATGATGATCTGAGTAACCCAGCCCACGAAGATGAAATGCAAATAGACCGGGCGCAGGGTTTGCAGCATGGGCGACCATCCCAGCACCGGCTGAGCAAGCATTGCGGCGGTCATCGCCAGCCCGGCGAGCAGATACAGCATCCCGGTCTTGATGAAGTAGCGGGAGAGTGTGGGCATGAGCAGTTCCTAACGTGCGAGCGAATTTCGAGCCGACCAGCTACCACACGTACGGGGCCGGGCTTTCATCGGAGTCGTCGTCGGCGCGTATCATCCGATCTGTGGGTGGTTCGTCGACAAACATGTCACCCTGAATGCCCGGATCGTCGCCGCCGTAGCGCTCCAACACGCTGTCGATAAACGGCGTGCGCGGCGCGCCGCGTGCGAGCACTTCGGCCGCAAAACGCGCCGGATGCTTGAACGCCTTGCGCTTGTTGCAATCGGGGCAGGCCAGCGCGAGGTTTGCCGGTACATTCGGCCCGCCGCGCACCACACCGAGGATGTGGTCGATCTCGAACTCGGCATCTACGACGGACGCGCTGCACCAACTGCACTTGCCGCCGCTGTCGAGCACAATGCCGCGCAGTTCGTCGGCCGTGACAGCACCCGGCGACCCTGCGGCGCGTGCTCGGCTGTTCAGGCCGTTGGCGTAGCGTTCCAGTGCCTTCTCGTGAAGTCGATCGCTGTATTTCATGGCGGTGGCCTCCTTTCCGACGCGCGAGCGCGGCCGTGACCTACTCTCGCACGCGCCGGATGAAGTCGACGCTTTGTAAGCGTCGTTCGAGCAGATAGATGATGTATCCCTGCATAATGCGCTCAAGTTCGGCATGGAGCGATGTCGCCAGCTTGAGCTGGCCGACGTCGTCGTAGGAACTGCGCTGCATATGGCGCAGCACTTTGAGCGCGTTGAGCGACAGCGGGACGAGCGCGCCCGCGCCGCGCTGCGCCGCCTCCGGGCTGACCACGCCGCCGTCGGCGTAGCTGAAATACTGGTCGCGCGGGGTGATCGCTGCGCGGCTAATCACACAGGTCGACAACTCCGGCTTGAACCCCGACAGGTCGAGCAAATGCACTTCGAAATAGCGTACTGGCAGGCGCGGGTCGGGGCTGCTCGAGAGAGCGCCGAAGGTTTGCCCCAACAGCCGGAACAGCGCGGGCGGCTCGTCGCCGCTGTCGCCGGTGAAGCGGATCACCAGCTCGGCCACGTAGCTCGCGTAGGCGCCGCGCTGCAAGTCCTCACGCAGCGGGAGCCACGGCTGAGTCAACGTCGACTGTGCGGCGATGTCCAGATCGCGCCCGACGTTAATCAGCATGTCGGCCTCGGTGTACAGCTCGACGTGGCCGGTACGCTTGCCGGCGGGCCGTCGCGCGCCCTTGGCGATCACGTCGCGCCGGCCGTGGCCGGGGGTCAACACCGTTAAGAGCCGATCCGCCTCGCCAAAATCACGCCGACGCAGAATCAGAGCTGGGGTGCGAAACGAACGTTCAGGGCGTGCCATCGTGCTTCCCTGCCGTAACTGTGATCGGCTGTGGACCTCGACCGCGGAGGCTTTGCCTCCATACCACCACCCAAGGGCTGATGCCCTCTGGATTCCCGAATCTGCGTTTTCATTCCGTCGACGGGATCAAAACGCAATGGTGGAGGTGCAGGAGACACTGTCTCCTGCCGGGGTGCGGGGCAGCGCCCCGCATCACTCCATTATACCGGACTTGGCGGGGGAACCGGCAGGCGAGATCAGGGCCGTGGCAGAGAGTCGGGGCCGAATCCAAGCGGCAGCAGCGCACTCAGCGTCAGGTCGTGGTGAATCGTCCCGTCGAAGTCGACCAGCACGACGCGCAGGTCAGGCGCGAACTCGTAGAGCATCTGGCGGCACTGCCCACATGGGCTGCCGCCGGCGACCGACGCCACGACGACGGTGTCGAACAGGCGATACCCTTCGCTGACGGCCTTGACCAGCGCGGTGCGTTCGGCGCAGATGCCGGACGGATACGCGGCGTTCTCGACATTACAGCCGGTAAATACCGTGCCGTCGTTGGTGCGCAGCGCTGCGCCGACGTGGTAGTGAGAGTAGGGAACATACGCCTTCTGGGCCACGGTGATCGCGTGCTCGATCATCGCGGAGAGGTCTGGGTCGGTCATACGATTGTCCTTTAGCGCGCGGGTCAGCTTTCCACGGCGGCCTGCGGTGTTGTGCCGTCTCGCCGGTCGACCGGTAGCTCGTCACGGGATTCGGTGTCTTCCTCATCGGGGAACAGCCGGCGCACGATGACGGATCGGATGCGCCGCCCGTCCACCTTGTCGACGATCACCGAGACGTGCTTGGTCAACTCGACCGACTCGCCAAGCAGCGGAACCCGGCCGAGGTTCGAATAGATCAAGCCACCGAGCGTGTCGCTTTCGTCGGTGTCGAGGCGCACATCGAGCAGCGCGTTGACGTCGTCGACGTCGATCGTCGCGGTCATGCGCCAAGCGTTCTCGCCCAACGGGACCGCCTCGGCCTCTTCGTCCTCGTCGTATTCGTCGTGAATCTCGCCCACGATCTGTTCGAGTAGGTCCTCGATCGTGACCAGCCCCGCCGTGCCACCGTATTCGTCCACGACGATCGCCATGTGGACGCGTTTGGCGCGCAGGTCTTTGAGCAGTTCGTTGGCGGCCTTCGTCTCAGGGACGAACACCGCCGGGCGCAGCAGATCGCCGGCAACCTTGAACTTCTCGCGGTTGCCGTTGTGGCTCGCCATCAGCAGGTCTTTGGCGATGATCACACCCTTGATGTTGTCGATGCTCTCTTCATAGACCGGCATGCGCGAATAGCCCGACTCATAGAAGCGGCGGCCCAGTTCGCTCACCGGCGTCTTGGCTTCGACCGCGGCGATGTCGATGCGCGGCACCATCAATTCGCTGGCCTTGGTCTCGTCCAGCGTCAAGACGGAGTAGATCATCTCCTTTTCGCCCTCGCCAATCGCGCCGCCGGCCTGACCGGCGTCGACCAGCGTCATGATCTCTTCCTCGGTTACGCGGTTGACCAGTTCGGCGCTGCCGAACAAGCCGGAGACCGCGGTGCCGAGCGCCTCGAGGACGCCGGTTACCGGCGCCAGCACAATCACCAGTGCGCGAAGCGGGTTTACCAACCACAGCGCGAAGCGGTCGGCGTGCAGCGTGGCGACTGCTTCCGGCACAAGATCGCCGAGTGCGAGCGTCAGCAGCACGGTGATGACACCGGTCAGCAGAAGCGCAAGCCATTCCGGCATCGAGGCGGGCTGACCGACCACCAGCGACAACGCGAGGCCGGCGATGATCACCTGCAGCGTGGTGGTGCTGAGCATCATCGTCAGGTGCAAGCGCTCGGGGTGGGCGTTGAGTTGAAGCACGCGTTTAGCACGCAAATTGCCGTTTTCGGCAAGCTCCTGCATCCGCTTATGCCTTGCGTTGGCAATCGCGCCCTTAGCCAGCACGATGGTGGCGTGGAGCATCAGGGCGAGGATGAGGAGTAGGATGGTACTGCCACTGTCCAAATGGATTATCCTTGGCTAGCCGGCGACGGGCGCCAAACGCAAAAAGCCGCGAGATGCGCGGCGTGCGAATGACGATTTGCGACTGCGGGGAGGCAGGGCGCTAGTTAAGCGTCGTCGGGGGAGGGGTTCGGGCGGTTGGCTCGACATGATTGGCCTCAGGCAAATGAGGCCCGCTACATAAACGATTTTTGCATTGTAGCAGAGCCTCCGCCTCAGCGCAACCGGGGGCACCAAGGCTTTAAGTACTGTTTACCCGGAGTTAACCGCCAATTGAACCCGGCAGACGTCAGGTTTCAGTCATCAATTTCGAATGACGTTCGGCGTATCGAGGGGGAATTGGAATGCGCAGGCGATCCTTTCGTGGCTCAATCCAGCAGCGCGTCCGCGTAGTGGCGCAGCGAGCGTTGATACCGTTCGTAGAACTCTGGCGCATCGACGGTCATGTGGATCATCAGCGCGAGCGCCTCGGCGGGCTTGCCGGCGGAGTGCAGCGCCAGCGCCAGAAACGCCTTAAGCGCGCGGTGATCGGGGAAGCGTTCGACGCCTTCGCGCAAGGTCTGTACCGCCGCCTCATGCTGGCCGAGGTTGCGCAGCGAACTGCCCAACTGCACGGCGACCTGAGGCAGCACGGCGTCCGGCAGGCTGAGCGCGATCGCGCGCCGGTAGTACGGCACGGCCTCGGCCTCGTAGCCCGCGAAGTCGTACGCGCCGCCGGTCTCGAACTGCACCATGGCGTCGTCGGGATACTCGGCCGCCAGCGCAAGGAAGTAGTCGATCGCCTGCTGCTCGGTGCCGTCCTGCTCAAGTGCGCGCCCCTCGGCGATGCGCCGCGTGATCGTGTCGTCGTTCATGTCAATGTGCGCCTCCGGGCTAACAAGCCGATCCCTGCCGCAGCCAGTGCGAACAAGGGCGGCAGCGCGGGCAGATAATAGCGCGCCCACGCCAGCGGCGTAATCATCAGCGCGGCGAGCATCGCCCCGGCAGCCCACACGCCGACCGTGACCGAGATGCCATCCCGCCGGCGGATCAGCGCGAAGACGCCGACCAGCGCGAGCCCGAGTGTCAGCACGGCGCGCACTGCATTGAACCACGCCGGTGGCGACCACGGCGACGACTCGTACGCCGCGATCTGCTCGACGATCTGCGGCCACGTGCCCCATTCCGCGACCTCGAAATACTGAGGCTGATCGAGCAGCCCGTACGTCACATAGCCGTTGACTTGCAGGCCGAAATCGCCGTAGTCGCCGAACGCGACGACTTGCTCGGCTAGCAAATCCGAGCGCAGGCGCATAACCTCGTCGAACGTGCCCAGCGGGTCGCTCCACCACGCCGGATTGAACGCGAAGAACACGGCCAGTGCGATCACGCCCCCGGCCGCGAGGCTGATCAGCCGGCGCTGACGCCCTTGCAGCGTGACGGCCAGCCCCAGCCCGGCGAACAGCGGGCCGAGCGTCAGCACGGCGCTGTGCTTGCTGGCGAGCGCCATCCCGGCCCCGATGCCGAGCGGGATCAGCCACAGCCAGCGGCGGCGTTCCGCGGCGATCCAGCGCAGGCCGGCCAGCACCGACAGCAGGGAGAACAACAGCAGCGGCGCTTCCATCATGGCGCGCCGCCCGTTGATCAGCAGATTCGGGCTGAACGCGATCAGCGCGGCCATCAGCGCGCCGCCCCACAGTCCGCCGACCTGCGCGCCGACTCCGTATGCCGCCGGGACGCTGAGCGCGAGCAAGAGCGCGATGGCGATGCGCTGGGTGGTGAGCAGGCGCTCGTCCGGGATGTGGCCGTTGTCGCGGTTGTACGTGTAGTCCGCGCCCCACAGCCACGGCGTGTTGAGCGATTCGGCGCTGCCGCCGGTCAGGTGATGCGCGAACCCGCCCAAGTACTTCTGCACGCGCCCGTCGAGCAGGCGCAGGCGCTCGACCATCGGGTCTTCGGTCGACAGGTCGCGCCGGACAAACTGGTCGAAGTAGTCACGGGTGGTGAAGATCAGCGTCGACTCGTCGCCATGGAACGGCACGGACGGCGCGCCTAGCAGCGTGTACGCCATCAAGGCGATGAGGTAGGCGGGGATGAGCAGTCGGCGCATGCTACGGCTCCGGGTGATCGTTCTTCCGGGCGAAAAGGATGCCGCCCGTCCGCTTCACGACAGACCACGGTACGGAATCGGACTCGAGAAGCTGCACCATAGACGGTATGTTCATTTTCTCATCGGCGATCAGGACGTAACCACCGCTGCGCACCGCGCTACAGACGCGGGCCAGTACCTTGAGACGGCTCGATTCCTCAAGCATGTGCAGCGTGCGATCAACGACCGCCACGTCGAAGGTTCCGGACGGCGCGAAGTCGCGGAGGTCGGCGACGAACCCTTCGATATTCAGTCCCTCAGCGCGGGCATCTTCGAGGAGCTGCGCGACTCCCGTTTCGGATAGATCGACACCCACGACGTGATGGCCCAGGCGGCCGATGAACAGCGCGTCACGCCCCTGACCGCAGCCGACATCCAGCACGTCGGCCCTGGTCTTGTCGTAGCGCCTGAAGAACTCGACGAACGCCTTGGTCGGTTGGCCCAACGCGTGTCGCTGCGCTCGATACAGCGCCTCGTAATCCGTCGGCATACATCCTCACTTCCACAATCGACGCCACGTGCGCCATTCTAGCCGATTCAGCCGACCGGTACGATTTCGCGGTTGGGTTGTGGGCAGTCGCCAGGTGTCGTTACAGGATATGTCCTGTCCATTGTACGACGTCGGGGCGGACCGGCGGACGCGATGTATCGCGTCCCTACCACACGGCGGGATAATCGTGTTGTCGGAACCGATTCAACGCTGACTAACGTCTGATACCTGACAACTGAGGCCCGAATCCTGAATACTGATGACTGCTACCTGGCAACTAGCTCAGGCTCAACAGCCGCCGGATCGTGAGGGCGAGGTGCAGGGCCAGCCGCGTCTCGGGCCGGTCGAGGTCGATGCTGGCGATCTCGTTGATGCGGTTCATGCGGTACAGCAGCGTGTTGCGATGCACGATCAACTGCTCGGCCGTCTGGCTCAGGTTGCCGTGGCAGTTGAAGAACGCCTCCAGCGTCTTGATCAGGTCGGCGTTCTGGCGCTGATCGTAGTCGAGCAGTGCGCCCAGTGTCGTCTGGCAGAACTGCGCCAGCATCTCGCGGTCGCTCAGGTTGAGGATGAGCTGATACACGCCGAGGTCGCCGATGAACAGCGGCGTCTCGGTCTGCAAGCGGCGGGCGAGTTCGAGCGCCTGCGACGCGTCGCGGTGGCTGACGCGCCACGAGCCGACGTCGCGGGCAAGCTGGCCGAGACCGGTCGCGACCTTGTTGTGCGGGAACTGGCGGTGGATCTCGTCGATCACTTGCCGCGCCAACTTGAGGCTGGAGTCGATCGGATGATCGCCGTTGACCGCGTGGAACACCAGCACCTGATTCTCCGGCTCGCGCAGCCACACCAGCGCCGGGGAGCGTTGGGCCGAGATCACGCTGTTGACGAGCGTTTCGAGTCGGCGCGCAGACGGCGCCTTGTCGCCCTGCCACGCCAGCAGTATCGCGATGTGCGGGAGCTGCATGTCGTGGTCGAAGCGTTCGCCCTGCTTGACCGCTTCCTGCTGGCTGACGTCACCGTTGAGCAGGCGTTCCAGGAACGTCCCGCGCAGGCGCTTTTCGGTGTCGTTGATTGCCTTGGCCTTCGCCATTTCGAGGCCGCAGGCGGCCGCGCCATGCTCGACCACCAGCGCGTCGATCTCGTCGAGGTCGGTCTCGATGCCGATGATCGACAAGTAGCCGCGGCCGATGTCATTGGTAATCACCGGCGCGACGAGGCGGGCGAGGCCGGGCAGGCTCATCGCCTGCATGACGGTCGGCGTGTCGATCTCGGTCACGCGGTGCCGATCCTGCAGTTCGACCGGGACGTGCTTTGGCTCGGAGATGAAGCTCTCGATCGAGTCCCACGTGCCGACCAACTGCGGGTGCGGCTTGCTGACGAGTGTCTGCAGGCGTTTGTCTTGCAGAACGACCGCCTTGTTGGTCAGCCGCGCGATGGCCTCGATCAGCTCGGACAAGCCCTCGTTGCGCGCGGTGATCTCGGTGAGCTGGCGGAAGATCTGCTGCCCGCGCCGCTCGAGTTGGCCCTTGCGGTCGACCAGCAGCGAAATGACCGACTTCTCGACGATGCGGGGCCGGCTGTTGGGTGGCAGCAGCAGCACCGGCATGCTGTAGGCTTTGGCTTCGGCCAGCGCCGACGGCGACACCGCCTCATGAAATACGAGCGCCGAGACTTTCGCCTCGGACGCCCAGCGCACCAGTTCGATGTCGGTGGTCTTGCGGATCGTGTTGCTTTCCAGCGGCGCGACGAATACGAGTTCGCCGTTCTGCACCTGTTTGTGTACGGGGTCGTCGGGCGGGTAGATCACCGATGCCCACACCACCGGCCGGTTCAGCAAGCCCTCGCCGGCAAGCACGCGCGTTTCTAACGGGAGCGCCAGCTTGCGGCATTCCTCGATGGACACACGGTTGGAGTCGTTTGCGGTATCCAAGATGTCTGAACTATCGGAAGGAGTTCGTTGTTTATCCATAAACACCGCGGTCTCGATGTCAGCCTTCGCCGGTGAACACGCCGAACGCGATCACGGCCGCGAACACCAACAACGAAAATCCAATCAAATCACGCTCGGGGTTGATCTGCAAGCCATAGAACACGGTCGCTGCCATCAACGCGCCGCCGACCCATACGATCGGTGATACTCGCCAACGCCGCGTGTACTGGTAGATTCCCGATCCAAACAAGATGATCGCGCCAGCGAGCGGCGCTACCCAGTTGGGCAGATCGAGACCGTCGGGAAGCAGGCTGAGAATGGCGAATACGACGACGAGCAGCGCCCACGTAATGTGTTCGACGCGCGCCTCAGCTTGGCTCTTCCGGCGAGGGTAGCTGCCCTGCGCGCTGCGGCTCTGACTGCGGCTGCGACGACGTGCCAATCAACCTCCTTTATAGAACAATCTTTCAAGTGTAGCAGACAAGCAAGGATTTTGCAGCATCTCCGGCTGAGCGCCGCTGACCGTCCGATATACTTGCGGCAATCGCTCGCATTTTGGAGACGAACGATGTCGAACCTGCCGGATGTGGTGCTTCGCCCCGTGACAGCCGATGATCTCCCGATCTTGTTTGAGCAGCAGTTGGACGCCGAAGCGAACTGGATGTCGGCGTTCACCTTCGAGGATCCGTCCGATCGGGCCGGTTACATGACCCACTGGAACTCGCTCCTTACGAATAAGGACATCGTGCTGCGCGCGATCGAATGGCGCGGGCAACTGGCTGGATACGTCCTCAGCTTTACGCTGTTCGGCCGTCTTTCGGTTGCCTATTGGCTCGGCCGCGAGTTTTGGGGCAAGGGCATAGCGACCGCCGGCCTTACTGCCTTTCTGGACATACAGAGGACGCGCCCGATCTATGCCCGTGTCGCTAAGGACAATCTCGGCTCGAGGCGCGTCCTCGAAAAGTGCGGGTTCCAGATCATCGGGGAGGAGCGCAACTTCGCCAACGCCCGCAAGGCGGAGACTGACGAGTTGATCGTCGAACGGCGCGCCTGACCAAGGCTGCCAACGCGCCTCTAACACAGGTGTGCGACACTAACGGCCGATGCGCATACTTGTGATCGCTGAGGGCGTCCTCGCCCGCGCGGGGCTTGCTGCCCTGCTTTCCGACGTCGTCGATGTTGACGTGGCAGGGCAGACCTCGCCTGCCGAGAGCCTGATCGACGATCTGGACCTGTATCACCCCGACGCCGTGGTGTTCGACCTCGGCTACGATCCGGCGCGCTGGACGCTGGCACTTACCACGTTGACCGCGCCCGCGCTGCTTCTGCTGCCGGATACCGCCAGCGCATACAGCGTCACCGCGGCGGTACCGATCGGCCTTCCGCTCGCCCTTCTGCTGCGCGACGGCGACCCGCGCCGCCTCGCCCACGCCCTGTCCGCGCTTGGCGCCGGCCTGACGATCCTCGACCCGATCCTCGCCGACACGCTGCTGCCCAGCGGCGCAGACGACGATACGCCGGTCGAGAAGCTGACCCCGCGCGAGGTCGAAGTGCTGCAGCTGATGGCCGCAGGCCTGACCAACAAGGCGATCGGCCTCCGGCTCGAGATCAGCGCCAACACGGTGAAGTATCACGTCAACACGATTCTGTCCAAACTGGGCGCGCAAAGCCGTACCGAAGCGGTCGTGCGTGGCAGCAGGCTCGGCCTCGTCATGCTCTAGGGCACACCGTGTAAGTCCTTGCCGCCCCTAAGCGTCTATAGAGTATGAGTATTGGGTTCCACCTATTTGGAGGACAACATGGCTATCGCAAATGACGTTCGTCTTCATCAGACCCGCAATGACTTGGCTCAGTCGACGCGGGAAGCAATGATCGATCTCTTGAACCAGACACTGGCCGACCTGAGCGATCTGCACAGCCACGCGAAGCAGGCCCACTGGAACATCCGCGGCATGGAGTTCATCGCGCTGCACGAGCTGTTCGACGAACTTGCCGAAGAGCTGGACGGCCACATCGACACGGTCGCCGAACGCGTAACCGCGCTGGGTGGCACGGCGCTCGGCACTGCCCGTTTGGCTGCTGCCAACAGCCGCCTCGCCGAGTTCCCGCTCAACCTGAGCGGTGCCAAGGCGTTTACGGAGGCGTTAGCCGACCGTTACGGCACCGCCGCCAACCTCGTCCGTAAGGCGATCGACGTTGCCGACGAGGCCGGCGACATGAACACGGCAGACCTGTTCACCGAGGTCAGCCGCGATCTCGACAAGCGCCTGTGGTTCCTCGAGGCGCACCTAAGCGAGTAGCACGCGCATTCAGCTTCAATCGCACGGACGGGCGGCTCGACACGGGTCGCCCATTTTCTATTGTGATGCGTGATAGATGGCGAAGCGACCGCTGCCTTCTGACCCCTGATTCCTGACATCTGGCCCCCGACTCCTGAACACTCCAAATGCGCTACACTGTGCGCCGGCAAATTCGCGGCAGTACTTGGGGTGGGGAATGAGCGAACAGCGTATCTTGGTCGAGGATGCTCGGCGACTGTCGGAGTCGATCCTGTGGCAGCTTCAGCGCGACTACTACGCGGGGGAGGGAATCAAAGCGTGGAAGACCGACCGCGTTCCCCACGTCGTCACCAACAACGCGTTCTTGGCAAAAGCGTACGCACGAATCGTATACGGCTTCCTGCGCGACTGGCAGCACCAGATCGACCGGTCCGAGCCGGTGTATGTCGTCGAATTGGGCGCGGGTACGGGCCGGCTGGCGTTCGGATTCTTGCGAAAGTGGCTGACCTTCTTCCCGCAGTCGGCGCTGCGGGACATCAAACTCACGTACGTGATCACCGACTTCGCCGAGGAGAACGTCCGCTTCTGGCAGCAGCACCCGACGTTAAAGCCGTATGTGGACGCCGGACAGCTCGACTTCGCGACATTCGACGCGACACAGCCGGGGCCGATTCACCTGCGCGCGTCGGGCAAGACGCTGAACCCGGGAGAACTGGCGAATCCGCTGGTCGTGCTCGCCAACTACTTCTTTGACTCCCTGCCGCAGGATACGTTTGCGCTCAAGGGCGGCACGTTCTACGAGGGGCGTGTCAAGGTCAACCGGGTGGTGAAGGAAGGCGAGCAGTCAACCGGGCTGGACAACCTCAAGCTCGGATTTGAACTCGCCCCTGCCGATGTCGATACGTACTATTCCGACCCGGACTACAACGCCGTTCTCAAGCCGTACGCCGAGATCGGCGACGACACGTGGGTGTTGTTCCCGATTACGGGTTTCGAGGTGCTGCGGCACCTCAACGCGTTGTCCGGCGGCAGGCTGTTGCTGCTAACCGCTGACAAGGGGTATCACCGGTGGGAAGACGCGTCGCAGCGCCATCAGCCGTTCTTCAACCTGCACGGCAGCTTTTCGTTGATGGTGAACTACCACGCGCTCGGCGAAATGATGCGCCGATGGGGCGGTGACATCATCACAAATTCGCACACGACCATCGCCATCGACATCTGCGCGCTGACCGGTCCGGTATCGCCCGACGACTACGTCGAGACCCGGCAGGCGTATGTTGAATACGCCGAGGAACTCAGCCCTGACGACTTCTACCACCTGAAGGTGTACGCTCGACCGGGACAGACCGAGCGTGTCAAGCCGGACGAGATCATCGCGCATATTCGCTTCTCCGGCTACGACCCGCACGTCATGCTGCACCATTTCGCCGAGTTGTTCGCGCAGCTCGAGTCGACTACGCACGTTCAGCGCGACGAACTGCGCATCATTGCGCACAAGGCGTACGAGAACTACTACGAAATCGGCGAACCGTACGACATGGCGTTCGCGTGTGCGTCGCTCCTGAGCGGCGCCGGTTTCTACGAGGACGCGCTGCCGTATTTCCACCGCTCGCGCGAGACTCACGGCGACGCGCCGGAGACTCTCTACAACTTGGCGATTTGCCACGCCTGCTTGACCCAGTATGACGACGCGATCGCGCTGACCGAAACGCTGGTCGAGCGGGTGCCGGAGCACGAGACGTACCAGCGCCTGCTCGAACAACTTCGAATCCAGTCGGCCAAGACCGCAGCCCCCGACTAAGCGAGAAGTTGAAAGTGCTGAGTGCTGAGAGGACGCCATGCCCTATCGCTCGTTTAGCTGAGCAAAATGAGAGGCTGAATCTCTCGACTTACGAACAAGGACCTAGATATTCTGAGAACGCCGTTCGCGAACGCTCAGCACGCACTCACCGGCTGAGCCGTAAGACGATGTTTCGGCCCTCCGTCAGGGGAGATGGACGCGTGTCCGTTTGTTGACCCATCTGGTGTGGAGAGTTGAACGTAATGCCGCTTATCATCCGCGAGAAGAACAGCGATGCCGTAATCGCCGAGGGCAGCCCGGCCGATCAGACCGCCCAAGTGTTCGAAGGCAATTGGTACTTCGACCCGTCTGTGGTCGATATGACGCATCTCAAGGTCACCGAGCGTACGTACACCTGCCCCTACAAGGGCGTGTGCTTCTGGATCGACCTCGACACCCCGGAAGCGAAGGCGCAGAACATCGCGTGGGTGTACAACAATCCCAAGCCCGGGTTCGAGATGATCAAGGATCGGATCGGGTTCTACTCGCGCGACACGTCCGGCACGGTCGCGGTCAAGCAGACGGACAGCGAAGCGCACCCCGCGTAGCGACGTGCGAAAGACGCAAAGAGGGCGACCCATCGGGCCGCCCTCTTTTGATTCGTGACGCAGGCCGGAACTAAGCCGAAGCGTCCTCGGTGGCTGGCTCGGCGGGAACCGGCAGCGTACCTTCCATACCGGGGATCGTGAAGTCGAACCCGTCAAGCTGGATGGCGTCGGTCGGGACGAACAGGTCGTATACTCCCGGTTCGTCCTCGCGCTCGACCAAGCGCAGGCCCAGCGCCTCGAGCGCTGCGGTCGCCTCAGGGGTCAGGGCGGCGGGGTCGGCCGGGGTGAACGGCACGCGGAACTCGAACCCGTCACCCGCTTCGTTCGGGACGATCATCATGCCGTGGCCGAACCCGAACCCGCGCCGGCCGAACATCTCGGGCATCATCGGCATCAGTTCTTCCAGATTCGGGACCATGACAGCCTCGGTCTTCTCGACACTGGCGGTCAGTTCGACCGTTTCGCCGGCACGGGTGACCGTGACTGCGATTTCGACGGTGCCGACTTCGGCATCCTGCCATGCGCTGCGCACGGCTTCGATGACTGCGCGGGCGTCTGCCGTCTCTTCACCGTTGATTGCAGTGATGACGTCGTCAGCCTGCAGGCCAGCGGCCTCAGCCGCGCTGCCTTCGAGGACGTCCGCCACCAGCGCACCGCCCTCGCCGTCCGTTACAGTCACGCCCAGAATGGGGCGCTGCGCCGAGAACAGCTCGAACATCGGGCCGTCGCCCGGGCCATAGCGGAATTCGAAGCGGGGCTGGTCGCCCTGGCCACGTCCGCCGCGGTCGTCACGGAACTGGAAGCCCGGGCCGCGCCGGATGGTGATGTCGGCCGGAGTCTCGGCGAAGGTGACTTCGACGGTCTGTTCCTCGCCGTCACGCAGCAGGGTGACGCTGGCGGTGTCGCCCACGGCGTAGCCCAAGACGGTGTCGCGCAGCGTTTCGGCGGTGATGGCTGTCTCGCCGATCGCGGTGATGATGTCGCCCGATTGGATGCCAGCGGCTTCCGCCGGGCTGTCGGATACGACGTCGATCACGACGGCACCCTCATCCGCCGCGTCGAAGGTGATGCCGAAGAATGGCGTCGGTGCCGCTTCTTCATCCTGAGCGGCGGCCAAGCCGGCCACACCGAGGGCGGCCGCGGCGATCGCCCCCACAATCAGTAGAACGCGAATACGTTTCATGGCTGTAGTGCTCTCCTTTACACGTTTGCACTGCCACTACACTAGTCGCGCAGTTTTGATTGTTTTTTGGCAACCTGTAAATTGAATGTAAACTGTGGCGCCGTGGATTAGAGGTGCTTTAGTTCGCAAATCCGGCGTAGTACGTCCAGCCTGCGCCGGGCGTCAGCATGAACACGCGGCCGAGGCTGTCGTTGACGAAGATCGTGCCGTCGCTGCGCGTCACGATCTTGACGCTGTACGGCTCTTCCCACTCCATTGTGGCCCATCCGACCCGGTTCAGGATTTCTTCCGGCGGAGCCTCGCGCCACAGTTTGCCGAAGCCGCGCCACGGCTGCCACGTGTTAGGCGGGCGCGCCGGATCGCTGTTGCGGGCCGGGTCGTCCCACGGGTGAATGTTCTCGTCGAACGTGTCGACATAGCGCCGCCAGTACGGCTGAAGACCGTCCGAGAACATGACGTAGATCGCATCCTGCTGTCCGACCCAGATCATGTGGCCGCGTTCGAAGGTCTGATAGACGCCTTGTCCGACTGTCGCGGGCGCCAGCGGGCAACCCGACGGCGGCGGCTGAATGAACGCCCACTGATTCAGGCACAGCTCGTCGACCGGCTGAATGACGACCGCGGGAATCGGTGTAAACACGACCGTCGGGAAAAGCAAGGTGGTCGCCGTGGCGGTGACGGTCACCGTCGGCGTCGGGCTGACGGTCGGCGTGGTCGTCGAGGTCGGGGTTTGCGACGGGGTTTTGCTGGGGGGCAGGGTCGGTGTGACTAGCACGGCGTCGGCGGGCTGAGTCACGATCTGCAGCGGCGACACGCGTTCCACGTTCTGAGTCGGCGTTTCGGTGGGGGCGGCGGTCGCATCGGGCGGCGGGGTATGGCTCGCCGTCACTGTGGGCGGCGGCGTGGTCGGGGCAAGGGTCACGTCGGTCAGCAACCGCACGCCGGTGCCGGCATCCGGTGCCGGACGCGGCGAACACGCCGTCAAGACAGCGAACAATATAATCACGACGAGCGGGCGCATGTGAGTCATGACGGGCGATACTAGCACAGCCCCGACCGACCGCAAACCGCCGCCATCCTGACGCAACGCCGGTCGGCCTCGGAAAATCTGCCGCAATCCGTACAATAGAGTCTACCATTGGATCGCATGGCGTCACGTGCGCGGCGATCCTTGTCGGAACAATCTAGGGAGCACACCCATGAAGCGCCTTACCCTCATGCTCATAGCCGTGATTCTGACGGCGGCATTCGCTCCGCTGGCAGGCGCGCAGGATAGCTTCGATCTCATTTCGCCGGATGGCAGCACGCTGATCCGTGATCTGAACGTGGCATCACTCACGTTCGTGTGGGAGCCGTTGACGGGCGCTACCGCCTACGACATCTCGGTGTTCAAGGTCAGCACGAACGTCAAGGACACCCCGCTCGGGCCGGTGTTCACCAGCTCGATATTGTCGGGGTCATGCGGCGCGACCTGTTCTTACACGCCGACCGGGCCACAGCAGGCGCTGCTTGACGGGGGCCAATTCGCGTGGACAGTCGAAGCCAGCACACCGGGTGGCGATGTCGAAGCGTCGAACGCGCCGATCCTGTTCAGCGTCAATCGCGGCGCGACGGAGTTTGTGGTCAACGGCGATTTTGACACCGGGAACCTGACGCCGTGGATCGGCAAGAACCTCACCAACGACTCGATCCGCGCTGGCGACGGTATCGGCGGGTCGTACGCGTTCCGCTTCAAGGGCGGCGTGGGTGAAAACGCGCAGATCAAGCAGAAATTCAACGCCGCACACTATGCGATCTCGGTGGGCGACTCGCTGCAGTTCAACGCTCAGTTCTATGCCCCCAAACCCAACCCGACCGCGACGTTCACGGTCAAGGTGGTTTACACCGACGCAAGCGGACTGGCCACAGAGAAGTTCGTGCGTACTGTGACTCAGAATGGTGCATACGCGCCGGTCGCGCCGCTGAATATCTTCCCGGACGGTCCGGTGGAGAAGCTGCAAGTGCAGATCAAGCACGCGAGCGCCAAAGGCAAGGTGTACATCGAAGAGGTGAGCCTCATGCTGGACGCGGTTGGGCCGCGGACGCTGCTGCCCGGCGCGCTGCCGGTGCCGCCCCCGCCGGGCTGGTAAACCTGACTGATCGCTCCAAGTCAATCGAATAAACGAAAAGCCCCGTGCTGGGCGCAGCAGCACGGGGCTTTTCGTATGGATGAGGCAGACGGTAGGGGGCTACCGCCGCACAACCACCTTGCGCGGCTTCAAATCCGGCAAGATGACAGCCTCCTGCGTAGGGCATTCGTCGCCAAATGGGTCGTCAGGCAGCTCGTACTCGCTGTGTGAGAAACGGCTCCGGTCGGGTTGATCGGGCAGGACGACTTGCCATTCGAGACCAAACTTAATGGTTCGCTGCACGATCAGGTTCATAAATTGCCCTCCCATGGACGGTTTGGCGCTTAGAACGCATGTTCTTATTCTCCCCGAAAAAGACCGTTTTGTCAACCACTTGAATCACCAATTTCGGAACGATCTGACACCAGTTTTCGCGCTGTGCCGTCCCTTATTGCATGAACTCTCAACTTAGGTTTATACTGCTTTCTAACGGGGAACCTTGCCCGTACTAGGGTCAGGTGCGTTCGTTGTCTCGTCGGTAAGCGAACAGAAAAGGAGGTGATCGCAATGGAACTGCGAGCCAAGTCGATCACCGTTCAAATCATCGAAGATCATGAGATATTCCAGCATGGGCTTGTGCGCGCGCTGGAGATGGCGGGCAACATGGAAGTTGTCGGCCGCGCTGTGACTGGCCTTGCCGGTATGCAGGGCGTCCGCCACTACCGGCCCGACGTCGTCTTGATGGACGTCAACCTACCGGACATCAACGGTGTTCAGTTGACGCGCCAGCTCAAGCAGGAGCGCATCCCTTCAAGGATTATCTTGCTGACAGCGCACCACGACGAGAATCAGACTCTGTACGCGATGCGATCTGGCGCGCACGGCTACTGCTCCAAAGACATTGGCCCCGTGGAGTTGATCAACGTCATCGAGGCCGTCAGCCGCGGCAATTACGTGATCGACCACCAGATCTTGTCCCCCGAGCAGTTCGACACGTGGCTGAATTCGCAGGTTCAGCAAGCGAGTCGCGGTTCGCGCGAGACGTCCACCGGCCATTACGTCCCGCTCAGCCCGCGCGAGTTGGAAATCCTCACCTGCCTCACCATGGGGATGAGCAACAAGGAAATCGCCGCGCATCTCAGCATTAGCCAACAGACCGTCAAGAACCACATGACATCGATCATGACCAAGCTCAATGTCAACGATCGGACACAAGCAGCCCTTACGGCCCTCCGTAATGGTTGGGTGAGCCGGTAACGTTTGCCTACAGGATTCCTGAATGTTTGACAATCCGTCCAATGTGACTACCGACGCCAAACAGCAGCTCATTCAGATGGTCAACGATGAGCTGGGGAACCTGAAGCGGCGAATCAACGAGATCAAGTCGCAGATCGCTACACAGCAGACGATGGTCGACCGCGAAGAGCAGCGCAATACCGACATTGCGGCTGGTCTGGTGGCCATGCGTCAAAACATCGACACGACCCCCCGTGAAGACATCCGCGACCGCTACGATTCCGCCATGGAAGCCCGCCAGCGGCTGGCGACCATGCGCGGCCAGCTTGAGCGGTTTCAGGCTGGGTTGGAGTTGATGAACGGTCAGCTCACACTGCTGCAGACCATCGCAGGGCGCATCAGTGGGGTTGACATTTCCGCGGAAGACCTCGACAGCGACAGCGGCGCGAAAGCGGCGGTCGTCAGCATCAAGCGCATCGTCGAAGCGCAGGAGCAGGAACGTCAGCGCCTTGCCCGTCAGATGCACGACGGCCCAGCCCAGTCGCTGACGAACTTTATCTTGCAGGCGGACATTTGCAGCCGTGAGTTCGACCGCGATCCCGAACGTGCGGCCGACGAGCTCGGCAACCTCAAGGATTCGGCCAAGTCGACCCTGAGCAAAGTGCGCGACTTTATTTTCGACCTGCGCCCGATGATGCTGGACGACCTCGGCCTGCTGCCGACGCTCAAGCGCTATACATCGCGCTTCAAGGACCGCAGCGACCTCGAGATCGAGTTTGATGTCGTGGGCGAAGAACGGCGCTTGGAAGATTACCGCCAGATCCTGATCTTCCGCGGAATTCAGGAACTCATCGTCCACGCCCGCGACTACGCCAGCGCATCGAACGTGAAGGTGCGCATGGACATCACCGGCGACCCGATCAAGGTGCTGGTCGAGGACGATGGTCGCGGCTTCGACACGTTGGTCATGGAAGCCGGCGACGAAAGCAAGATGACCGCGCGCATGCGCGATCTCATCACCATGCGCGACAAGTTCGAGCTGGTGCGCGGCACCGTTTTGGTCCAAAGCAGCGAGGAAGGCACGCAGGTGCGTCTGGAGCTGCCTGCAGGTTAGTTCTTTTGCAACACGTTTTTTTGGTCTTGGGGGACGGGCGCGCTATAGTGTAGTCGCTACGCGCCCACGTATGGGGAGGCATGGATGAGCAGACGCATCATTTTCGTTCTGGCGCTCTTGATTGTCGCAGCAGGCGCAATCGCTGCGTTCGTGATCAGCCGCCAGAACCAACCGACAACGCCGCAGGTCACGGTTGGTCCGGGCACGCCGACAGTCGTCGCGCAGCAGCCCGGCAGCACGCCGCAAGCGACAATTACGCCGATGCCCACCCCTCTGCCGACCATTGACATCGTGGTCGCGGTGCAGAAGATCAACCGCGGTCAACTCATCACCGCCGACGTTGTCGGTTACCGCACATGGCCCGAGCCGTATGCCCCGTTGAGCGCGATCACCGATATCGAATTGGTCATCGGCGCCATTTCCCGCTACGACATCGAACGTGAGTCGCCGGTCAAGACCAGCGACCTGACCGACAACCTCGCCGACCTCGGCGCTACCGGTTCCGACGCTGCGGCCGTTATTCCTGCCGGCTCGCGTATGGTCGCGCTGCCGATGGACCGCCTGACCAGCGCCGCTTATGCGCTGCAGCCCGGCGATCGTGTAGACATCATCACGTCGCTGCTGTTCCTCGACATCGACGAGGAATTCCAGTCTGCCCTGCCAAACGACATCCGCATCATCTCGGTTGAGGCGGTCGAGAACGGCGGCGTGCGCTATCAAGTGCTGGCCCCGGTCGACGGCCGTACGGACTCGCTGCCCGTGCCGCTTGGCAACGTCGGCATCTCGCAGCTTCCGGTGATTATCGCCCCCAGCGAAGACCCGCGCCCGCGCCTCGTCACGCAGATGACCATTCAGGACGCGTTGGTCGTGAACGTTGGCGACTTCCCGCGCAATGGCCGTTTGTTCCGCGCCAGCAGCGCCGAAGCGCCTGCGGCGGCCCCCACCGCTGCGCCGGCCCCGATCGGCGGCACGAACGCGACCCCGACCCCGCTCCCGCCGCGCCCGGACATCGTCGCGATTGCCGTGTCGCCGCAGGAAGCCGTCGTTCTGGCGTACTACGTCGAGGCGAAGATCCCCATCACCTTCGCGCTGCGCCCGGCCAATGAAACCGGTATCGCCAGCGTGCGGCAGGTCGACCTCGACTACATTATGGATCAGTACCGTATCGTGCTGCCGCGTAAGCTGCCATACTCGATCGAACCGGCCATCCGTTCGATCCGCCAGCTCGTCGCGTCGAACACCATCAGCCTACGCGACACGGTCACCACCGCACCCACGACGCCGTAACGCACAGCGCGTCTCAGATATCTGCCGCCGGGTTGAGTTTGCGAATTCAACTCGGCGGTTTCTTTTTTGCGGTATGATTGTCGCAACTCGCCAATGTGTCTAAACTCAACACGATCCGATTTCGGATACAATTAGGCGCAGAACCCACACTTCCGTACGCAGCAGGAGAACACCAAGCCTATGAGTTCCAATGCCAAGGGCTCGGGAGAATCAAAACTGCAGCAGATCACGATTCTGCTCGTGGATGACATCCCCGAGACCCGCGAAAACATCAAGAAGCTGCTTGCGTTCGAGAGCGACATGAAGGTGGTTGGGGTTGCCAGCAACGGCCGTGAAGGGCTGGATCAGGCGCAGCTGCTCAAGCCGAACATCATCATCATGGACATCAACATGCCGGACATGGACGGCCTGCAAGCCACGTCCATGATCAACAAGAGCGTGCCGCAGTCCGCCGTGATTATGATGTCGGTCCAAGACGACGCCGACTACATGCGCCGCGCGATGCTGGCCGGCGCGCGTGACTTCCTTGCCAAGCCGGTCAACATCGACGACCTGACCAACACGATCCGCACGGTCTATAAGAACCACGAGCCGATCCGCAAGCAGTACGAGATGTCGTCGGCTATGACGCCGGCCGATGCGGCGCGTGTGGCGGCAGCGCTCGAAACGGGCATCGGCGAACGCGCCGGTCACATCATCGTGGTGTACAGCCCGCAGGGCGGCGTCGGCATTACCACCATCGCCACCGGCCTCGCCACCAGCCTGATGAAGAAAGGCGTGCGCGTGCTGTTGGTCGACGCCGACTTGCAGTTCGGGGACGTCGCCACGTTCCTCGCCATTCAGTCGCAAATCTCGACGGTGGAGATGGCGCAGGACGCCGACGACCTCGACCCCGAGCACTTCGACAACGTCGTGGCGACTCATCCGAGCGGCCTCAAGGTGCTGATCGCGCCACAGCGGCCTGAAATGGCCGAGGAGCTGTACAAACGCCCCAACGTGGTTGCTCAGATCGTCTCTAAGGTGCGCAACAACTACGACTACATCGTGGTCGATACGTCGCACGCGCTGAATGACGTGAATCTGGCGCTGATGGATGTCGCGCACAAGATCGTGCTGGTCACCACGCCGTCGCTGCCGTCGATCAAGAACACCAAGTTCGTTCTCGACTTGTTCGACAAGCTCGAATACGACCCGCTGCGCACCATGCTGGTACTTAATAAAGTCTACTCCGAGCGCGACCGCCGCGGTGCGACGTTGGCACGCGACCGGATCGAGCAGTTTCTGAAGCGGCCGGTCGGCGTCGAAATCCCGGTCGTCGACGAACGTATGATCATGGCCGCAATTCTCAAGGGCGTACCGGTAACACTGGCCGAGCGTGATCGCAGCAAGCCGCCGGTCAAGCAGTTGTACGACATGGCCAAAGTTCTGGAAGATACGTTGAGCGGCGAGGGCGCGCCAGTGCTGGCCGACCTCAAGGACGAGAAGAAGAGCGGCGGCCTGTTCCGCCGAACCTAGACGCGAACCGATAGGCAGGTTCAGTTTCGAAAACGCGGAGTCCATCCGCAGAGTGGTGAGGTTTAAGCACAATGTCGTTACTTGAGCGCATCAACACTAAAGGTGGCGGCGGCACCCCTGAACAGCCCGGGCAGGGCGGGCAAGGCGGGCAAGGCGGCGGTGAAGTTCAGCGCCGTCCGGTAGTACCCCAACAGCGCCCCGGCGATCCCAACCGCGCCAAAGCGGAAGGCACGCAGGCCGACCTCAAGGTTCGCGTGCAGAACAAGCTGCTGGCCGAAATGGATCAGCTCGACAAGCAGCGCCCCAACGAGATTCGCTCTCACATCGAGGAACTGTTTAACGCCATCCTCGCCGAAGAGAGTATGGTGCTCAGCCGCAGCGAACGCCAGCGCCTGTTCGAGGCGATTGTCGCGGACATCCTCGGCTTCGGCCCCATCCAGCCGCTGCTCGCCGACGACACGATCACGGAAGTGATGGTCAACGGTCCCAAGAACGTGTTCGTGGAGCGCAAAGGCAACGTCGCACGTGCGCCGGTGGCCTTTGACGACGACGATCACGTCCTGCGTGTGATCGACCGTATCGTGGCGCCGCTTGGCCGCCGTGTCGATGAAAGCTCGCCGTACGTCGACGCGCGTCTTCCGGACGGCTCGCGCGTAAACGTCGTTATCCGTCCCCTGGCGCTGAACGGCCCGACGATCACCATTCGTAAGTTTTCCAAACAGCCGCTGACCTATCAGGACTTGATTCGCTTCGGCTCGATGACGCCTGAGATCGCGGAATTCCTGCGCGGCAGCGTCATCGCCGCCCTGAACGTTATCGTGAGCGGCGGTACGGGCTCAGGCAAGACGACTCTGTTGAACGTGCTCTCAGGTTTCATCCCCGGCCACGAGCGCATCATCACGGTCGAGAACGCGGCCGAGCTTCAGCTCCAGCAGGAGCACGTCGTCACGTTGGAAAGCCGCCCGGCCAACATTGAAGGCAAGGGTGAAATCACCATTCAGGATCTGGTCGTCAACTGCTTGCGTATGCGCCCCGACCGCATTGTCGTCGGAGAGTGCCGTTCCGGCGAAGCCCTCGACATGCTTCAGGCCATGAACACCGGCCACGACGGATCGCTCACCACGCTGCATGCCAACAGCCCGCGCGACAGCATCAGCCGTCTCGAGGTGATGTGCCTGATGGCCGGTATGGACCTGCCCGTGCGCGCCATCCGTGAACAGATCGCCGGCGCAGTCGACATGATCGTGCAGCAAAGCCGCATGCGTGACGGCAGCCGCAAGATCACCCAAATCTCCGAAGTACAGGGTATGGAAGGCGACATGATCACGATGTCCGACCTGTTCGAGTTCGAACAGATCGGCTTCGAGGCGGGCAAGATCATCGGCCGCATTCGCGCGACCGGCCTACGCCCGAAGTTCATGGATCGACTGGAAGATGCCGGCATCGTGCTGCCCCCGCAGATCTTCGGCACGGGCCAGCGCCGTTAGGACCGCTTCTGCGTTTCCATACATAACTTCTCAGGAAGGGCGGCTTGCGGGTCGCCCTTTGTCGTCACCGGAGAGGAATTTGGGGCGCTGCCCCAAGCCCTGCCAGAAGGCTTACGCCCTCTGGACTCCGAAATCCGCGAATGAGGCGCGCATGCGCGCCTCATTCGCAGGTATGGGGTCAAGGGGTGCAAACCACTTGCAAAGCGTTTGTGAAGGAGCTTGAGCGATGGATTTCGCGTATTGTGTCGAGCAGTTGACGATCAACGGGCAGACGATCGAGGCACTGTGCGCCTGCATTCCCGCCGATCACGCCCGCTGGAAGCCGGACGTCGATCAGTGGTCGATCCTCGAAGTAATGGGGCATCTCGTCGACGAGGAGCGCGAAGACTTCCACCCGTTCATCGTGGCGACGTTTCAGGGCCAGCCAAAAATCCCCCACGACCCGGGCATGTGGATCCTCGAGCGCGGCTACAACCAGCGCAATCTGGGCGAACTCGTGGCGCAGTTTGCGGACGAGCGGTGCAAGTCTTTGGAATGGCTTCGCACGCAAGCCGACGCCGATTGGGCGACCGCCGTTCCGTTCACGAAGTGGTTCGGCTTTCGCGCAGGCGACGTGCTGGCGTCGTGGGTCGCGCATGACCTGCTGCACATGCGCCAGTTGGTCGAACTCAAGTACGGCTATGTGGCCGTCGCACTGTCTGGCTACGACATCCAGTATGCCGGTGACTGGTGATTTTGCGCGACATCGCGATGACGACGGTCGGCGCAGGAAAGGAGGCTCACGGTGGCATCACGATTGGACTATGGCGCAGCAAGTCCCGGGGCGATCAAGGCGATGTATGCCTTGCAGCGGCACGTCGATGCCTGCGGCCTCGATCCGCTTCTGATCGAACTGGTCAAGGTCCGCGCCTCGCAAATCAACGGCTGTGCATATTGCTTGGACATGCACGCGAAGGACGCGCGTGCGTTAGGTGAATCCGAACATCGGCTCTACGCGCTCAGCGCGTGGCGTGAGGCGCCTTTCTACACGGAGCGCGAACGTGCTGCGCTGGCATGGACCGAAGCGCTTACGTTGGTCGCTGAAGATCATGTTCCCGATGCCGTATATGAAGCCGTGCGTCCGCACTTCACGGATCAGGAGTTGGCCGATCTCACGCTGGCGATCGTCCTCATCAATGGATGGAATCGGTTCGCCGTGGCGTTTCGCAGCGAAGCCGGGCGGTATGTGTCGAGAAAGAAGCCGCTCATGCCGCGCGAGTAGGGACAAGCCCTGTGTTTGACGGGTTACCCCCGCGAGAAGACCGACAACTGCCACATCACGCCGTCGTGCTGCGCAATCTTGCGCAGGCCGTATGATTCAGCGATGGTGTCGACGGTCGCGCTGGGATGCACGAAATTGCGAAACGTCCGGCCTCTCAGCCGCCACCACAAATTCAGGAACGGGATCGCGATTTTGGCGAGCAAGATGTCGCGCGGATAGATGACACCGAGATAGCGGCGCGCCTTGGACGCCGCCGCGTTGACGAGCGCGGTCACGTCAGGGTAGCAGCAGATCACGCGATCGAGTGTCACGATGTCCACGTCAGCCACCTGATCGGCCAGCGAGACAAAGTCGCCAAACAGGTACGTCGCATGATCGGCGTAACCGCGCCGTGTGGCCTCGTTGCGCGCGGCGCTGAGGTACGCACGTGAGGCGTCCACGCCGGTGACGTTCGTTACGCCTGCGGCGACCAGTTCGTGTTGAATCACACCGACGCCCCCGCCGATGTCCAACAGGCTGAGTCCGGTGACACCGGCGGCTTTCAGGATATCGAGCAGGCGCGCGGTCATCGGCGCAGGGCCGGACCGCCGGTAGTCGTCCAGATCGGCGCTGGCCGTCCCGGGATCGAAGATATCGTCAGCGTTCTCACAATGCGGGCAGCACATACGCGATCGCGGCCTCCTCTGCACGATCACCGGGGCGGCCCGCAAGCGCGAACGCCGCCCCGAACCCCAACCCTTGCCTTACTGTGCGGCGACCCATGCCATCGTTTTGTGGGCCAGCTTGTCGAGCGCCTGAACGCTCATGAGGATGTGCTCCTCCTTGGTGTCTTCAATCTTGTTGTGCGATATGCCGTGCAGGCTCTGCGTAAACATCATCACGGTCGGCACGCCGGCGCGGGCGACCTCGGCGGCGTCATGCAGCGGGCCGCTTGGCAGGCGATGGGCGGTGCCGGTCACTTCGCGCACGGCCTCTTCGCAGAAGTCGAGCAGCTGCGGGTGGAACGGGATCGGGTGGATCTGCCAAAGCTTGCTCCACGTCACCTCGCACTTTTCTTCCTCGGCGAACCGCTGGGCAGCTTCGCGCGCTTCACGCCACATCGCCGCCAGCCCGTCGGCGTCCATGTGCCGTTGGTCGAGCGTGATGTCGCACTCGGCGACGACCGACGTCACGATGCCCGGTCGCGTATCGACCCGGCCGCACGTGCACACCCCGCCATGCCGGTTGGCGATTTCGCGGATCACCAGCGCGAGTTTCGACGCTGCTGCCAACGCATCACGGCGCTTGTGCATCGGCGTTGAGCCGGAGTGGGCCGCCTGACCGGTAAAGCGGAAACTGTGCCGTTCGACGCCAAACGTCCCCACGACGACGCCCAGCGCCTCGTCGCGGTCGAGCAGCACCGGACCTTGTTCGATGTGCAGCTCGAGGTAAGCCTTGGCATTCTTGAGCTGCTTGTGTGCGTCGAGGATGTTGTCGAGGCGGATGCCGTACTTGGCGATGGCGTCAGTGAGCAGGACGCCGTCTTTGTCCTTGAGCGCACGCAATTCGTCGGGCACCATCGTGCCGGATGCCGCGCTTGACCCGAACAGGCTGCGCCCGAAGCGCGCGCCTTCCTCGTCGGCCCAATCGACCAGACGCACCGTGACCGGCGGCTTGACGCCTGTCGCGACGATGTTGCGAATCACTTCCAGCCCGGCCAGCGTATTGAGGCATCCATCCAACCAACCGCCATTCGGCACGCTGTCGATATGGCCGCCGATCAGCATCTCCTTGTCGGATTCGCCGCGCAAGGTCGCCCATAGGTTGCCGGCCTCATCGGTCTCGACCTCGACTGGAAGCTGCTCGAGCTTCGCTCGCAGCCACGCCCGGGCCTTTGCCCACGTCTCGGTAAACGCGACGCGCTGCGCCCCGTTCTCGTCGCCGGTCAGATTGCGCAGGTCTTTGAGTTCATCCAATGTGCGCTGTGGATTAAGCATGAGACCCTCTCTCCCAGAGTTTCCAAACTGCTCTACGTATGAGGATAACGCACATAGTTACGCGTTAGCCATCACAGGCGGCGGATTGCGAACAAACGTTCGGTTCGATATACTCGCCCGTCATCGTTCGCCATGGAGCGCGGGACCGAAAGATGGAGCCTCTATCTCTCGAAGCAGTGCGCGGCTTGATGATCGCGGCACAGGGACTGGTGGATACGCCTCAGCCGCCGGCTACCAAAGATGACGTGCTGGCTGTCATCCGCCACCTGCACGCGCTGCAGATCGACAGCATCAACGTGGTCGCTCGCGCGCCGTACTTCGTGCTGTGGAGCAGGCTTGGCGCGTACGACCCCAACTGGCTCGACGAACTGCTCGAAGAAGGTGCGCTGTTCGAGTTCTGGGCGCGGGCGATGAGCTTCATCCCGATCGAGGACTACCCGCTGTACCGCGTCGGAAGCCGCTGGGTCGAGTTTCTCAGTCCCGAGGCGTGGATCAAGAAGAACCCGGAAGTCGTCGAGCGGGTCTTGAGCCGGATTCGCGAAGCCGGGACCGCGCGCTCTGCCGATTTCGAGCGCACCGACGGCGAAAAGAACGACTGGTGGAACCACAAAGACGAGAAGAAGGCGCTCGAGGCGCTGTTCAACGCCGGCGTGCTGATGGTCCGCAAGCGTGAGAAGTTCCAGCGTATCTACGGCCTGCGCGAGGATGTCTATCCGGAAGCGGACTCGCTGCCCAAGCTCACCCGCGAACAGGCCCACGATCAGCTCGCGCTGAACGCCATCGAAGCGCTTGGCGTTGCCACACTGGACTGGGTCGGCAGCTTCTACCGCTTCAAGCGCGCGGATGTGAAGGAAGCGCTCAAGCGGCTGGAGCGTGACGGCCGCGTGATTCCCGTGAAGGTCGAGGGCTGGAAAACGCCGTGCTACGTGCACCCGAACAACCTCGCGCGCACCCAAGCCGCGGCGGCGGGGGATATCCCGCGCTCCAAGACGACACTGCTCTCGCCGTTCGATCCGGTGACGTCCGATTACGGGCGGATGCGCGACCTGTTCAACTTCGACTACGTCATCGAATTCTATTTTCCTGCGGACAAGCGTCAGTACGGCTATTTCTCCCTGCCGATCCTCCACGATAACAGGCTGGTCGGCCGGCTTGACCCCAAGGCCCACCGCAAGGAAGGCATCTTCGAGGTCAAGTCGCTGCACCTCGAGCCTGACACGGTCGTAGATGACGTGCTGGTGGAGGCACTGCGGCAGACTCTGCGCGCCTGCGCCGCATGGCATGAGACGCCGCAGGTCGTCGTGCGCGAGGCCACCGACCCCGATCTGATCGACCTGCTCTCCGACTGACACACACACGGGCTGTCGGTCAACGCCTGCAGCACGAGAATCATTGTCGTACGTTTATAGTCAATACGCGTGAACCGCGATACAATGCAGACAAGCAGGACGAGGTGGGAGCATTAGCGTATGAGTCCAGAGATTCTGATCCTCGTCGGGTCGATTGTCGTTGCGATGTTGGTGCTGGTCGTCGGCGTCTTCGCAACCCGCCGCAGCCAAGCACTGGTCGATCAGCGCTTAGGCACGCTGGCCGCCCAGAATACCTACGAGCCGATCATCGCCACCGATGAGCTAGAAGACGATGAGGCTGGCCGGCGCGATCGACGCCAACTGACACGCCGTCTCGATAAAAACCTCGAAGGCAGCAAGTTCGGCAAGAAGTGGCGTCTTCAACTGGCACGTGCCGACCTTCGCCTTACGATCGGCGAATTCTTCGTAGCGCAGTTTCTGTCGATGGCCGGCTTCTTTGCGGCCGCGTACTTTATCATTTTCCGGGGCGACATCATCCCGTCGATTCTCGCCGCCGGTCTCGGGTTTTTCTTCCCGCGGATCCTTGTCGGGCGGCGCATCAGCAAGCGCCTGATCACGTTCGAGAACCAGCTTGCGGATACGCTCGGCTTGTGGGTCAACGCGCTCCGTTCCGGTTACAGCGTGCCACAGGCGATGGACGCCATCGGCCGTGACTCGCCGGAGCCGACCAAGACCGAGTTCAAGCGCGTCGTGCAGGAAATGCAGCTCGGCATCCCGCTGCAGGAAGCGTTCAATCACATGCTCGAACGCGTCGAGTCGGAAGATCTCGACCTTGTGGTGACGGCCGTAAACATTCAGCGCGAAGTCGGCGGTAACCTGTCCGAAATCCTCGACGTCATTCAGAACACCGTCCGCGAGCGCATCAAGCTCAAGGGCGAAATTCGCGTTATGACGGCGCAGGGGCGCTACACCGGCTACCTGATCAGCTTCCTGCCGATCGGCCTCGGCTTCCTGCTGCGCGCCATGAACCCGGCATACATGAACCAGATGTTTGAGGACCGCGCCTGCGGGTGGCCGATGATCGGTATCGGTCTGGCGTTGATCGGTATCGGTTCGGCCGCCATCCAGAAGATCGTCGACATCGACATTTAGGCCGCTCTTGTGGCATAAGGAGCAGGATTCATGGAACCCAGTGTCCTCATAGGAGTCGGCTTTATCGCCTTCGCGCTGGTCGTCGCCGCGTTCGGGTATGTCGCCCTGCGCGACAGCCGCGGGCGCGACCCGCTGCAGGAGCGCCTCGCGCAGTTCGGCATCGACGACGTCCCCGACTCGCTGGAGAAGATCGAGCTTTCGCTGTCGTTCCGCGACCGCGTGATCGTGCCGGTCGTGCGCACGTTTGCGGCGATACTTACGCGGTTCACGCCGCAATCGCAACTTGACACCGCGCGCAAACTGCTCGATCAGGCCGGCATGACCACCGAACCCGCGACCTTCTTCGCGTCGCGCATTGTCTTCATGATCGCGCTGTTCGTGGCCGGCATCATCTTGTTCGTCGTGCTGCGCATCAGCAACCCTGCGCCGCTGAACGCATTCCTGTACTCGGCTGGCCTCGGCCTGCTGGGCTACATGCTGCCGATGTCGTCGGTGAAGAGCCGCATCAAGAAGCGTCAGAACCTGATCGTACGCGCGCTGCCCGATGCGCTCGACCTGCTGGTCATCTGCGTCGAGGCGGGCCTCGGCTTCGATCAGGCGCTGGGTAAGGTGTACGAGAAGTGGGACAACGACCTGTCGCTGGCGTTTGGGCGTGTGCTGAAGGAAATCCAGCTTGGCAAGCAGCGCCGTGATGCGTTGCGCGACATGGCCGAGCGCATGGACGTCCCGGATGTGAACGCCTTCACGGCAGCGATCATTCAGGCCGACCAGCTTGGTGTGAGCATGGGCAAGATCCTGCGCGTCCAGTCCGACCAGATGCGTGTGAAGCGCCGCCAGCGTGCGCAGGAGAAAGCGCATCAGGCGCCGATCAAGATGATGATCCCGATGGTGCTTTTGATCTTCCCGTCGATTTGGATCGTGCTGCTCGGGCCGGCCATCATTCAGGTGAAGAACGTGTTCCTGTCGGGGTATTAGGGAGCGTACAACGTGTAGAACTCCACAGGGGCGCGCGGGGACACACCGAGCGCCCCTGTGTGTTTCTCTGACGACAGGTGGGCTGTCGTCAGCGGGTGATCAAAAATAGAAGGAGTTACGTCATGAAGCTCTCGGTTCGCGGCCAGAATTTCCGACTGCAATCAGATACGGAAGAATTCGCCACACGCAAACTGGAGGGGCTCAAGAAGTACCTGCCGAACATCCGCGAGATTCGGCTGGAACTCACTAGACAGGAGAATAAACGTGGCGAGGATGAGGTGATCGCGCAGGTCACGCTGACGCATGAGCGCGGCGCGATCCTGCGCACCGAAGAACGTGCCCGCGGCTTCAATCACGACGGCATCGAAGCGTCGATTACCGAAGCGCTCGACAAGATGTACACCCGCATCGCGCGCTTCAAGGGCAAGCGCGAGGCGATGCGCACCCGCAGCGAACGCTTCAGCATGACGCTGGCCGAACTTGAGACCGCCGAGATGCTGCCCGTGACCGACGAACCCGCCGCCGAATTCGAGCCGATCGAGGTCGTCAAACGCAAGCAAGTCCCGGTCGTTACGATGGACGAACATGAAGCGATCGACCAGATGGAACTGCTCGGCCACACGTTCTTCCTCTATCGCGACGTGGGGAGTGGGCAGGTCAATGTCGTGTACAAGCGGCGCGACGGCGCGTACGGCGTGCTGTCACCGACCGAAGGATAGCCCACCCGCGCGACATAGATGACAAACTAACGCGGGGCCGCCCAACTGGGCGGCCCCGTTTCTGTTAGGACTGTCGCGGCGAGAACCCGATTGGCACGTCGTCCAGCGCGTCGATGGGCGGCGGGACGTTCTCGACCGAAATCCCCGGGCCGCGCCCCCGCCGTTCGTCGCGCGTGTTCATCCGGCGCAGGTCGGGCGCGTACAGGATCGACTTGGTGACCTGACGCGGGTTGAGCGCGGCGCGGGCGACGGCGCGTGCTAACACGTCAACCGGCATCGGTGCGACACGGTTCAGCCCGAGCAGCCAACCCAGAATCGGAACGTGCCGCAGCCCGCTCACCAGCCGCCAGAACAGCGATCGCGGTGCGCCCCGACGGTAGATCAACGGCGCGCGGACGATCAGCGCGCTGACGCCCACCCGCCCGACATACTCCTCCGCTTCGCGCTTGGCCTGCACGTAGCCGCGGTTGAGCCACGGTGCGCGCGTGGTGCTCAACAGAATACAGGTTGGCACCCCGTCGCTGCTGCACATATTGATGACGTTGCGCGCCGAAAGAAAGTTCAGCCGCTGATGAGTCAACCCCTGCGCCGGATCGGCCGTCAAGCTGCCGACCGTGTGCACGACGCACTGGTGCGAACGCGCTCGTCCGCGCAAGCTGGCGGGGTCCCACACGTCCGCCGTCGACCAGCGCACGCGCTCCGCCAAGCCGCCGAGATGGTCCTCGGCGCCGGGGCGTACGAGCAGCGTCACGTCGGCGCCTTCGGCCACCAGCGCCGCCGCGATGTAATCTCCAAGAAAGCTGCCGCCCCCGGTCACCAAGACCCGGCGGCGTGGTTGTGTCGTCGTCACGATACGTAGAAGTTCGCCAGCCGACAGTAAGCTCGTCATTGTAACAACGGGTACCCGCATGCGCCTATGGGCGGCGTGCGGAAAGCGGAGCCTCAGCGTTCGTTCACGGGGCTGCGATAATGGCGTACACTTAGAGTCCCGCGATATGTCATGCTTTCCGGAGTCTATCCCGCGATGAAACGTCTGCTCGCCTTCCTTCTCGTGACCGTCATTTTGAGCGCAGCCTCGGCACAGCCACTGCCGCCGCCGATCGGCCCGCTCGACCCGGCCGTGCTCGCCGCCGCGAGCGAACCGGGCGGCGCACGCGTGATCGTGCGCTTCGCCGTGCCGAACGAAGGCCGCAGCGACACGCCCAGCGCCGATCAGGTCAAGCTAACGCGGCTCGCGCTGCTTGCGAACACGCGCGGCGTGGCGCATCTGCTGGCAAACTCCGCCGAGTGGACGATCCCATACATGGCCCTGCGCGCTGATCGCGCCGCCCTCGAAGGCTTGGCGGCGACCCCGGGCGTGTTGGGAATCAGCCTTGACGCACGCGAATACCGTCACCTCGACAGCAGCTTGCCGCGCATCGAGATCGACGGTGCGCATGCGCGTGGCACCGGCAGCGGCTATGCCGGCTTGACCGGCAAGGGCTGGGCAGTCGTGATCCTCGACGACGGTATCGACGCCGACCACCCGTTCTTCAGCGACGGCATGGGCGGGTCGCGCGTGGTGGACGAGGCGTGCTATTCCAGCGATGAGCCGGCTATCCCACCGAATATTCCGGCGTCGCGCTCGATCTGCCCCAATACGCAGGAGACGCAGTTCGGCCCCGGCGCGGCGGACTACTCGCGCTGCGGCAGCGACTGCTTCCACGGCACGCACGTCGCCGGCATCGCCGCCAGCAGCGACGCGACCTATACCGGCGCTGCTCCGGGCGCGGATATCATCGCCATTCAAGTGTTCTCGCAGGGTGTCGACGGCCTCGGCAACCCGATCCCGCTTGACGTCTTCACGTACGTGTCCGATCAGGTCGGCGCATTGCAGCACGTCGCGGGTACGCTTTCGCTGGCGCACAAGATAGCGGCGGTCAACATGAGCCTCGGCGCCGGCAAGTTTACGGCTGCATGCGACGTGGGTGCGGATCAGACGCAGCAGGCCCGCGTCGACGCCATTCAGGCGCTTGTGAACATGAACATCCCAGTCGTGATCTCGTCTGGCAACGACGGCTATGTCGACGGCGTGTCGCGTCCCGGATGCATCAGCGCGGCCATCACCGTCGGCGCGACCACCGACGCGGACTTGATCGCGAGCTTCTCGAACATGGGCCCACAGGTCGATTTGATGGCGCCGGGTTTCAGTGTGACGTCGGCTGGCCTCGGCGGCGGGACACGTATCGAAAGCGGCACGTCGATGGCGGCACCGCACGTCACCGGCGCGCTGGCCGTCATGCGCGATGCGCTGCCCACCGCCACGATCCCCGAATTGGTCGCGGCGCTGCAAGCCGAGGGTCTGAACGTGGTCGACACCCGGCCCAGCGGCACGTTGACCCGCAAACTAATCAAGGTCGACCCGGCACTTGACCTGCTGCGTCCACCCGGCCTATTGACGGTCAATCAGGATTTCGAATCGCACACGGTCGACCCGAAGCTGCCCGACGATTGGACGGTCGAAGGCAAGGCCAAACTCAAGTGCAACACCTTCGACAAAACCTTCACGCCCTATGACGAATGCACGGTCATGCTCAAGTACGACGGGGTAACGGTGACGAAGGTCAAGCAGACCGTCGATGATCCGTACTTCATCTACGACGACGAGATCTTCTTCTCGATCAACCTCAAGGGCAAGAACGTCGTCGACGCGAAGGTGATCGCCAAACTGAAGCTCGACGGCGGCGCGGCCGTCAAGATCACGCCGAGCACGACGCTAACGGGCACTTTCGACTGGACGAACGTGCAGAGCGCCACTGTGCTGCTCAACGAGAGCGTCGTCAAGCTCAAGCTGCAGCTTGTCAATAAGACGGGCGGCAAATTCTTCGCCGACAACTGGGATGTCGTGCGGTTTACCGATGCGCTGTCGCCGCGCTATCGGGCGCTATTCGCCTCGGAAGATGGTTTCCGCGGCCTTCAGTAGGTCTTCGCGCCGCTCGGCCTCGACATCCCGGCTGATCAGGTAGCGGTCGAGCAGTTCCGCGGGCGATAAGCCTTCGGGACTGCCGCCCAAGCGCGCACGCTCCGGGCTTTCGACCTCTTTGCGGATCGCCTGATAGAACGCGCCGGCCCGCCGCAGCGAGTCGCGCACGAGCGGTTCGTTGAACGACGCCTGCGTCTCTGGCGTGAGCTGCACGATCATGCGCACCACGGCATCGCGGACGGTGGCCGCCTCGACCAGCGCGATGGCGTCCTGTGTGGGCTGTTCGCTGCGGCGCAGGTCGGCGGCAAGCGTGACGAAGCGCCGCGCGGCCACCGGCACAAACTCCCACACGGTCTTCCCGCGTGAGATCTCCGCCCAGCAGTAGCCTTTGACGTCGCGTTCCTCGCCAAAGTCGATACGTTCGAGGCTGCCGGCGTAGACCACCGGCGGCACGTCGGCGCGGTCGCGCGTCATGTTCTGGTGCCGGTGGATGTGTCCCAGCGCGACGTAGTCCCAGCGGTCGTCGGCGATGTCGGCGATCTGCACGGCGATGTCACGCCCGAGCATGATGTTCTGCTCGCTGCCCAGCGCGGCGCCGCTGACCGTGAAATGGCCGGTCAGAATGCGCGGGCCGGGATGGGCGTCGGCCTGCTCGGCGAGGTCGTCCAGTACACGCGCCAGCGTGAGCTGAAGCTGCTCGTCCACCTCGCGAATCGTCTTGCCCTGCGTGCGCTCGTCTTCCATCAAGCGGGCGCGGATAGGGTAGGGTGCGGCGGCCACGAAGACCGGCCCGCGCTTGGTCTCTACGATGCGGCTGTCGTAGTCGCCGGCGACCCACACGTTCGGCACGTTCAGGGTGTCGTAGATCTCGATGCTCGATGCCTTCATCACGGCGGGCGGCAAATCGTGATTGCCGACCAGCAGCACAACCGGCGCGATCGCGCTCAGATCAAGGATGCGATGGGCGAACTCGCGCTGATAGGTCGGGTTGGGCGTGCGCGTCTGGAAGGCATCGCCGGCGAAGATGATCAGGTCGGCGTCACGCTGGCGGGCCGCTTCGGCCACCTCGTCAAGCCGGCGCAGAAAGTCGATGACGCGCGTCGACAGGCCGGTATCCGGGTCGGTGCGGCCGTATGATTCGACGCCGATGTGCAAGTCGGCAAAGTGTAAAACGCGAATAGGATCAGGCATTAGGAACACACCTGTCGGCACACGGCCGCCGGAAGCGCAATCGTCATCGAGATTCTCCCCGGACAGAATATCAAATCAGCTAGGTCTTGTTTTCCGGCGTCGGCTCGACAATAACCTCGACCAGCTCGTAGTCGGCGGTCATCTTGCCGCTCTTGTGCTCGTTTTCGGCCAGCTTCTCGACCAAGGTCACGCGCGTGCCAAGACCTTTCAGGTCGAAGCGCGTCACCCAGCGGCCAACCGTCTGCACGTTGCGGTAGAAGGCGAGGCGACTCTGCGGATCCATCCGGCGCAGCTTGCCCTTGGCCGGGCGAAACCCGATGTCTTTCAGCTCTTCGGCGAGTTTCTGCCGTTCGTTCTTGTCCAAGAAGGCCATGTGCATCTCGCTTAATGTAATCCAAACCATCGGTGATTCTAGCCCGCCGCGGCCGATGTCTCAATAGCGGCTCACCGGGTTTACAGGTTTGTTCACTGACCGCACCCGCATAATCCGGTATAATCCCACAGAGAGGGCGCGTCCGCGCCGGTCGGGATCACACGCGCACATGGCTGAACAGACTCACCCGCAGTTCATCGATGAAACAGGCACAACCTCGACGCCGACCCCGGTGCGCAAGCCGCGCAGCACGGCCGCTGCGCCGGCGTTCGACGCGCGCCCGCGCACGATGTCGCGCCAGAACGAGCGCACGCAGACCTTTTTGCAGACGCTCGACAAACCGTTGATGGCGATTTCCGGCTTGCTGTTGGCGATCGGCCTGATGATGGTATACAGCACGACCTTCGACTGGTCGTACAGCGAGTGGGGCAACCCGGCGCAGAAGGCGCTCGAACAAGCACGGAACATCGGAATCGGGCTGATCGGGCTTAGCTTCGTGCTGGTCTTCGACTATCGGCGCATACGCCGGCTGTCGGTCGTGATTCTGCTTGGCACGGTCGCCGCGTTGATCGCCGTGCTGCTGTTCGGTGACGACGTCTTCAACGCGCGCCGTTCACTGATCGGCGGCAGCTTGCAACCGGGCGAGCTGGCCGAGCTGGCGATGATCATTTACATGGCGGCGTGGCTAAGCAGTAAGAACACCCGCGTGCGAAGCCTGACTTACGGCCTACTGCCGTTCGCCGTGCTGCTGGGCATTATCAGCGGTCTCGTCATTTTGCAGCCCGACATTTCGACCGCCGTCATTATCATCGGCGTCAGCGGCTTAATGTTCTTCCTCGCCGGCGCCGACCTGATCCAGATCGGGGTGATCGCCGGCATCGCCGGCATCATTGGTCTCGGGGTTGTCTTTGGTGGTGGGCTTAGCTACGCCGAAGGCCGCGTGACCGTCTTCTTCGAATCGATCGGCGACATTACCCGCGCCGACTATCAGGTGTTTCAGGCGTACGTAGCCTTTGCCAACGGCGGCTGGACAGGCGTGGGGCTCGGCCTCAGCCAACAGAAGTTCAACAACGCGCTCCCCGCCCCGCATACCGACTCGATCTTCGCCATTATCGGGGAGGAGTTTGGCATCCTCGGCGCGGCGTTCGTCGTTCTCCTCTATGCGATCTTTGTCGCGCGTGGCCTGACCATTGCGCGACGATCGACCGACCCGTTCGGCGCGCTGCTGGCGGCAGGCATCACACTGTGGATCATCTCCAAGGCGCTGCTCAACATCGCGGTGATGCTCGCGCTCGTGCCGCCGACGGGGATCGCGCTGCCGTTTATCAGCTTCGGCGGGTCGTCGATGGTGACGGTGTTGGTCGGCGTCGGGTTGATATTGAGTGTGCAGCGTGCGAACAACGTGCGCGAATTTGCCGCGGAACGAAGGGGGCAACGTGCGTCTGCTGATCGCAGCCGGGGGAACGGGCGGACACGTCTATCCAGCACTGGCGGTCGCTGAGCGCCTGCTGCATATCACGACCGACTCGACGATCGCGTTTGTCGGCACGGTCGGCGGATTCGAGCGCCCGCTGTTGGACAAATCGAACGTCCCGCTGGACTCGATTGACGAAGTACAGGCCGGGCCGCTCCACGGCGTCAATCCGCTGAAGGTCGTCACGAGCATCTTCAAGACGCTGGTTGGGATCGTTCAGTCGTGGCGCGTGCTCGGCAAGCGTAAGCCCGCTGTCGTGCTGATGACCGGCGGATGGGTCGGGCTGCCGGTAGCGATTGCCGCGTGGCTGCGCCGTATTCCGATCGTCATCTATTTGCCGGACATCGAACCGGCGCTGTCGATCAAGGTGCTGCGGCCGTTCGCCAAGCACATCGCCGTAACGAACGAGGCATCCGCGCAGTACGTGCCCGCATCCAAGATGGTCGTGACCGGCTACCCGCTGCGACAGTCGGTGGCGGCGGCGCAGCGTCGCCAAGCTATCGAGCATTTCGGCCTCGATCCGTCAAAGAAGACTCTGCTCGTATTTGGTGGAAGCCGCGGCGCGCGTAGCATCAACATCGGGCTGATCGACGCGCTGCCGGACCTGCTGGCCAAAGGCGACATGCAGATCATCCATGTCACGGGCGAACTGGACGCCGAACGCGCAGAGGCGGCGCGCGGCACGCCGGGGTATCATCCTTACGCGTATCTTCACGACGACATGGGGCTGGCGATGGCCGCGGCCGATCTGTGCGTATGCCGCAGCGGGGCAAGCACGCTGGGCGAACTCCCGTATTTCGGGCTGCCTGCGCTGCTGGTACCGTACCCGCATGCGTGGCGCTATCAGAAGGTCAACGCCGACTACCTCGCGCAGCGCGGCGCGGCGCAAATTCTGCCGGACGAATCGCTGGGCGACTTGGCGACGGCTGTGCGCGCTCTGCTCGACGCTCCCGGCAAGCTGGCCAACATGCGTGCGGCGGCGCTCGCCTTGCGTCAAGACGACGCGGCGGGGGCCATCGCCGAGCTTCTGCTGAAGGCGGGTGCGCCGCGATGACCCCCGGGCTGGCCGATGCGTGCCGTGCGGCAGGCGGTGCCGCATGATGCAGCTTCACGTCCTGCTGTTTATCCTGATCGCGATTTTCGCCGTGATCGGGTTTCAGCGCGGCTTCAACAAAGAGGTTATCTCGCTGGCCGGCATCGTGCTGGCGCTGTTCACGCTGCACAGCTTCGACGGCCTGCTGCGGCTGACTCTACTGGCCAATACGCCGCCCACGACGCGTTTCATCGTACAGGCGATCGTGTTCTGCGTGATCGTGTTTTTCGGCTACCAAACCCGCGCGTTGATCGGGCGCGACGTCAAGCAGGCCCAGCAGACCGGTCCGCCGGAGGGCCGCGACGAACTGCAGACACGCATCCTCGGCCTGCTCATGGGCATCCTCAACGGGTACCTCGTGTGGGGGACGTTGTGGTATCTTATGGTGATCAACGATTACCCGCTCAGCCCGTTCATACGGCCACCGGTGGCGGGCTCGGATGCCGCAAATCTCGTGCAGTGGCTTCCGCTGTATGTGTTGGCTGGCGGCCCGGGCGGGCTTGATCCGCTGTTGTCGGGCATGGTGATCGTCGCGTTCCTGATCGTATTGATCCTGATCTGAGCCGCGGCGGGCCGCGCGGTCTGCCGGACGAGGTGTAGTGTGATTGAACTGTCTTCGCTGATGTGGCTGACCGCGCTGATGACCGCCATCGCGGGGTATCTGCGTGGGTGGCGGCGCGAGACGCCGGTGCTGGTTGCCGCCTTGTTCGGCGCGTACTTGCTGATTCAAGCCGACGTGCTGCTGCGCAGCATTCCGTTTCTCACCGGCGCGGGCCGCGAACTCACGTTTATCGTGCAGATCGTCATCTTTGGCTTGATCGTCTACCTTGGCTACGGCTTCCGCACCGCGGCCTATTATCAACGCGGACGGCGCGTCGTATTCAAGCTCAACTCTGCCGCAAGCTGGTTGGGCTTGCTGTTCGGCGGCATCAACGGCTGGCTGATCGCCGGGACGGCGTGGTTCCTCATGGATATCAACGAGTATCCGCTGTCGCCGTTCATCATCGCGCCGTCGGCCAGTTCGCCTACCGCGCTTGCGCTCGGGATGAACCCGGTCGTACTGTTGACCGGCGGGCTAGGGGGCGGCGCGCCGACCTTCCTGCTGATCGCCGCGCTCGCCGCACTGGTGCTGGCAGCCACCTCCGCCTAAGTCACACACCATGAACCTCACACCCGATCTGCGCCTGCATATCGTCGGCATCGGCGGCACGGGCATGTCCGCGATTGCGCGCGTGCTGCTCGAACGCGGCTACACGCTGACCGGCAGCGACCGGTCGCCCGGCCCGCTGGCCGATGCCCTCGCCCGTGACGGTGTGAAGGTCACCATCGGCCACGACGCGGCCAACATCGCTGGTGCCGACGCGCTGCTCATCACCTCCGCCGCACGTGACAACCCCGAGGTCGAGGCGGCGCTCAGGGCCGGCATTCCGGTCTACAAGCGCCGCGACTTCCTGCCCGCCCTGCTCGATGGACTGGACGTGCTTGCCATCGCCGGCACCCACGGCAAGACGACCTCCACCGCCATGACCACGCATATCCTGCGCGAGGCAGGGCTGGAGCCCGGTTACATTGTCGGCTCGGTGATGGCCAACACCGGCACCAACGCCGCCGTGGGGGCAGGGCAGCACTTCGTGATCGAGGCCGACGAATACGACCACATGTACCACGGGCTTTCGCCGGCCGTCGCCGTCATCACCTCCGCCGAATGGGATCACCCCGACTTCTTCCCCACCGAGGCGGACATGACGGCCTCATTCGCGACCTTCATCGGCAAGATCGCGCCGAACGGCATTCTCGTCGTCAACGGCGACGATCCACGCACGCTGGCACTCGCGGCGCATCACACCGGACGCACGTTCACCTACGGCCTCAACGCGGACAACCACGTCCGCATCTCCGAGCCAACCATCGGTGCCGACGCCATGATGGCCTTTGATATCACGTCGCAGGCGGGTTGGAGCGCACACCTTCGCCTCGCCCAATGGGGCAAACATAACGCCGCCAACGCCACCGCCGCGCTGCTGGCCGCGCATTACGGTGCGGACATATCGCCGCAGATCGCCTCACGCGCGCTCGAGTCGTTCCAGAGCACTGGCCGGCGCTTCGAAGTGCGCGGCGAGGCCGGCGGCTTGACCGTGATTGACGACTACGCGCATCACCCCACGGCCATCCGCGTGACGCTCGAAGCGGCGCGCATGCGCTATCCGGGGCGACGTGTCTGGGCCGTCTGGCAGCCACATACCTTCAGCCGCACCGCCGCGCTGCTGGACGACTATGCGCGTGCCTTCTCCGACGCCGACGAAGTCCTCGTAACCGACATCTACGCCGCGCGCGAGGCCGCCGTCTCCGGTGTCGACGGACAATCCGCTGCCGCCGCGATCGGCGCACACCATCCGAACACGCGCCACAGCGGCTCGATCGACGACACCGCCGATCTGCTTATCGAACAGACCCGCCCCGGCGACGTCGTGATCCTTATGAGTGCCGGCGACGCCCCCCGCATCGGCGAACTGCTGCTGTCTGCACGTAGGTAGGGAAGAGAAGGGATTCTCCAAAGGGCTTACGCCCCCTCTGGACTCCCTTATCTGCGATTGCATCACGCGAGCGCGATGCAATCGCGGCCAAGGCAGCACAGAAATGCGATACCTTGCTGTGTTTGAGCGCCGTGTCGGGATTTGCGTCTGCGTCTCAGGGGAATGCGCTTGCTGCCCGCTCATCTGCGATTTCGAACGGTCCGCCGTTCGAAATCGCAAGTTGCGGGGTGCAGGGGGATGATCCCCCTGCCGGGGTACGGGGCAGCGCCCCGGACGAGAATCAAAACAGCACGGGGATCCGTGCTGCGCGATGCCGCATTTGGGCAGGTTGTTCAGCGAGTCTTGTGCATTACTTATAACGGTCGGGCATCGGCTCTTCGTCGACATGGACGACCTCGAAGCCACGCGCCATGTAGTTCTTCAGCGCCTGCGGGCCGTCGAGGTTGCAGGTGTGCACCCACACGCGGTTGGCACCCTTCTCCCACGCCTTCTTCACGCCGTAGCTGAGCAGGTGCTTGCCGAGCCCGCGGCCGAAGAACGCCTCGCGCAGGCCAAAGTACGCGACCTCGGTGCTGCCGTCGTGCTGATCGGCCAATTCGACGTACCCAGCGATCTCGCCGTCGACGTACAGGACGTTGACTTCCGCCTTGTCGAGCGCCACCGCGAGTTCTTCGTCGCTCATAATCAGGCGATCGCGCCAATTCCACTGCTCGCCCACCGAGCGGTACAGCGCGCGGTAGAAATCCACATCCACCGACGTCAGCACGCGCACTTCCACGCCCGGAGTCTCAGCGAAGCCGGCGCGGAGCTGCTCCGGCGACTTCATCTCGAGGTGCGTGGTGACCAAACGGTCGGGCGTGCTGCGGGGTTGTGGTTGAAGGGCGTACAATGCACGTTCTCCTGCCTACGTATACAAGTGTATGACAGGGCGGAACGGGGTTCATCAGGGCGGAGCGCCAAAGTCACGGGACGTTTTTTGTGGAAAGTAGACAAAAGGCGAGCGCAATCTCACGGGTTGGCGGTGGGTACGGGCGCGCAGCGGCGAGTCATGACAACCGTCATCCCCACGCCATACCGACGGCAATGGTCGACGATCGGAATACGGCGTTACGCTACAGATGAACCGCCCGCTCATCCTCCACCCTCCTCACACGGGCCGGTTGTAAGATCTCATCGGACCAGACCTCACGGGCAGGTATCCACGATGACGAGGATTGTTCGCGCTGCCGGGCCACTACTGTTGGCGGTGCTGTTGGCCATCAGCGGGTTGACGACGTTCACGTATTCGCAAGCCCCGCAGACGCCTACCCCCTCCACCGCGCCGCCAGTCACGCCTGCCGCTATCGTCGGCAATGTCATTGGAGGAAGCTGGAATCCTGCGGGTACGCTGCTGGCCGCGTGGCGAACTGACGGGTCGCTCACGATTGAAGATCGCGGCGGTGTGGTTAGGGTTCATCTGGATCATGAAAACCCCATCAGGTCATTCTCGTGGAGTTCAGCGGATGCCAATGTGTTTGTCTACATTCCGATATATGGCAGTGCTCACGTTGTGAAAGTCACAGAGTTGGGTTACGAGGTCATTGGCCAGTATTCGATGGCTGGTGGAAGATTGCGGGAGGCCCAAATAGATGCTGTCGGAGTCCGTCTAGCTGTTATCAACTCGGCCGAGTACGAATATCCGAAGGAAAGCCGGCTCGAAGTAGTTGACGTTGCAAGTGGACAGCTTGTATTCGACTACGGGTCCGATTATATGTCGTTCATAGACATAGCGTGGGACCCGACTGGACAAAGCAGACTTATCCTCTCGGAAGTCGATGAGTTGGCGACTACATTGAGGATGTTTGACGTCACATCACAGACCGAGATCTGGAGTCATGAAATCCCTGAAGGAGGGCCGGCGACCGTTGTATGGAGTCCGGACGGGACGACGTTCGTCAGCGTATCGACGGCCGCACCGCACGCCGTTGTCGCTCTCCATAACGCGTCGAGCGGTGTGATACTTCGTATTCTTGAAAGCAACCTGGACTCAATGCTCTATGAACCGTATTGGGCACCGAATCCGAATCTCATTCTGAGCGGTTCGAACGTCACGCTGAACGATGTCGTCTACGAGGTTTGGGATCAGGACGTCCAACAGATCGTTGACGTTGTCCCGCAGTCGTCGTGCAGCATCTCGTCATGGCCGTGTACGATGCCAACTGCTACCGCAACACCCGCCGCGGGAGATGGCGGGTAATCCGTAGGGGCGACTCATGAGCCCCTACGTACCACACCACCGTCTATGTGTCCTCTGAGCCTCTGCGGTTCCTCTGTCTCGTGCCGCCGCTAAACCGCTTCAAGCGCCTTGGCGAAGTTCGGCAGCGCGCGCTCGATCATGCCCTCGTTGGCCGTCAGCGACAGCCGGAAGTACCCCGGCATCTCCACCACCGTACCCGGCAGCGCGAGGATGTCATGCTCGGCCAGCACGCTCACGAAGCGCCAGTCGTCCGGGATCGGCGAGCGCGGCAGCAGATAGAACGTGCCTTCCGGCGCGTGCAGGGTATAGCCCATCGCGGTCAGCTCGCGCACCATCCAATCGCGCTTGTGCTGAAGCCGCTCCATGTCGATTGACAGCTTTTCGAGGTCGCCTAGTGCGTGTTGGAGCAGCGCGTTCGGAAACGTATAGCCGGTAGCGACCTGCGAGATCAGCACCGCTTGACCGACCGCGTACCGCTGCTCCATCGCCTCCGGCAGCGCGATGTAGCCGATGCGCTGGCCGGGCGTGAGCAGTGTCTTGCCGTAGGTGTAGATCAACAGCGTGTTCGGATACACCGCTGCCGGGCTGACGAACGTCCGCCCATCGTAGACGATCCGGCTGTACGACTCGTCGGAGATCAGGTAGATCGTCCGGCCGTGTCTGGCGCTGGCAGCGGACAGGATCGTGGCGAGTTCGCGCAGGGTCGACTCCGGGTACATCTTGCCAGTCGGGTTGTTGGGCGAGTTCACGATGATCGCGCGCGTCTTGGGCGTGATGGCCGCGGCGATTGCGTCGAGGTCGAGGTCGAACGTGTGCGGGTCGATGTTGACGCGCACCGCCGTCCCGCCCGCCACATTGATCTGCATCTCGTAGAAGAACCACGGCGGGATGATCATTATTACCTCGTCGCCGGGGTCGACCACCGACAGCAGCGCGACCTGCAATGCGGCGAACGCGCCGGTCGTCATTGACACGTTCTCGGGCCGGACGGTCAGACCCTTCCACTGCCGCAGCGACTCCGCGACGACGTACTGCGCCTCCGGTTCGCTGGTTTTGTAGGCGAACCAGTCCTTGTTCTTCGGCGCGAGGTGCGATTGCAGCGCGGCAGTGTACTCCTCGAGCGGCATGTCATGTGGATTGCCGACTGCAAAGTCCGAGATGCCGGGCTTCTCTGCCAGCTTCTGGTATGGCGACTCGAACATGAACTTCATAAATGGCTGCATCGCGCCGGCAAGGCTGGCGATGCGGCTGGCAACAGGCGATGTCATTATGATGTCTCCCTCCCGACCGATCCCTGGGCCGGTCGTGTCTGGTGCCATTGTAGACCGATTACGGGTTTGTCGCGCCACATTGACCATACACCTCCGTTGCGTAGGGGCGACTCATGAGTCGCCCCTACCGACACCACCGACTATCAACAAGCCCGCTGTGATCTCTCCGTACTCGGTATGCTCTGTGTCCGCTTTTCCCTTTCCTCAGCACGCATCACTCCGTACTCATCCCTCCTCTTACCCCGCCAGTCCCCCAATCTCCGGCGCTTTACGCGGGGACCGTTCGGTGCTATCATCTTGACTGCAAGACCAACTCCCGGGGGTGAAATAGCTTCGACAGCGGAGGTTGAGTCTGTGTGGCAAGCCGCGGCGCCCGAGGCCGCGTAAACAACGGGCAAGCACGTAAGTGCGAACAACAACACTCCGGCTTACGCCTACGCCGCCTAAGCGGCCATAACGTAAGTCGCTGACCCAAGATGGTCAGCCGTCCGTCCAGATCGTCGCCATCCGGTTTGGTTTGCGGGCGTCATAAATGATAGGCGTGCGTTCGTCTGACGCCGATAAAGGCGAACCAAGACTCATCGGCTGGCTGTCCGCGCACCGGGTCCACTGGGGTTACGGATAGCAAGACTTAACAGGGGACTACGCTTGTAGAAGCACTTGCTCGAATCTGTTGGACGCGGGGGGCAGAACCCGCCACCTCCATCGTGTGACCGCCCCGGCCCAATCGCAGGGGCGGTCGCATTTTGACACGGAGATTGCTGTGCCGAATCGTCCCGCACTGCGCCATTGGACCGTCTTCCTCGGGCTGATTGCCGCCATCATCGCGGTCGACCAGATCGCGAAGGCGCTGATCATCGCGCGCATCGCGCCCGGCCAGACGGTCGTCGTGATCGAGCCACTGGCCGACTTCTTCCGCCTCACCTTCAGTCAGAACACCGGCGCGGCTTTCGGCATGCTGCCGAGCGCAGGCTGGGTGTTTTCGGTCATCGCCGTAAGCGTGTCGATCGTCATGCTGATCGCCCATGCACGCATGGACCGCGCGGCGTGGGGCAAGCGCCTTGCGATGGCGTTCATCATCGGCGGTGCGCTCGGCAACGTGATCGACCGTGTGCGCTTCGACTACGTGATCGACTTCATCAACTACCGTATTCCGGGCGTCATCTCGAACGTCTCGAACATCGCCGACCACGCCATCGTCGCCGGCGTGATCGCGCTGCTGATCATTACGTGGCGCGCCGAAGACGAGAAGGACGCGACACAAGCCGCTGTGCCGCCCACCGATACGCCGGACACTGCGGTCGAGTAGCGCCAATACCTCGCCTTTCCCCGTTATCCCGTTTCCCATTCCCCTAGCTAACCGCGTCTACCCGCATTCCCGCCTGCGATATATACTCGTCTCCAGTCACACTATTCGTTCGCTGAGCTTCGAGTGTGCGCCACGACGCAGAATCTGGTGCCATGCATCCGCGTGACACACAGCGCATCACTCAACACTCGACACGCATCACTTACCGTGCAGGGAGAGACCCGTGGATTTATTCGAGTATCAAGGCAAGCTGTACTTCAGGCAGTTTGGCATTCCGACATCGGCCGGCGAGGTCGCAGATACGGTCGACGAGGCGGTAGCCGCCGCCGAAAAGATCGGCTATCCGGTGGTGGTTAAGGCGCAAGTACAGGTCGGCGGGCGGGGCAAGGCCGGCGGTATCAAGCTGGCCGACAGCCCCGACGAGGTCCGCCTGCACGCCGGCAACATCCTCGGCATGGACATCAAGGGCCACGTCGTGCGCCGGCTGTGGATCGAGAAGGCGTCCGACATCGCCGAAGAATACTACGCGTCGTTCACGCTCGACCGGTCGCGCAAGCAGCACATGGGCATGCTCTCGGCACAGGGCGGCGTCGATATCGAGGCGGTAGCGGCGAAGGACCCGGACGCGATCGCGCTGCTGTACGTCAACCCGTACAAGGGCATCACCGAGGAGGCCGTGCGCGATTGGGTCGCCCGCGCCAAGCTCAACCCGGCCGCGACCGAAGGCACGGTCGAGATTCTGCTCAAGCTGTACCGCTGCTTCAAGGACGGCGACTGCGATCTGGCAGAGATCAACCCGCTGATCCTGACCACCGACGGTGTCGTGCGCGCGCTGGATGCGAAGGTGAGTCTCGACAACGCCGCCGAAGACCGTCATCCCGAGTGGGAGGCGTTCAAGGGCCTCGAGGTCATGGACGAGCGCGAGCGCCTCGCCAAAGAGAAGGACTTGCAGTACGTGGGCCTGTCCGGCACGGTTGGGATCATCGCCAACGGCGCCGGCCTCGCCATGAGCACGGTCGACATCGTCAATCAGGTCGGCGGCGCGCCGGCCAACTTCCTCGACATTGGCGGCGGCGCGAATGCGGAAGTCGTCGCCAACGCGCTCACGGTCATCAACACCGACCCCAACGTCAAGTCGATCCTGATCAACATCTTCGGCGGCATCACCCGCTGTGACGAGGTCGCGCGCGGAATCGTGCAGGCGCTCGACATGATCGAACACACCGCGCCGATCATCATCCGCCTCGACGGCACCAACGCGCCGGAAGGCCGCGCCATCCTCGAACAGCACGAGAGCGACACGCTCCGCATGCTGCCTGACATGCTTACCGCGGCCAAGCAGGCCGTCGCGACCGCCGCCCAGTAGCTCACGGAGACAACGACACATGGCAATTTGGCTGACAGAGAAGAACAAGGTCGTCGTGCAGGGGCTGACCGGCAAGCAAGGGCAGTTCTACGGCCTGATGAACCGCGACTACGGCACGAAGATTGTCGCCGGCACCAACCCGAAGAAGGCTGGCACCGACATTGATGGGATCCCCATTTTCGCCACTGTCGCGGATGCGATGGCCGCGACCGGCGCGGATACATCCTTTATCATCGTGCCGCCGGCACTGTGCAAGGGTGCCATCATGGAGGCCGCCGACGCCGGTATCAAGTTCATCGTGTGCGTTACCGAACACATCCCGGCGCAGGATCAGGCGTGGATATACAACTGGCTCAAGGCGAACCATCCGAACACGCGCATGCTCGGCCCCAACTGCGCCGGCATTCTTTCGCCGGGCAAGGCGAACATCGGCTTTACGCCAACCTCGGTGAGCAAGCCCGGCCCGGTCGGTGTCGTAAGCCGGTCAGGCACGCTGGCGTATCAGGCGTTGTATGAGCTGACTGTCAGCGACATCGGACAGTCGACCTGCGTCGGCATCGGGGGCGACCCCGTCCCCGGCACCAGCTTCATCGACGTGCTGCAGGCCTTCGAAAACGACCCCGAAACCAGCGCGATCGTGATGATCGGCGAAATTGGCGGCACGGCGGAAGAGGAGGCGGCCGAGTTCATCAAGCACAACGTGAGCAAGCCGGTCGTGAGCTACATTGCGGGCGTCACCGCGCCTCCGGGTAAGAAGATGGGCCACGCCGGCGCGATCGTCACCGGCAACAAGGGGACGGCCAAGGCCAAGATGGAAGCCCTGACCGCCGCCGGCGCGTTCGTCGCGCAGAACCCGACCGAGATCGGCGGATTGGTGAAACAGGCGCTCGGCCTGTAAGGCGGAGCGTTGAGTGCCGGGTGATGAGTCGTGAGTGGGGTGCCGTGTCGCACGGTGTCCATGCGCGGCGGACACGGCGGTGCCGTGTCCCTACGCATGAATTCGCGATGACAGAATCACGGGCGTTGTCGATTGCCCTTCACCCCTCTCCCCTTGACGACCAACGGGAGCACCGCAGGTCCGGAGAGGGGTCACGGGTGAGGGGGACGCCGCACCACGGGCGACCCGCCGGGTCGCCTCTACAATCGTACGTGCGTGATGCCTATTTCCCTCTCCCCCAGGGAGAGGGGTTAGGGGTGAGGGCCCCACGGACACGGCGGTGCCGTGTCCCTACGCACGGTTTCTCAACCACACCCGCGCCGTCCAATGCCTTTCTCCCCTCTCCCCTTGAGGGAGAGGGGCCGGGGGTGAGGGGTGCACTTCCTCATCACTCATCACTCACTACTCATCACTTCCCACTTTCATGAGTGCTCGTGTTCGCGTTCTCATCATCCTGCTCGGTGCCGTCATCGTCATCGGCGCGTTTGCGTTCCCAGTGTGGTTCCCGCTCACTCTCGATCCGTCGGAGATCGTGCTGTTTCCCGAGATCCCCGAGTCGCTCCAGGACGAATTCGAGGCACTGCCCGCCGACCGCCGCGATAACTATCTGGAGCTGCGCGACGAGGACGTGCGGATCGCCGCCAACATGGCTGCATTCGCGCTTCAGCCGCCGCGCGTGGTGCCGGAGGACGAGCAGGCCAACCCGGAACGCAGCGGTCAGGTGGCGATCCGCGACGGCGAGTTCGAGACGATCACGCCCAACCGCAGCGCGCAGGGGACGATCACGCTGTACGAACTTCCGGATGGAAGCCGGTACCTGTGGCTTCAGGACTTCTCGGTCATTCCCGGCCCGGGGCTGCGGTTGTTCCTGTCCGACCTTGACGGGGCGATGCTTGAAGAGCTGCTCAATGACGACGAACCGGGCGACTTTCGCCTCAGCCTGAACGAACTGCTGCTCGACCCGCTGCGCTATGACGTCGGCAATCAGGCTTACGACGTCCCGCGCGAGGCCGACCTCGGCCGCTATTCGAGCGTCATCATCTACTCGACCGAGCTCGACGTGCTGTACAGCTTTGCGGAGTGGTAAGCATCACAACCGCCTCGGCTGCCGCACGTACTTTTGTTGGAGCGACCCAAAGGAGAACTCCCTAATGAAGCGAACTCGCAATGCGCCGTCGATCGCACGTCTTCCGCTGGCGTTTGTGCTCACGCTTGTAGCCGCCGTGCTGATGGCCCCAGGCGTTTTGGCGCAAGGCGAGACGACGTACACCGCGCCGGATGGCGGCTGGACTGTCCCGGTGCCCGGCGGGTGGACGACGACCGAAGGTGAGGGCTATGTTCAGTTCTCAAGCGGCGACGGCATGGACCTGTTTGTGCTGACGTTTCCTGACGGCGACGTCGAGGACATCGCACCGGAGGCGTGGGCACTAGTCGATTCGGAATTCGACCTGACCTACGAGCCGAACAACGTTCAGCGCATCACCGACGAAGTGCTGCTGCAAGGCTACGACAGCGCCGGCGTCATCACCTACGCCAATGGAACAGGCGCCGACGGCAAGATTGTTCAAGCTGCGGTTCAGTCGTTCAATGGCACCGCCTATGTCATCCTGATCGACACCGACCTACCGACCCTTCAGCGGCGAGTCGCCCAGCTACAGATCTTCTCGACGGGTTTCCTTCCCGCGGGCTTTGGCGCTGATGACCTGAGCGCCGCCGAGGTCGTCCCATTCGACACAGACTTCTTCGAGGAGGTGGACGCGTTCGTCGCAGACGCACACGATCGACTGAACGTCGACTCTGTCGCGTATGCTGTCGTGCGCGACGGCGAAATCGTCCATACAGCCGGTTTCGGGACGCAGGTCGACGGCGATCCGGTGACCGCAGACACGCACTTCATGATCGGGTCGATCACCAAGACGATGACCACGCTGCTGATGGCGCAGGCCATCGACCAAGGTGCGTTCACGTGGGAGACGCCGGTGATCGAGATCGACCCGGCGTTCGCCGTTGCCGATCCGGAAATTTCCGCCCAGCTCACGATGTCCAATCTGGTGTGTGCCTGCACGGGCGTGCCCCGGCGCGACTACGAGCTGATTTATAACCCGGCCGTGCCCGCCGACGAGATCCTCGCACAGCTTGAGACGTTCGAGTTCTTCACGGGCTTCGGCGAGGCATTCCAGTACAGCAACCAGCTCGTCGCCGCTGCCGGATACGAGACCGCCCGCGCGCTCGACCCGGACGCCGACGATCTGCTCGACGCGTACATCGCGCTGGTGCAGGACGGCATCTTCGGGCCGGTCGGCATGACCGAAACGACCTTCGACTTTGACGCCATCGCCGCAGGCGAGCGCTACTCCCTGCCTTACGGGCGCGGCGCGTTGGAGTATGAACCGCTCTCGATCGAGACCGAATCATTCTTGCTCTCGGTTGCGCCTGCCGGCGCGGCATGGTCGACTGCCAACGACATGGCGTCGTATCTCGTCATGCTGATGAACGGCGGCGTTACTGCCGACGGCACCCGAGTCGTCAGCGAAGAAGGGCTGGCGCGGGTGCAAACGCCACAGGTGTCGATCGACTCGAACACGTCCTACGGGCTTGGCTGGATACTGGGCGAGTACAAGGAAGTGCCGGTGTACTTCCACGATGGCAACACGCTTGGCTATTCCGCATCGATGACGTACATGCCCGACAAGGGCATCGGTATCGTCGTGCTGGTCAACCAGCAGGGATCGAGCGCGCCCGGCCTGATAGCCTCCAACTTCTACAGCCTTGCATTGGCCGATCCGGAACCGGACGCCGCAGGAACACTCGACTTTATCGTGACGACCACCGCGGACAACGTCGCCAAAGCGGAAGACACGGTGATCCGGACGTTCGACGCGGAGGTAGTCGGGCAGTTTGCGGGTACGTATGCCAACCCGGTGCTGGGTGAGATCACGCTAACCGTAACCGACGACAATGGGGTGACGTTCGATGCAGGCGAGTTCGTCACCGCGCTGTGGCGTTCGACCGAGCAGGACGACCCCGAAGTGTACTTCATGGCCGACCCGCCGCTCACCGGCGACCGCGTGCGCCTCGCGCTCGGCGAGGATGGAGATCCGCGTGTCGTTGTCGGGCTCGGGTTGACGGAGTACGTATTCACGCTGACGAAATAGCGGACGCTCCGCCCGCTACTTCGTCGCAGGCGTCACCCCACATGCAATCCCCCTCGCCCCTTATGCCATAGGCTAAAGGGGCGAGGGGAATAGCGCTATTCGCGCCCGTACAGCAGTTCCTGCACCATTTCGTCGATCGACTTGTCGAGCGTGTAGACCGTCCGTGTCGCCAGCAGTGCGTTGGATGGGTGCGTGAGGAACGTACGGTTCATTGCCATGATCCCGCGGATCGACGTTTCTGCCATGTCCGGCTCGGACTCGCGCAGGCGGCGTTCGAGTTCCGCGGCGGATACCTCAACATCCGGCGACGGCAGCAGCAGAATCACGTGCGGAAACGGCAAAAGCGCGATCTTGGCGCGCTCGAAAAGCGCCGGATCGTTATAGTACGAGTGCCCTGCGCCGAACGCGATCACGTGGTCGGTCGGGTAATCTTGCAGCACGCGCTCGACGCCGTACACGTCGAACGGCCGCCAGTACTGGGCCAGTTCGACAATACCGCCATGCTGGCGGTGCGCGTCGGCGAGTCCCGGATCGTAGCCGATCTCGGCGTAGTAACCCCAACGCAGCTTGTCGAGATCGAGCCAAGGCCAGCCCATGGCCTCGGCCAGCGCCTGAGCGAGGGTGGTCTTGCCGGCCTTGCTCGGACCGATCAGGATGATGCTGGGAAGCGGCACGCGATCAGCCGTGCCCCAGTACCGGATGCGGCACGTATGGCGCCTCGAGTTCAGCGATGTCCTCGGCGGTCAGCTTGACGTCTAGCGCCGCGATCAGCTCGTCAAGTTGATGGATTTTGCTGGCGCCGATGATCGGGCTGTGGATGCCGGGCTTGTGCAGCATCCACGCCAGCGCGATCTGCGCCGGTTTCACGCCGTACCGGTCCGCCACCGCCAGCACCGCGTCCAGCACGCCGAAGTCGGCGTCTTCGAAGTACATATTGTGCGCGTAATCGTCGGTAGTCGAGCGGGTCGTCGCGCCGCCCTTGTCACGCGTGCGGTTACCGGCGAGGAACCCGCGCGCCAACGGACTCCACGGGATGACGCCGATCCCCTGATCGATGCAAAGCGGGATCATCTCGCGCTCTTCCTCGCGGTAGATGAGGTTGTAGTGGTTCTGCATCGACACGAACTTGGCCCAGCCGTTTCGCTCGCTGATCGCCATCGCCTGCATGAACTGCCACGCGTACATGCTGCTCGCGCCGATATAACGCGCTTTGCCTGCTCGCACGACATCGTTGAGCGCGTCGAGCGTCTCTTCGATCGGCGTGTCGTAGTCCCAGCGGTGAATCTGGTAGAGATCGACGTAGTCCATACGCAGGCGGCGCAGGCTGGCGTCGATGCTGTCCATGATGTGCTTGCGCGAGAGGCCGCGTTGGTTCGGGCCGGGGCCCATCGCGTTGTACACCTTCGTGGCGACCACGACCTCGTCGCGGTTGGGGAACAGCTCGCGCATCAACGTGCCGGTGACCTCCTCGCTGACGCCGACCGAGTACATATCGGCCGTGTCGTAGAAGTTGACGCCGGCCTCGGCAGCGCGTGTGACGATCGGCCGGGCCTCGTCGATGCCGAGGATCCACTTGCGCCAGTTCGGGTCGCCGTAGGTCATCATACCGAGGCAGATGCGTGAGACCTTCATACCGGTTTTGCCTAGCCGGACGTATTCCATGGGGTTTCCTCCGCGTCGTGGTTAAACCGTGACGGCTATTGTACCGCGCACAAATCAGCTCAAAAGTCGGCAACCTGTGTCAGGTTCCGCTTGCCACTTCGGCGCTGTGCCGTTAAGCTCTTCTGCTCTCTAGCCGGGTAACTGCCTGTCGAACTTTCGCACGATTGGCATCTACGCTTAACCATCCGTTTATCACAGTCCGCTAGGCTTCAGTCCGTTGACACAAACCGAGGGTGTCTCTTGACGAATCAACCGATGGGTCGTGCCGATCTGCACATCCACACATCTGCGTCAGATGGCTCGATGAACGTGCGCGAGCTGCTCGATCATGTCGCCAAGGCAGGCACTCTCGACGTGATCGCCATTACCGACCATGACCGGCTCGACGCCAGCGTATGGGCGTTCGACCGGCGCGACCGCTACCCGTTCGACATCGTGCCGGGCGTCGAGGTTAGCACGGCCGAGGGGCACATGCTGGCGCTGTGGGTGACCGAGCCCGTGCCTTCCGGTCTGTCGATGGCGGAGACCGCCGCGGCGATCCACGAGCAGAACGGTGTCGCGATTCTGGCGCACCCGTTCTTCACGCAGATGGGCGACACACGGCGCGCGGCACGCGTCTACCGGCGCGATCCCGCGTACTTGCTGCACGCGGGGCTGGATGGGCTGGAGACCTTCAACGGCAGCGTCATACTTCCCGGCAGCAATGCAGTCGCCGCGTGCGTTGCCCGCCTGCTCGGCCTCGGCATGACCGGCGGCAGCGACGCCCATTCGCTGAGCGCAGTAGGAACCGCAATCACGCATTTCAAGGGGCGGACCGCGGACGATTTGAGGAATGCGCTGCTGCACCGCCAAACACGTGCTGTCGGCCGGCCATGGCCGCTGCGTGCACACATCAAGTTCGTTGCGGACTTCATCGCCCGGCGCGGAAGAATCCTGTTGGACGAGTTCGACGGCGACGACAAGCCGGAGCGCGAAACGGCCACGATCTAGCCTCGTGCTTGAGCCCATGGGGCAGCGCGGTACAATCGGGGGCGTGCCGCGCTGACGGAACCTTTATCCATGACCGATGCCCCCAAGACTCTCGCGTTGATCGCCCACGACGGCAAGAAGGCAGATATGATCGCCTTCGCGCTCAAACATCACGACATCCTCAGGCGATATCATCTCGTCGCGACTAGTACCACCGGCAAGCTGCTGAGCGACTCGGCCAACCTCGAGGTCGAGCGCATGCTGTCCGGCCCGGTTGGCGGCGACGCGCAGATCGCGGCCAAGGTCGCCGAGGGTAAGATCGCCGCGGTGTTCTTCTTCATCGACCCGCTCGGCAAGCATCCCCACGACCCCGACATCCAATCGCTGCTGCGCATCTGCAATGCGCACAACGTCCCCTTGGCGACGAACCCGGCCACGGCCACGTACATCATCTCCCAGCAGGCGCTGTAAAGAAGTTCTCAGTCGTCAGTTGTCAGTGGTCAGAGACTGAAGCGCGGGTTGAAGTGGGCGGGTATGGGCGGACGCCATGTATGTCGTCCCTACCAAACTGCGACGTTGACTTGGCCTGGATCGGGTGAAATCCGCGTCACGCCCGCTCCTCACGTACATGCATGCCAGCGTAGTGCCGGACCCGCACGCGTCATCCGAAATCTGATTCCTGACTCCTGAAACCTATCTCTCCTGAAAACTACCTCCTTGACATGCTGTGTATCGCACAGTATCCTTATGCTGTGTGATGCACAGTATTGTAGGACGCACAGTGTATGCCGGAAATGGACGATCAGATCGACAAGCTCAGGCTTGAGCTGCGACGCGGGGTGCTCGTGCTCGCGGTGCTCGCCCAGCTTGAGACGGCCAGTTACGGCTACAGCTTGATCCAGCGCCTCGCCGAGCGCGGGCTGGATATCGAGGAAGGGACACTGTACCCCTTGCTGCGTCGGCTTGAACAGCAGGGCTTGCTCGCAAGCGACTGGGATACCAGCGAGGCGCGACCCCGCAAGTACTACCGCATCAGCGAGTCGGGGCGGGCCGTTCTGGAAACGCTCACCGCCGAATGGTTTGCGACAGCCGCCGTGATGCGCCGAATCTTGGGAGAAACTCACAATGACTGATCTGGTCGACCGTTACGTTCATCAGGTCGGGCGTTACCTGTCTCCAAAGCAGCGCGCGGACATCGAGGCCGAACTTCGCTCGCAGATCCGCGACCAGCTCGAAGACCGCTACTGCGGGATGCCGTCAGACGACGAGGTTGCCGCGGTGCTGCGCGAGCTGGGCGATCCGCGCGTGCTCGCCGCGCGCTACGCCGAGGATCGCTATTTGGTGGGGCCGGCATTCTACCCGACTATGATCACGGTGCTGCAGTATGGATGGGTCGTCTTGCCGCCGGTCGTGTTCTTCCTGTCGATCTTCGGCGCACTGACCGCGGCAGCACCCGTTGACGTGCCTCGCGCGCTCCTCGACGCGGGGCTCTCCGCCGTGCAGGCCGGGGTGTTCCTGAGCGCGGCGGTCGTGCAGGTCTTCGCCATGATCGAGCGCGCGGCGCATGCGCCGCGACTGCCGCCCGCGCCTTTCGATCCGGTGGCGCTGCCACGCATCGACGACCCCGCCGCGGTCTCCCGATTCGAATTCGCGTTCGGGATCGCGCTCGGTGTCATCGTCACACTGATGCTGGTCTACTTCCTCGCGGTCGGGGGCCTGACGCTTCAGTTCAACCTGAGCGATCCAGGCGATGTCATCCCGTTTCCGACGGTATGGGGCGTGCTGCTGCTCCTGAACGGCATCGCGATGATCGCGCTGCACCTCGTCGTACTGCGGCGCAATCGGTGGGACTATCGCCTATGGGCGCTCGAAACAGCGCTGGAAGTGTTCGGCTCGATATGCTTGTACTTCGTGCTCACCACACCGCTGTTCGACCGGTTGGTCGCGGCGAACCGGGCATCGCGACGACGCCCGTGCTCAACGCCCTGCCCGAACTCTTCGTCATCGTCGGCGCCGTCGGCACGCTGATCTCCCGTGGCAGCAAGCTCGTCGCGCTGTGGCGAAGTCCACGGACGCCTTAAGCAGCCGCTGCCGTTGAGGCAGCGCCCGCCATCTCACCGACATCAGATTCGTCAGTCTAAGGAGAAATGTCATGAAAGCGATTTACGTGGAGCGCTTCAGCGCACCCGATGCGGTGCGTGTGCGCGAGGTCGAAACGCCTACGCCCAACGCCGATCAAGTGCTTGTCAAAGTCCACGCCACGTCGGTGAACTACAACACCGTCGCGCTGGTCACCGGAAAGCCGTTCATCGTGCGCGCAATGACGGGTGGCGTGACAAAGCCGAAGTATCACATTCCCGGCAACGACGTGGCCGGGCGTGTCGAGGCCGTTGGCGCGAACGTCACGCGCTTCAAGCCGGGCGATGCGGTCTTCGGCGACACGGCCGATGCCGGGTACGGCACGCTTGCGGAGTTCGTCGCCGTGCCGGAGACGGCGCTTGCGTTGATCCCTGCCGGGGTCTCGTTCGAGGATGCTGCATCCGCGCCTGAGGCGGGGCTGGTCGCGCTGCAAGGATTGCGGGACGTGGGACATATCGAAGCCGGCCAGCGCGTCCTGATCGTCGGGGCGTCGGGCGGTATCGGCACGTTTGCGGTGCAGATCGCCAAGCATCTCGGCGCTCACGTGACCGCCGTATGCAGCGCGCGCAACGCGGCGCTGGTACGCTCGATCGGGGCCGATGACGTGATCGACTACACGCGCGACGACTTCGCAAAGAGTGGTCAGACGTACGACCTGATTGTGGCGACCGTGGGCTACCGTTCGATCTTCGATTTTCGGCGCGCTTTGGCGCCGGGTGGTCGCTACGTGTCGACCGGCGGCACGCTGCGCCAGATCTTCACGGCGATGCTGCTTGGGCCGCTGCTATCCCGCTCGGGAAAGACGCTGCAATCCCTTATTCTCAAGCCAAACAAGGATCTGGCGGAGCTTGGCGCGATGATCGCTTCGGGCGCCGTCAGACCGGTGATCGAGCAGTGCTACCCACTGGCCGAGGCACAAGCCGCACTTGCACACTACGCGACCGGCCGCGCACGCGGCAAGCTTGTCATCACGATTGCGCATGACTAGGAGAACGGACCATGGAACAAGAACGCATCATCTTATCGGCGATGTGGATCGCGCTGATGTTGACGTATCTGCTCGGTGACGTGCTGCGCATTTTCGCCGGCGATTTCAAGGCCGGCGAGATGTCTGGCGGGAAGGCGACGCAGGCGATGTGGATGGGGGCCGCGCTGCTGATGCTGATCCCGATTTTTATGCTCGTACTGTCGCTGGTCGTACCCTACGACGTTATCCGCTGGCTGACGATCATCGCCGCGGCAGGGCTGTTCCTGCTCAACGTCGTCAGCGTGATGGGCTACCCGGGCCTTTATGACCGCTTCCTGATCGTCGTCGGGCTGGTCTTCAACGTCGTGACGATCGTCTATGCCTGGAACTGGTCCCCGCCACCGGTCGCGCTTTAACGCCGGCAAGACGTGCAGAGGCTTCGCCTCCGCACCTTCACAAGGGGTTTGCACCCCTTGACCCCTTATACGGCGAAAACGGCACGCATGCGTGCCGTTTTCGCGGGTATGGGAGTCCAGAGGGCGAAAGCCTTCTGGCGGGGGTTGGGGCAGCGCCCCAAGTCCCTTAACGGTGTTGAGCTGGCAGGGTGTCGTGATACTCGACCCACAGCGGCGCGGACGTCTCGAGTTGTTCGATCGAGTCGAGGATGAACAACGTCTTGTGCATCTGGTGCGGGCTGGGGCTGACGCCTTCAAACGCCTCGATGCTGAACGGTACCTTTTCGACGGCGTCGCTGAGGGCGTGCTCAAGCTCGCCGGGCGAGGACATCAGGCCGGCACCGAGGGCTTTCATCGCGCCGTCTTCGATCAGGAAGCCGAACTCAATCGTGTACCACCACAACGAGCCGAGCGATTTGCGCTGCTCGGGCGTGTAGCGCAGGGCGATATGCGCAAACTGCTCGATGTAGTCGGCATACTGCCTGTCGGCCATCAGCGGCAGGTGGCCGAAGGTATCGTGCCAGATGTCCGGCAGCGGGGTATAGAGCAGCTCTTCTTCGCTGCGGATGTACTCGGTGACGAGAAACTGCCGGCGGGCGAGGTGTTCGAACCACGACTGGCCGTCGCTGTACACCACATCGGTGCTGACCAGTTCCCAGCCCACGAGGTCTTGCAGGCGATGGCTGAGCGCGTCGAAATCGGGGATGCGCTCGCGCTGCAACCCGAGCGTCTCCAAGCCTTCGAGCCACAAACGGCAGGCGTAGCGGTGGCAGTTGGCGATTTGATGGTCCCAAAGCATCGACCAGATACGGTCGTCTTCAGGCGTGAATCGTTTGAATGGACGACGGGATTCGCTCATTTCGGCAGGCTTTCCGGTTCGCACTCACCTCGGTCGGATTATTGTGCATTTTACCATAGAACCTGTTGTGCGAACTGAAGGTGTCCGGCAGTTCGACCGAACAGCGCAGCGGAGCAGGTCGGACTCAAGGTCAGGTGCTGTCGCGCAGCGGCGCGTACAGCTCGTGCCGGATTTCATCCGTGAAGTGGCTGATTCGCTCGTTAGGGACATCAAAGTGCAGGAGCGCCTGCCGGACGATTTCGAGACCAGCCTCAAATTCCGGCTGAACGACCTCAAACACACCGTGCCTATGGAGGACGTGCAGCAGTTCGACATTTTCGACCCGTGCCACAATGTCGAGTTGGGGCTGGATTTGGCGGACGCGAACGACAACAGATGTCGTGGTCACCAGCGCGGGGAGTGTGATCAGCAGCAGCTTGGCGCTATGGACGCTGGCCGTATGCAGCACGGTTTCCTGACTGGCATCGCCGTAGATCACCGGCATGCCATCCAGCTTGCACTGGTCCACGCGGCGCTGATCCAATTCGATGACGACAAACGGAAGCTGCATACGCTGCAGAACTTTTGCGACGTAGTATCCGGTTCGCCCGCCACCGGCGATGACGATGTGATCATGTAGACCGCCGCTTGGCAGATTGACCGTCACGAGCGCTTCCGAATGGAACCGGCGGCGCCAGATGCGGTAAATCGGCTCCGCGAGGCGGGGCAGCAGAGGCGTAAGCACCATCGTGATGATCGTGGCCGTCAAGACCAGCGAGTACAGATCCTGAGAGATCGACTGCGTGGTTAGCCCGACGCGTGCCAGAACGAAGGAGAACTCTCCGATCTGAAACATCGTCAGTCCAACGGCAATCGGGATGATTTTGCCATACCCGAATACGCGGACGAGCAAGCTGAAGATCAGCATCTTGCCCACCGTAACGAGGCCGACGAGCAGAAGCACGGTCGACAAGTTATCGAACAGGTAGGCAGGGTCGAGCAGCATACCGACGGATACGAAGAACACAAGGCCGAACAGATCACGCAGCGGCGTGATATCCCCCAGCGCCTGCTGGCTGTAGTCCGATTCGCTCAGTACGATGCCTGCGACGAAGGCGCCGAACGCGAACGACAGGCCAAACACATACGACACGTAGCCGATGCCCAACCCGAGCGTCGTGACAGCTAACAGGAACAGCTCGCGCGAGTTCCACTGCGCGATCATACGCATCAGCAGCGGCATGGCTCGCGTTCCGACAACAACCATACCCAGCATGAACACGGCAGCCTTGAAGATAGCGCCCAACAGCGCCGGCAGCCCCGCCGACAGATCGCTGAGTTCCGGCAGGATAAATATCAGCGGGATGATCGCCAGATCCTGCACGATCAGGATGCCGATCATCACACGGCTCGACAGCGTGCCGAGAAGTCCGCGCGCCATCAGCGTTTTGAGAATCACCATCGTGCTGGAGACCGAGATCAACCCGCCCAACCAGATCGACTCGATCCAATCCAAGCCGATACCCCGGCCGATCAGCGTGCCGAACGCGATCGTCAGCAGCATCTGAATCGGCGTGCCGATCAGGGCAACTCGGCGGACGGGCTGCAAATCCCGCAGCGAGAACTCCAGCCCGAGCGCGAACAGCAGCAGGCCCACCCCTAGCTCGGCCAACAATTCGATGTCATGGACGCTGCTGATCGTGAAGATGCCGGTGTACGGACTGACCAGCAGACCACCGAGAATGTAGCCGAGGATGAGGGGCTGCTTCAGGCGCTGCGCGATCAGCGCGCCCAGCATCGCGACGATGACGACAATGACGATATCGGCTGCAATTCCCATAAGACCGGCTATTCCATACGCTCAACGGTGCGCGGGGAACGCGTCATAAGCTGCGTGCGCGTTGCCCATCGCTGACCGGATTATAACCGGCGTGTACCGTCAGCCGGCCAATCGCCGTGTCGATGATAAGCCCGGTCGTGCGCAGACACAGCGCAAACGCATCACGTCGTGGCGCGCAACCGGCAGCCTGTGGATGGCCTGAATCAGCGTGCTTTAGGTGGGAACACGCGTCAGGCCAATCCTGCCGGGCCTCGTGACGGCGCAATCAGCTTAGTCGCGCGTCAGCACCACATAGGTGTTTAGGCTGCCGTCTTGACCGTCGGCGCGGTACCGCGTGCACTCGCGCAAGTCGCTGGCTGTCACCAGATGGTCGATCTCGGCGTCGGTATGATAGTGGCAGTAACGCACGGCTTGCGTGCCACGCCGCCAATCGAGCAGATAGTCGTTCTGTTCGACCTGTGCCGCCAGCTCTTGCGGCCACGGTTGAACGCGCTTGCGCAGGCGGTCGCTGTCAAGGAAGCGCCAGAACGCGACGGTCAAGACGCCGCCGGGCGCGACCAGCCCCGCCAACTGGCGGATGAACATACGCCGGTATTCGCGACCGGGGATGTGGTGCATCAAGCCGAACGCGCCGACTAGATCGTACAGGCCGGGGACCATGCCGTGTTCGATCATGTCGCGCGCGGTGAGGCGAACGGTCAAGCGTGGTTCGGCTTCCAGTGCCGACCGCGCGACATCGAGCAGCGACTCGCTGAAGTCGACGCCGTGGTAGCGGATCGGCCGGTCGAGTGACTCGGCGAGGAACAGCCCGAAGCGCCCGTTGCCACAGCCGGCATCCAGCACGCTCTTGACGGCAGCGCAGTAGGGCAGCAGCGACTTCCAGCCGGGCCACGGCGTGCCGCGCGTTTCGTCGAAATCGGCGGCGACTGTCGCGTAGAATTCGGCATTGATTTGGTTGAGGGTGCGGATCGTGTCGGCGTGCATGGCGCGCATTATCGGCGTGCGCAGTCGCTCCCGCAAGGGCCGCCGCGACCGGCTGTGTGACCATCGCGGCAGTGCGTTACACTGTAGGCGTGCCGTTCTGCGAGGATACGCCCATGCACTATGACGTTGTGACGTTGGGTGAGCCCCTGCTGCGGTTGACCCCGCCGCGTTACAAGCCGTTGGACAAAGCCGATATCTTCGAGGTCGAGGTGGGCGGCAGCGAAGCCAACACGGCTGCCGGACTGGCCGGCTTAGGCTTGAGCGTTGCCTACCTGACGCGGCTGACCGACAACCCGCTCGGCAAGCTGATCGCCGATACCCTGAACGGGTTCGGTGTGGATACGAGCCACATCACATGGACGCCGCGCGACCGGGTCGGCACGTACTACTACGAGGACGCTGCCCCGCCGCGCCAGACACGCGTCGTATACGACCGCGCCGGCAGCGCGGCGAGCAAGATGCGCCCGTCCGACCTGCCCGAGGCGCTGTTCGGGTTCGAGCAAGCGCGCGTGCTGCACCTCACTGGAATCACGGCGGCGCTCAGCTATGCAGCCAACGGTACCGCCCTTCACGCGCTCAAGCAGGCCGAGGAATCGAACTGGCGGCTGAGTTTTGACGTCAACTACCGGTCGCGGCTGTGGAGCGCGGCCGACGCCCAGACCGGGATCGAACCGTTCCTGCGCGTGGCCGATATCGCCTTCATCCCACTGCGCGACGCCCGCCTGATCTACAACTTGTCGGACTCGGTGCCGCTGGAACGCGTGCTCGACACGCTCGGCGCGTATTACCCGCAAACGGTGTGGGTGATGACGCTGGGCGCGGACGGCGCGATGGCGCGCGACCGCGACGGCACGATGTGGCGGCAGCCTGCCTATCCCGCGCACACCGTCTCGCGTATCGGCAGTGGCGACGCCTTCGATGCCGGCTTTCTCACCGCATTTCTCAACAATGCGCCGCTTCCCGAGGCGCTGCGCTGGGGTAATGCGTGCGCTGCGCTCAAGCGCAGTCAGCCCGGTGACATTGCCCGCCTGTCGGTCGCCGACGTCAAGCGGGTGATCGACGCCGGCACGGGAGATGTCCTCAGATAGTGGTCAGGAGTCAGGTGTCAGTATTCAGTGGTTAGGTGCAGAATGCCCACAACCGGTACTACCGACGATCACTCTGACTACTGACCACTGATCACTGATATCTAGCACGCCGCGAGGCGTGCGGCGATTTGCGCGTAGGTCTCGCCGGTTTCGGGGTGGCGCTCGTCGGGCGCGATCTCGGCCAGTGGGACCGCGACGAAGGCGTGTTCGAGGATGCCGCGCGCCGGAACGCGCCACGGCTTGCTGCCGAACGTCAGCACCGAATCGCCCCACAGCAGGAGATCGAGGTCGAGTTCGACCGGGCCGTACGGCGTAAGCTGATGGACCCGATCGCGTCCCGCCTCGCGCTCTATGGCGTACAGCGACTGCTTGAAGTCCTCCGGCGTCATGTCGATTTCGAGACGGGCGACGGCGTTGAGATAATCCGGCTGATCGAGATAGCCGACCGGCGCGGTTTGAATCGTCGAAGACACGGCGACCAGCGTGCCCAGCGCGCGCAGGCGCTCGATCGCGAATGCGAGGCGGCGTTCCGGGTCGAGGTTCGAGCCGAGGCCTACGGTGGCGAGCGTCATGAATCAGGCGTACTCCGGCGTCGTCAGGGGAGCGTATAACAGCAGTGTAACGCAGCGGCGGGCAGGCGTCAGCTTGGCGTGATGAGTCCACTCAAAAGTGGTCTATTGTGGCGGGGGAAAACGGGTGTATTGTATGCGCAGATCGAGCGCCAGCGCGTCATGCTGGCGTGTGTTTTGCCTGTGGGCAAGGAACTTATCGTGCTGCGTCGCACTTCTGCACACCCCCGTTCTCTCGTCGAACAGAACGCTCATCACCTCACGGTCGAGATCTTCTGGTTCGGGTTGGCCGTTGCCGCTACCTCGCGCTTCCTGTCGATGTACGCCATTCGCCTTGAAGCATCGCCGTTGGCGCAGGGGTTGATGGTCGCGCTGCCCGGGCTGGTGCTCGGCCTGTCGACCATGTTGGCGCAGTGGTGGCGAAATCGGTACCCGTCGAGCGTGAACGCAATGGCGCTGCCGGGCATGGGGTTCCGCCTGATCTTCCTGCTGCCGTTGTTCACGCCGTTTTTCCCGGCCGAATGGCAAGTGCCGTACTTGCTGGTCGCCGTCACGCTGCCTGCGGTCGCGCAAGGAATCGCCGGCGCGATCTTCCTGACCTTCATGCGCGAGTCGATTGGCGACGACCGCTGGGATCGCCTGAATAGCCGCCGCATGACGTGGTTCAACGTCGGCGTGGCCATCGGCGCGGTGGCATTTGGCGCATTGCTCAGCAAGCTGCCGTTCCCGATCAACTATCAGGTCATGTTCGGCACGGCATTCCTGCTGAGTATCGTCAGCCAATGGTACGTGATGCACACGCGGCCGATCTATGTGACGCCCGCGGCGGTGCCTGCGGCCAATGGTAAAGCACTGCGTGTGATCGACCTGCCGGGTTTCCGCAGCGTGATCATCACGATGCTGATCGCGTTCCTGACATTCCTCAGCATCAACGCGATGGTACCGCTGTTCCTCGTCAACCGTCTGGGCGGCGACGAGACGTTCATCGCCTTCTTCGGCCTTGTCGAACTGGCCGGCGGTGCGCTGATGGGCATGATGGGCGACCGGTTGGTGCACAAGTTCGGTGCGCGCCGTACGGCCTCGATAACGCTCGGCCTGACGGCGTTGGCTCCGATCATCATCGTGTTCGGCGGGAGCCTGCCGCTCGCGCTGATCGCCGGCTTTCTGACGGGGCTGGGCTGGACAGGCACGTCGCTGAGCTTGCTGCGGATGCTGATGGAAAAGGTACCGACCTACGCGATGCCGAAGGCGTCGGCGGTGTATCAACAGGTCGTGGCGATCGGTTCGTTCATCGGTCCGCTGACCGGGAGCGTGCTGGTCAACGGCGGCGTGGACATCGGGCTGGTGCTGGTGCTGGGTGCGGCGCTGCGGTTCGGCGGCGCGCTGGCGATCCGGTTCGACCTGACCGGCGCGCGGCGTACGCGGCTCGACGCTCCTCAACCACACCCAATCGAGGCGGCGGCCCCGGCCTCTGCCGGCGGCGACTAGCGCGGTAGACCTGCACACAATAGCACTCGAATCAGGGCGGATCGACAGCGGTCCGCCCTGATTGATTCGCGCCCAAATCTGGATCGTCATAGAATCCTGCGGGTTGGCCGTTGTGACGGCCCTTGCAACTGAGAGGGTGTGAGTTATGAGGTTGTTGGTCCGCTGTGTACTCGTACTGATGGTAATCCTGAGCATTGTGGGCGGAACATCGGCATAAGCCGCAACCCCGGAGGTCTGCCCGCCATCGATGTTCGTTGGGTGGGGTGCGGCCGGAGTCGTCACGCCCGGCGACTCGAACAACGTGCGCGCCGAACCCACGACCTCTGGCGCGCTAGTCGGCAAGATCAGCCCGAGCGATCCGTTCCGCGTGATGTACCAGAGCGCGACGTGTGCAGACGGTTACTTGTGGATCGAAATCCAGACGATGACCCTGCGCGGCTGGACGGTCGAGCGTTCGCTGGACGGCGGGGAGCCATTCCTGATGGCGTTTGCGCCTGAGCCCGTCGAGGTGGGTGAGCGCGCCGAGGACGGGACGATTCGTGTCGAGGCCGGCGGCGTCGCGTTTACCGTGCCGGCGGGGCTGGGCATTGAACGCATCACGATGACACCCGAGATCGGGTTGTTTGGCGACGTGATGAGCGCGCAGCCCAGCTCGCTGGTGTTCGAGTTTTACCAACCGGACATCGACCGGGTGCGCGGCAGCATCGAAATCTACCCGTATGAAATCATCGACGCGGTGTATGAGCTGTACCGCTATTCTGAGCTGGAGACGCTGCTGACTGAACAGCCGAATCTGCTGGATTATGCGGCGCGCAACCGCATGCCCCAACTTCCGCTTGCGGGCGCGGCGGCGCTGTTTGGCGGGGCGGGCGCGTACCTGACCGGTGCAGACGGCATCGGGATGCGCTTCCTGACGTATTTCGCGCAGGACTGGGTGCTGTTCGATCAGGACGACTCGTTCGAGTATCTGTACCGCGGGTTCACGACCGACCGCAACTTCTTCGTCACCGCGCAGGACTTTTGGGCAAATCCGCCCGCCGGCACAATCCCGACCAACGGCAGCAGGGCGGATGAGCTGTATCCGCGCTACCTGCGCCAGTTGGAAGCCAATCTCGCGGCGCAGCCTGCGAGCGCCTTCACGCCCGACCTCGCGCTGCTGGATTCGATCTTCACGTCGTTCACGGTCACCGACATCGACGCGCTGCTGACGGTGATTCCATAAGGGTGCAAACCGGGGGCGTTACCTCGCGCCCCCGGTTGTTCTTGCGCTGCTTAACGAGACGGGGCGATGGTCATCACGTATGGTGTCCGGACTTGATCACGCACCGCGAGCGATGTTACGACAACACGAAACACGCTGTTGACCGGATCGACCGCAACAGTGCCGCTGCGCCCGCACGCGATGGTTGCACCCGTCGCGACAACAGTTGCCGCGGCAAGGTTGTTGACCGGGCACGTCAGGGTTACGGTATAAGTTGTCGATTGGGTGATCGCGCCGATCACGAACCCGAAGTCGATGATGTCCGTAGTGTCGCCACTCGGGCCTGAAACCTCGTTCTGAACAGTACCGCCGCGTTCATCGAATGTGATGGTGAAGATGGTATCCGGTGGTGAGACATCCGGCGTCGATGTGGCCGAAGGTATCGCTAAGGCTGTAGGCACCGGCGTCAACGTAGCCGCGGACGTCGCGGTTGCGTTGGGTGTGGACGTCGCGGTTTGCGTTGGGAAATTGCAGTTGAACGGGTCGCTAGGCGGGCAGAACTGGGTTGGCTGTGGGGTTGTGGCAAGCCCTGTCGCGATGTTGTTCAGACCTGCCTGATAAGTCAGGAACCAATTCGGTGTGCCCGCGTTCGGATTGATCGTCGCAGTCGCCGTCGGCGTCGGCGTGGGTTGGACGCCGATCATGTACTGGCCGCCGAACGTGCTGCCCAACGTGAGAAACGTCGAGCCTAGCCCGTCGACAGCAAACACGATGCGCACCGTAATCGTTGCCTCGTAAACGTCGGGCTCTACTTGCAGTACGATGCCCTCGAAGCGGGCAATCCCGTTCTGTGTCGGAATGGAGTCGATTGCGCCGGGCACCACCTCACCGCGTGGATTCCGGAGTGTGATATCGACCATGAAGTAGGTATTCGGGCCGTAGTAGTCATCGGGTACGAGTGCGTTGGTAGCATCGATGATCCGCACCTCGAAGGTCAGCGGAGCGGTCTGAAACCCGCTGAGCGAGAAGTCCGACCGCTGCATTGGGATGATGCCCGCTGGATGTTCGGGAACGATGATACTGGGCAGCGGACTGACAAACGCCTGCGCTTGGACGGATGATGGCGAGACAAGCAGGATCGATACGAAGACGAACAGCGGGATCAGCACGGTCAGGATGCGAAGACGGGCGCGATTATGCATAAAATCTCTTTTGCCTTCAGAGGCGACTATAGACACAGGACGCATTATCGCGGCGGCGGCAGGCGCGGAGCACCGTCAGCAGCACTGTCGATTGCAGCACAGTATATGGGTTTTCCATAACGCGCAAACGACGCTGGCTATGCGGTGGCCATAGAATCGGTTGGATAGGCGAAGGCGAACCTGATAGAGTCTACCTGAATGTTTGGGATGACACGCGCTCAACATTGCACCCAAAGTCAGGAGAAGCAATGGATAAGACTCCGCCTAGGATCAAGCCCGATTCGTGGATTGTCTCGGCAGGTCGCTCTCTCGGGGCCGGCGAACCACTCAACATACCGCTGATTCCAGCATCTAGTTTCATCATCGGCAGCGGGCGCGAGTACTCGCGAGATGATGGGACACCGACATGGGAGGCTCTGGAAGAAATCGTCGGCGGTCTTGAAGGGGGTAGAGCGATCGCGTTCGCCTCAGGCATGGCCGCCATTGCTGCGATCTTCGATCAGCTTGCAGCGGGGGCCGTTGTCGTTCTGCCGGACGACTGCTACCAAGGCGTTGCTGGTCTTGCTGCAGCGGGCGCTGAACGAGGTCGTTGGACGGTGCAGCGGGTGGCCGTGGACGATACAGATGGCTGGATTCGCGCGTGTGGAACTGCGGATCTGGTCTGGCTTGAGTCGCCGTCGAATCCGATGCTCACGGTCGCCGATCTTTCCGCAGTTTGCGCGGCGCCACGCAAGGCTGGAACAATCATGGCTGTGGACAACACGTTCGCAACGCCCCTGAATCAGCAACCGCTGAACTTAGGCGCTTCGGTGTCGCTGCAATCTGTAACCAAGTTCATCGGTGGTCATTCGGACTTGTTGTCAGGCGTCGCCACCACGAGAGATGATTCGCTTTGGCACGCACTCAAAAAGACCCGAGAACTGACTGGTGCAACCCCCGGAACTCTTGAGTCGTATCTTGCGGTGCGGGGCGCCAGAACGCTCGCCTTGCGTTTGCATCGGGCACAGCAAACAGCGATGGTGCTGGCTCAGCGCCTTGAGGCACACCCACAAGTGGTTCGTGTTCGGTATCCCGGCTTGCCCTCTCACCCGACCCACGCTGTTGCGAAACGTGTGCTCAAGGGCTACGGGACGATCATTTCGTTCGATCTACGTGGCGGGGCGGACTTTGCCGACAGGGTCTGCCGAAGCACTAGCCTCATCCACCATGCGACAAGTCTCGGAGCGGTTGAGTCGACTATGGAGCGTCGAGCCGCGATTCCGGGACAGGGACATCTGCCTCCGTCGCTGTTAAGGCTCAGCGTTGGTATCGAGGATGCTGACGATCTCTGGAATGACCTCGCAGCGGCAATACGCACTGCAGAGGGTTGATGTGGTTGATAAGCCTCGCACGGCAGCCTTCCGCCGTGTTTGGTTCGGTTAGGTTCATGGCGGCGACGGCGAACCTTCGCTACTATAGTCGATGCAGGCCGAACATCGGCAGCAGGGTTTTCAACTTAATCGTTTTTCACAGTAAGGATAGACCTATGTATTCCGGCCTTGAGGTCATCGATTTTCACACCCACTTTCCAACACGGAGACCGTGGTTCGAGGGGATGGCGCCGGACATGCGCAGCGAGTACATCGCGCGGCGCGGCGAACGGCGCGCCAAACTGATCGCAGAGCAGGCCGCCGCCTACAGCGCCAACTGGCGTGCGGCGTGGGGCTACCAGCCGCCTGAAAGAGACCTCCCCGATGACGACGTACAGGCCGACCGCTGGCAGGCCGAGATCGATCGCTACGGGCTGCGGGCAGTCGGTTTTGTCACGGGGGGCGGCAACGATGCGCTCGGGCAGGTCATCAAGCGTAACCCCGACCAATTCATCGGTTTTGCCCACAATTACCCGTTCGCGGAGAACGCGGCCGACGAACTGCGCCGGGCAATCACCGAACTAGGGATGAAGGGCTACAAACTGCTCGCCCCGAATCTGGACCGGCCGATCGAGGACGAGGCAGCCTATCCGGTCTGGGAGGTTTGCGCCGAGTACAACATCCCGGTACTGGTTCACTTCGGTATACAGGGCGGCGGTGGCGGCATCGCGTGGCACGAGAACATCAACCCGCTCAAGCTGCACAACGTCGCCAAAGACTTCCCCGATGTGACGTTCGTTGTCCCGCACTTCGGCTGTGCGTGGATCCGCGAAACGCTGCAGTTATGCTGGGCGTGCCGCAACGTGTGCATCGACACGTCCGGGTCGAACCAGTGGGTCGCGTGGGTGGACGGCGACTGGACGACCAAGAAGCTGTTCCGCAAGTACATGGAGACGATCGGCGCAGAGCGCATCATCTTCGGCAGCGATTCCAGCTACTTCCCGCGCGGGTTCGCCGTGCGCTACCTTGACGATCAGATCCGGGACTGCCGGGAGCTGAACCTGACGCACGAACAGCAGCAGCTCATCTTCGGGGGGAATGCCGCGCGGTTGTTCAAGATCGACCTTCACGCTGGGGCTTAACAGGCAGTCTGCGAGGACCGCCTGTCAATGTCTGTCTGATTCTTTTTCGTAGTGAGGAGTCTGGAGATGTCACGTTCAAAATTCACGGTGTTTCTCTTGTCCTGTCTCCTTGTCCTGCTGATGAGTTCGCAGGCGTTCCTACAGGACGATGTCATTGAAATCGAGTACTGGCAGTACAACTTCGGCGGCCGTATCGAGGCCATGGATGACCTGATCGCGCAGTTCGAGGCGGCCAACCCGGATGTGCGCGTCATCCATAACAGCGATATCGCCTACGACAACTTCCGCGACGAAATCGCGGCGTCCGCGCCTGCCGGCGTCGGCCCTGACGTGGTGACCCTGTTCTATGGCTGGATCCCGGCGTTTGTCGATGCCGGCTATCTCGTCCCGCTGCCTGAAGAAGACTTCCCGGCAGAGTGGATCGAGAGCTACTTCTCGCCGATGGTCGCCGAGTCCAAGTTCCTCGATCAGTACTGGTCGATCCCGACGGCGGTTCGCACCCTCGCGCTGTTCTGGAATAAGGACATGTTCGAAGCCGCCGGCCTCGACCCGGAAAAGCCGCCGACGACCCTCGAAGAGCTGGTCGAGATGGCGCAGGCGCTGACGATCTATGACGGCAACGGCACCGAAATCCTGAACATCGCGCAGGAAGGCTTCCCGCCGCAGTTGTCCGGCCAGTGGCATCACTGGTTCCGCGAAGTGCTGCTGCGCCAGTACGGCGGCGTGCCCTACAGCGACGACCTGCGGTCGGTAATGTGGAATTCGCCGGAAGGCTGCGAAGCGTTCACGTACATGTCGGACTTCGAGACGGTGTACAAGACCGGCAGCAACGACCTGTTCACAGACGCGACCAACGCGTTCGTGACCGGGCTGGCGGCCATCCACATCGACGGTTCCTTCCGTTTGGGGACGATCAGAAACAACAATCCGGACTTGAACTACGGCGTGGCCGAACTGCCGGTTGGACCCAATGGTGAACGGCACAACTTCGGGTCGTACTGGACGCACGGCATCACCCGCCGGGCGGCTGGCGATGAGCGCCGGATGGACGCCGCGGTGCGCTTCCTCAAGTTCATCACCACGGCCGAAGCCGGGTTGACGTGGGTGGAATACACTGGTGAGCTGCCCGCGCAGTTGGAAGCGGCAGCCGATGAAGAGCTGTTGGCAGATCCGATCCTTGGGCCGTTTGCCGCCAGCCTTGCGTACTCGCACGCGACATTCTTCGTCGACGAGACCGCCCAGCGCCAGGTGCTGATCGATGCCTTCGACAACATCCGGCTTGCCGGTGTCGACCCGTGTCAGGCGCTGAACGACGCTGCGCTGGTCGAGCAGGAAATCCTCGATCAGTTCTGGGCCGATCAATAAACGTGCAGCCAGACCGTCGGGCTGTGGGCTGGTTCTCCTGCAGCCCGATGGTCTTCCTCGCATCGCTCCCCAATCGCCAGCATATAACAGATGGTGAAGCATGTTTCAGCTGACTCTTGCTAGGAAAAAGATTCTTTGGGCGTATCTGTTTCTAGCGATACCGCTGATCTTCTTTCTATACATCCGTATTTACCCGACGCTGTTCGCCTTCGAGATGAGCCTGTACGACTGGAATCCGCTTGCGGAGGAGCAGGAGTACATCGGGACGGAGAACTACGAACGGCTGGCGACCGAACTGAACAATCCCCGGTCGGTGACGCGCGCCGCGTTCAGCAACACGATCGTGTACGTGGTGCTGGGGGTGCCCATCCAGCTCTCGATTGCGCTGCTGGTCGCGCTGATGCTGAACGAAATCGGCCGCTTGACCATGCTGTACCGGCTGTTGTTCTTTCTGCCGTTTGTCACGTCGACCATTTCCATCGCGTGGGTGTTCAGGGCGCTGTATCAACCACAATTCGGGTTCTTGAACGTCTTGCTGACGTTGTTTTCACTGCCCCAGCAGCCGTTCCTGAAAAGCCCGACGCAGGCGCTGCCCTCGATTCTGGCGATGATCATCTGGCAGGGGTTGGGGTTCGCGGTCATCATCTTTTTGGCCGGCGTCAAGCAGATTCCGCGTGATTACTACGAGGCCGCGACAGTCGACGGGGCGAACCGCTGGCAGTCCTTCCGGCGCATTACCCTGCCGCTGCTCAACCCGAGCATCGTCTACCTGATCGTGCTGCAATCCATCTCCTTTTTGCGGACGTTTGCGCCGGTGTTGGCGATGACGACGCAGGGTGACGGCGGCCCGCTGAATTCAACGACGACGGTCGTGCTGCGAATATATCGAGAAGCGTTCCAGCGATTCGATATGGGTTTCGCCGCGGCACAGACTGTGTTTTTGTTTGCGATCATCTTGGTGGTGACCATCGTCCAGATGCGCCTGACCACCCGAGCTACGGATTGAACGCGATGTCTCGTGCTGCAGCTTGGCCCTATAAGACTTTCTCGTACCTCATGCTGACGCTGATCGGCCTGACGATGATCGTCCCGTTCGCATGGATGATTGCGACTTCGTTCAAGCCCGCGACCGAAATCCTGCGTCCAAACTTCTTCCCGGTCGCGCCCACGATCGCCAATTACGAGACCGTGCTGTTTGATACGGCGCTGCCGCGCTGGTACTGGAACTCGATCGTGGTCGCGGTGATGAGCACCGTCAGCGTCGCGTTTTTCGACTCGCTGGCCGGGTACGTGTTCGCCAAGTATCAGTTCCCCGGCAAGCGGATCATTTTCATCCTGTTCCTCAGCTCGTTGATGGTGCCGACGGAGATGCTGATTATCCCGTGGTACATCATGTCGGTGCATCCGATCGTCGGCTCAAGTTGGGTCGATACGTACTGGGGCATAGCGTTTCCGGGCTTAATCACGGCGGCGGGCGTATTTCTGATGCGCCAATTCATGCAGGGCGTTCCCAACGAACTGCTGGACGCGGCGCGCATGGACGGGGTGAGCGAGTTCGGGTTGTTCTGGCGAATCGCGATACCGCTCGCCTTGCCGGCGGTTGGCGCGCTGTGCATCTTCAACTTCCTCGGCAACTGGAACGCGTTCATCTGGCCCCTGATCATCACGTCGGCGCGGGACATGATGACCTTACCGGTCGGGATCCAATTCTTCTCGACAGAAGCGGGGGCGGATTGGCATCTGATCATGACTGGGGCGACGCTCTCGGTAGTGCCGCTGCTGCTGATCGTCATCTTCTTCCAACGCTACATTATCGACGGCATCGCGCTGACCGGTATCAAGGGCTGATCGTGGCAGAACACGCTGGCAAGTTCCCGCACCCGCTGTATGAAGAACACGTGCTGAAGCCGTTCTTTCGAGACGCGCAAACGTACTACTACGAGCCGATGCTCAAGGCCAACCGGGCGCACGCGGTCATGCTGGCGCAGTGCGGCATCATCACCCGCGACAACGCGCGCGCGCTGCTCGCCGCGCTGGCGCAGGTCGAGGCAGCGGGGCTGTCCGCACTGGTTTATCAGTCCGGCGTCGAGGACCTGTTCTTTGCGATGGAACGGCGGCTGATCGAGATTGCCGGGGCCGAGCATGGCGGCAACCTCCAGTTGGCGCGCAGCCGCAACGACCTCGGATATGCGCTCACGCGGTTGGCCTTGCGCCCGCTGACCCTCGCGGCGATCCGTCACCTGCACGCGCTTCGCCAAGCCTTGCTCGACTTCGCCGGAGCGCATCTGCACACGCTAATGCCCGGCTATACGCACACGCAGCCCGCCCAGCCGACGACGATGGCCCATTACATCGCCGGGGTATCCGCAGCCATGGAGCGCGACACCGCGCGCTTGCAGCACGCGTACCGCACCAACAACCAGAGTCCGCTCGGCGCGGCAGCGCTGACCGGCACCGGCTTTCCGGTTGACCGCGAGTTGAGCGCCCGTCTGCTCGGCTTCGACTCGGTGATGGCGAGCACGTGGGACAGCATCGCCGCGTCGGATAACCTGACCGACGTGGCGGCGGCGCTGACGAGCCTCGGCGTCAATCTGTCGCGGTTCACCCACGACATGCTGTTCCGGGCAACGCAGGAAAGCGCCGCTATACGCATCGACGACAGTTTCATCCAGATCAGCTCGATCATGCCGCAGAAGCGCAACCCGGTCGTGCTCGAACACCTGCGCGCGCGCATCAGCCGGATGCTCAGTCAGGCGCAGGGCGTCGTGTTGCAATGCCACAACATCCCGTTCGGCGACACGCAGGACATCGAAGACGAAATCTTCCCGCTGCTCTTCGGAAGCCTCGAGACTTCGTTCGAGATTCTGGAGCTTTATACGGCCGTGATGAGCACGCTGCATGTCAACGCAGCGCATCTGCGCGAACGCGCAGCCAGCGGGTTCACGACCGTCACCGAACTGGCCGACAGTCTGGTGCGAGCGGCGGGGCTGCCGTTCCGTCAGGCGCACCGGATCGTCTCCGGCATGGTCACCCACGCGCTCAAGAACGGGCTGTCGCCGCAGGACCTCGGCGCGGCACTGCTCGGCGACGTGGCGCAGGAGGTCATCGGCCGGCGAGTCGAGGTCAGCGATAAGTTCGTGCAGGACGCTTTGAATCCCGAGCAGTTCGTGCTGCTGCGCGCAGGCATCGGCGGCGCAGCGCCGTCGGCCACCGCTCAGGTGCTCACCGACCAGCGCGAGCAGTTGAACGCGGATGTCGCGTGGCTGGACGATGCGACGCAAAAGCTGCAGGACGCCGATCACGCTCTGAAGCAGGCGATCGCGGCCCTCATGTAGGGGCGTCGGCTTATTGTGTCAGCAAGCTGATTGCCGCCCACAACAGCAGCGCGGTGATGAACCAGTCGAACACGGCGTGATTCACGCGGTGGATGATCGGGCGCGAGCCGAACACCAGCAGCGGGATGAGCAGCAGCGCCCACGGCGCCAACCCGATCATGCCGAGATCGTCGAACACGCCGCCGGCCACGTACCCCGGCACCTTCAGCCAGTTGACGATCACGAAGAACAGCGTCTGCGTGCCGACGAACGCGCTGGGCGACATCTTCTGCAGCAGCATGTAGGCGGTCATCGGCGGGCCGCCGGTGTTTGCCAGCGCCGAGCCGAGGCCGCTTGTCACGCCGGTCAGCACGCCGTGCCACGGCCGGTGCGCATAGGCCGCCTGCTGCAAGTAGCGCACCATCGCCGCGTTGGCGATCTTGTAGACGATCAGCAGCAGGGTCACGATGCCGAGGATGCGCTTGAGCGTGGTCGAGTCGAGCGAGACCAGCACCCATGTGCCGAGCGCCACGCCGATCACCGCAGCAGGCAGGGTGTAGCGCAGGTAGCGCCAATCCCACTGGCGCCAGAAGGCCGGGATGGCGAACACGTCGCCGATCATCAGCAGCGCCAGCAGCACGCCGGTCGCGCCCTGCACGGTGATTGTCGCGCCGTTGTAAGTCGCCTGCACCAGCAGCGGAAGCGCCAACGTCCCGCCGATCGGACCGATCAGCCCGCCTTTCGACAGGCCGACGAAAACGCACGCGAGCACGAAGGCGAGAGTGAAATCCATGAGTGATGTCCGGACATGGGAAGAGGTAAGGCCGTCATTATAGCGCGAAGCGGACACTCAACGATCGACGACCGTGAATCCGAGCACGATCTGATCGCTCAACGGAATAGCCGTATCGGCGGCGATGTCGAGCAGGATCAACGTGCGGAAGTCCAGCGCTATGCCGCGTTCTCCGCCCGGCAGCCAGATCACCGGGACGTATAGGCGCGAGAATGCCGCTAGCAGTTCCGGTTCGGAGGGTGCGTCGAAGCGCAGGCGCTGGACCGTGAGTTGTTCGTCCACACGGGTCTGATAAGTCAGCGTCGTGTCGGTCACATGAATCACACGCAGTTCTGACCCGATCCGGGTGACCGAACCCGTGTCGCGCTGCACTAGGAAGCCGTCTGCGAGGAAGCCCCTCCCGACAAGAATTCGCCGGCACGCATCGTCCAGCACCTCGACCGACGAGACGGTCAAGTCACCGAAGGACCTGTAATCGGCCAGCACTTCACGAACACCGCTGGTCAAGTTGAGGAGGCTCAGTCGGGGCTCGACCTCGAGCGCTGCAAGTGACTCCCCGCACCATGTCCCTTGACGTATATCGGGCAGCCGGGTGATTGCGCCCGACGCGGCGTCGACCAGTGCGGCCCCCTCGAGTTCGGCAAGGCGCGGATCGACCGGGTTAAGCAGGATCGTCCGACTGTCCGGCGACCAACTGACAGCGGTCGTGCGCGGTACGGTCAAGGTGCCGTAGTCGGTGCCGTCCGCGCCGATCCGGTGCAGCACGACGACCTGCTCGGCCTTAATCGCCAGCATCGACCGGTCGGGCGACCACGCCAGCGGTTGTGTCAGGCCCCGCGTGACCGTCGCCAGCTTCACCGCGTCCGGCGCGCCGGGTGACGACACCCATACGTCGCCGGTGAACGGGACGTACAGCGTGCCGTAGTAGCCATCGTCGGCATGGTGCAGGTCGAACTCCGGTGATGCGCATTTGCACGGTGTTGGCTGTGGTGACGCGCAGGACGGGCTGGCGTTCGCCCGTGACGGTGTCCAGCACGCTGAACGTCCAATCGGCCAGTTCAAGCCGGCGGCCCAGTTCGAGCATGACTACCGCGCCATCCTGCCACGCGATGTCGTAACCGGTCGGCAGGATGATCTGCCGGGTGAGGGTTTGGCCGCGCTGGGCGTCGACCAGCATGTAACGCAGGCGATCCGGGGTGGTGCCACCAATTTGCGCAAAGACGATCGGGGCCTCGATCGCGCGCCCGGCCTGAACCGTCGCGGCGATCAACAGACCGCACGCCAGCCATATCCCCACGAAAAGTCCGAGGCGCCGCATGCGCGGAGTATAGCGGATGCGGCCCCAGGGTGATGGACGGGACATTGCTCTGTGATTCGGGTAGAGACTATCCTTTGATTGCAAGTTTGCAGGCTCATGGGGAGGCATGGATGGAGACACAGGCGTTGTATCGTCCGGTTGGCTTATTCGAATTTCAGTTGATTCGGGACACTGACTTTAGGGCCTTCCCCCCACGGCTTCCCGAACAGCCCATCTTCTATCCGGTGCTGAATTTCGAGTATGCGGCGCAAATTGCGCAGCAGTGGAACACCAAAGACGCCAAATCCGGTTACATGGGAGCGGTTACTCGCTTTGAATTGCCCCGCAGCTACCTGAGCCAATTCGACGAGCATGTTGTTGGCAACTCCATCCATCGAGAGCTCTGGGTTCCAGCGGAAGAACTTCACGCCTTCAATGCGCAAATCATTGGGAAGATCGAGGTTGTCGCCGTGTACTACGGTGAGCAGTTTCGTGGTGAGAAACTCGGGTAACGGAGCTGCCTGAAGTAGAACACGTGTTTATGTTTCGTGACGGGAATGCTACAATCGAGGTCACCGAGGACGCGAGGAGGGTGGTGATGAACAGTAACCACCGGATCTACAAAATGGCGTTCGCACGGGTGTATCCCGAGTACGTCAAGAAGGCGGAGCGCAAGGTCGCACGAAAGCGGAAGTCGACGACATCATCCGCTGGCTGACCGGCTACAGCCAGACCGAACTGGACGCGCAGATCGATCAAGCAAGCCGATTTCGGGACGTTCTTCGCGGAGGCCCGCAGATGAACCCGTCGCGGGCGCTGATCACCGGCGTGATTTGCGGCGTCCGCGTGGAGAACATCGAAGAGCCGCTGATGCGCGGATCGCTATCTGGACAAGCTGGTCGACGAACTCGCGAAAGGCAAGGCGATGGCGAAGATTCTGCGGGCGGGGTAGGCGGCCACCCATAACGGTGTGTGACTTCCGTCACGCGCGTATCATACAAATGTAACTTGCAGTCACGTTGAGGCGGGCGTTACGCTTTGTTGTGAACCGTCCGCCTATCCTCCTTCCATCATACCTCGCGGGCATCCTCACGCATCGCTGTCACAAGGCCGTGCCATGCACCGGATCGCCGCGCTGTTCGTCGTAATCTTACTCGTAATATCGGGGGGGTAATCTCGCCGATCCCGCGCCCGTGACCCCTGCCCCGCTGCTGCCGCTTCCTGGCACGCCGCAGCCGCCCGATCCGCTGAACGGGTTCCGCGGCCTCCAACCCGCGTCGGCGGCGGTGACGCCCTCGGCTCCGAATACGTCGCGGTTCGACCTGCCCCAGTGGGATCAGATCTATTCGGACGATTTCGAGAGTCTATCCTCCTGATTCGCCGTGGATGCGACCGCTGAACCGTTACTTGGCAAATGAATCCGGCAATCAATTTGTCCGTATCACCGGCGACGGAACCCGCCTCCCGCTCTCGTTCGGCTACATCCACGATACGTCACTTGAAGCTCGCGTGCGTATTCAGTCCGGCACTCTACGGGTTCCTTACATTGTTGACTTTTCGGGTGGCATTAGCCAAGGACAGCTGCAGCGACCACGGCCCAGACCATTTTACTGTGCGCAGTTTCGAGACAGTGCAGCGTTCACGCTAGCAGATACCTACGCTTTTGAGGCATTTCCATACGAGACTACCAACATTGGACCCGACCAGATATTCGCACCTCTCTATTGGCCGGAGGAGAACTGAAGTGATGACTCCATTGATCAATAGAAACTGGAATGAGGCCATTTCGCATAAGGCTCTACTAGCAGTTGTTGGTCTGCTGTTGGTTCTGCTGGATCCGCTAGTGTTGTCACGGGCGCAATACGACAACTATCTGTATCCCGTGTGGCACCCAAGTGCGAATTTGGTTGCGGTGACAAATGCAGCGCGAGTTCGAGTGTATTCGTCGGACTTTACACAATTGCTCGATGAATACGATCTCTTTGTCGGAAGTACTCCTGGGCTTCGGGTCGGACATATGGCCTGGAGTCCTGATGGCACGATGTTGGCTGTGTCGCTAGCCGGAGAGGACGTTGATTTCGGGCTTCAAGTATGGGACTTGCAAAGTGGTGAACGGGTCGCCGAGATAGCGGAAACAGTTAGTACGGACGCTCAATTCGTGTGGGGGGCAAACAGCGACAGCATCGCCTTTGTTCACATTCGAAGCCACGGCGATCACACGATTCGACTCGTCGACATGCCTGCGGGGACGGTGATCCGTGAGTTTGAACCAACTCCTAAAGCAGGGATCTATGCTTTCGACTGGAGTCCAGCCCGTAATCAGGCTATAGTCGATCTTGGCGGTACGAACGCCGGTTTCTACGCGCTTGATACTTCAACGGGAGAATTCGAGCTTCTCACGATGAGTTTTCAGTTGGGATCAAGGTTCACTTACAATTCTGATGGCTCCCTTATCGCTGGTGTACCACGATCGAATGACAGTGTTGTTGAGGTCTGGAATACAGAGACGTTCGATGTCGTAACAACCCTTTCCGGACACACATCCTGGATCGCAGCCATTTCATGGGCGACCAACACAACCCTAGCAACCGTAAGTGACGATGAAACCACGCAGATCTGGGATGCACAGACAGGTCAGCAGTTGGATGTGCTAGATACCGGCTATACATCCACGCCGGACTTTAGCCCCGACGGTAGCCTGTTCGCCGCTGCTGCCATCGACCAAGTAAACGTAATCCGAGAAGTGATAGGGGGCGACGTTCTTGCCGCATTGGGCAGTACCACCACACCGATAGCAGACGCCGGACCGGATCAGACTGTCACCGACAGCGGTAACGATGGCTCTGAGTGGGTAACCTTAGATGGTTCAGGAAGCACCGACAGCGACGGCACCATCGTTTCATATGCCTGGAAAATCGATGGCGTTGAAATCGCCTCGGGCATTGGACCACAGGTCAACTTGGCTGTCGGAACGCACACAATCAGACTGACCGTAACCGATGATGGCGGCGGTGCAAGCAGCGATGAGGTAGTCATCGTAGTTGCCCCCACCCCCGGTGGGCAGATCGCGTATTACGGGACGTGCATGGGACCGGACGGAATGGGTTTTTATCAACGCCATCTGCGGCCTGAACATCTCCGGCGGCGATACATTCTACCTCACCGGTGGTATGAATCCGTCGCGGGCGCTGATCACCGGCGTGATTTGCGGCATCCGCGTGGAGAACATCGAAGAGCCGCTGATGCGCGAGATCCGCTATCTGGACAAGCTGGTCGATGAACTGGCGAAGGGCAAGACGATGGAGAAGATTCTGCGGGCGGGGTAACTGCCGCCGCGGCCGATCTTCGCACTCAGCCACGTGGAAGATCCTCGACATTACCTCACGTGGCGGTGCGACTGTTTCATGGGTCCGCCACGGAGCGGTTTGCCCGTGACCGAGCGGCGTTCGTTGTCGCGCAAGCGGGGCTCGTAGTAAGAGAAGAACACCTGACCGACCAACTCTCGCCGGCTGCGAACACCTGTCTTGTCGAAGATGTTCTTGAGGTGCTGCTGCACCGTATGTGCTGACACCACAATAGCCGATGCAATTTCGGTGGTCGAGTAGCCTTGTAAGATCAGCCCGGTGATATCCTGTTCGCGCTCGGTCAAGCCATAGGTGTTCATGAGCAGCGGCATGATGCGCGCAGGGTGGGCGGGTTCGATGATGACCGCGATACGCCGATCGCCGTTTCCGACGAGCACCGCGCCGTGCAGCACGATCCACAGTCCGCTGCGAGAGAGCACCCGTGCGAATGCGACTTCGCCGGGCACGTCCGCGCCACCGGCAAGGTGCGACGCGCGCCCTGCCACGGCCAGTACCGATGGCGGGAGTTTACCTCTGGCCCAATCGCCGTCGGGCAGTTCGGCCAGCCAGCGCTCCGTGCCCGGCGTAACCGACTCGACGCTCCAGTTCCCGGTCAGGATGACGAGCCCCGGCGCTTCCGGTCCTTCGGGGTCCGTTGCCTCGCCAATGATCAACCCGCGCCGAGCCCCCTCCGCCAGGACGGGTGCCATCTCGCGCAGGAAGTGCATCTCCTCGCTGGTAAACAGCGGAGAGTCCGGCTCGCGGTAGAGACCCAATAGGCCCCAGCGGTGACCGGCACGGGTTCGCAGGGCGAGCAGTAGTTCCTGATCCGCGCCGAACGGACGCATGTATTGGTTCCACGCGATGCTGCGACTCGGATCGCCGCCCGTCGCTTCGTGCAGCGTCGAGATTCCACGATCCGATCGGGCAATATCCGCTATCTTGTGAAAGTCGTCAGTGAAGTATTCGTGGGCAAGCCACTCCGGGGGAAGCTCCGGGATCTCCGCCTGATAGTGGCTTGTGACCAGAAGCGTCGTGGGATCGAGCGTAAACCAACACGGCGAGAGATAGTGCGGCACGACTCGCGCCAAAGCAGCGGATGCCTCCTTCCAGAACGACACAAGGTCCAGATTCTGGTTGGCAGCTCGAATGATCCTGCTGCGTGCCTGCTGCATTACGTGTGCTTTCATGGGGGAAAACTATACACACGGTGACGGCATGCCAGCAATACCACTTATCTGGTATAGGATCTTGCACACTTAGACCTCAATATCTACGGGACGGTGAGGAGTAAGAAAGGTACCAACACGATGCAGATCAGCAACCGGGTGAACAAAGCAGAGCCGAAATTTGTCCCGTCAGACGAAGGGGAAGCGCGTTGGTGGATGGGCAGCCTCGCCGTGATCAAGGCGTCTGGCGCCGACACGGGCGGGCAGATGGCAATCATCGAAATTACTGAGCCGCCAGGCGCGGAAGCTCCGCTGCATGTGCATCAGCGTGAAGACGAGGCGTTCTGGATTCTGGAGGGTACTGTGACCTTCGAGGTCGGAAGCAGCAAGATCGATGCTGGCGCGGGCGATTACGTGTTTGGTCCGCGTGGGTGCCCGCACCGCTACACGGTCGGCGAGGCTGGCTGCCGTATGCTGTTCATTGTTACCCCCGGCGGCTTCGAGAAGTTGATCGTGGACATGAGCGAACCCGCTGGTCGTCGTACGCTTCCACCGCCGTCCGACGAAATGCCGGATTTCGAAAAGATTGCGGCGATTGCAGCCAGCTATGGAATCGAGCTGCTCGGCTAGTCCCCGGCGGCCTCGGCAGCGACCGGTGCGCCGGTGCGTTCGACCTCGCGTGACGTGAGGGCCATGCCGGCGCGGCCGATCTTCGCGCTCAGCCACAGCTTGGCGCGGCGTTTGAGCAACGCCGCCGGTCTTCGCCGCCCGGCTGAAACGCGACCTCGCTGACCATCCAGCGCGGGCAGTCGGTAGAAGCGCCGGCAGCGCGCCCGCCAATGGTCAGGTCGCGGTCACTGCGCGCGTCCCACGGCTTGTCGCTCAGGATGCGCTCCTCGACTTTCGCGTAGAACGGCGTGCCCTTGATCGGGTAGGCCACGGTCGTCAGGAAGATGTCGGGATTGGCCTCCTTGAGATGGGCGACCGTCTGCGATGTCCGCGACCGTCTCGCCCTCGTAGCCGAGCATGATGAACATGCCGGCCTCGATGCCGTACTTCTGCAGCAGGTGGGTCTTGGCCGCGCACGTCAGCGACCTCGACCTTGCGCCCATCGCGTCGAGGACCCGCTGCGAGCCGGACTCGCTGCCGTTCCACAGCCGGAAACAGCCCATGTCCGCCAGAAGCTGCACAACCGGCTCGGTTAGGCGGTCGGCGCGGCATGCACTCAAACGGGATCTTCAGCACGCCGCGTTCGTCCAGTGCCTGCCGCGTACGCGAAGAACCAGCGGTGATTCATGGCGAACACGTCGTCAGCATACCACCAGGTCAGGGGCGTAGCGCTCCTTGATCCACAGCAGTTCGTCGGCAGCGTCTTCCGGCGTGCGGCGGCGGTGCGACGTGCCGAACACCGAATGGCTGCACCACTTGCAGGTGTACGGGCAGCCGCGCGCGTGGATCACGCTGATCGACGGCCGGCCGTGGTGTGTCTTCCAGATGCGCAGGTACTCGGGGATGTCGATCGCCTCGCGGTCGGGCCACGGTAGGCGCGACAGGTCAGAGATCGGCGGGGCGCGGTTCAGTCTGCTCGAGCGCGCCGTCGGCGTGTCCGTTGATTCCGGCGATCGACTCCGGGGCCGCGATTACCGGCGCGGGTCGGCGCGGGCAGAAGTTCATCGAGCGTGTGCTCGCCTTCGCCGTTCACGACGACATCCGCGCCGCGCGGAGATACTCGTTGGCGTAGTAGGGCGGCTCCGGACCGCCGATCGACCACGCGCCGGCGGCTTTGCAGCTGCCCGGGATCATCTGAGCACGGCGAACTTGGTCATCAGGTTGGCGTAGATGCCGACGACCGAGGCCGCCGATTTTCCGCGACCAAGGCGGCCTCGAAAGCGGCCAGCGACGAGAGCGTCGGTCGAAAACGCCGACGCCAAAGCCCGCGCGATTTAAGGATAAGACGAGAGGTACAGGATGCCGAGCGGCGGGTACGGCTTCATGACCTGCCGCTCGTGCGGGTCATCATAAGAGGAGTATAGGCGTGGGCGAGCAGAATATCCCATGCGGGCGGTTACATCAATACACGTCAGCGCCATTATACTGGGAATTATGGTTTCGCTGTGGTTTTTCCGGCTCTAAGTCAGAAACGCATAAAGGG
>JADJWE010000005.1 GCA_016716525.1 Candidatus Flexicrinis affinis
CTGAAGTCCTCGCCAAGTTCCGACCTCGCGCTCTGCGACAATCGAAACGGATTTCTTTCGGGAGTCGACGAGCCAATGGCCAACAAAACAGTGCGACGCAGCATCAACATCACGCCGGAGATGCGCGACATGCTGGCGCAGATCGCCGCCAAACAGGGCCGGGACATCACCGAAGCGGACCTGATCCGCGACGCGATTCGGACTGTCTGGACCAGGCAGACCAGATTGTCGGCAGCCGCCGACACTTCCAGAAATCACTGCAGGCGCATCGAGGCGATTTGAAGCGGCGCTCACGTTTCACCTGCATCGTCATCATTCACCGGTCGCGACGCTCCACGACGGCGAACCGGGTCGATGCGATCGACGAGGCGATCATCGCCGCACGCCGGGATCGCGAGCGGCTGCAAGGCCGTATCGACGCCGTGCGTGACCTGAAAGCCGAGTCGCGAGCAAGGCGATTAGTGTCGCCGCGACTTCGCCTCGGGGGCGGGCGAAGCGGATCGGACGCGGCACCGGGCCGCAAGGACTGAAGGCGACGCTCAAGTACCTGCATTATCGCGACACGCGGAACAATTCACCGCGCAGGCCCAGGACGAACGCTGGCAGGATCGCGGCCCGGGGATCCCATTACGGCGAAATCTTCAAGGAAAGGGATGCGCTGAAAAGCCAGCACGTATTGCGTTGGACGTGGGTGATCTCGCCGGCGCCGGACCTGATGGAGCTGGTGCCGGAAAGCCAGCGCGCCGCGACCTGATGTACGACCTGACCGACCGGGTGGTTGAGGGATTACTACACCGAGCGGGCCTCGACGTGCCGGAATACAGCTAGGTCGCGCACTGCGCGACAACCACGGTGAAGGACGGCCAGCTGTCGCGCGACCACCTGCAGGCCGCATGTGATCCGCCCGGCACCACGCCGTCCACGGCTTGACCGCCTGCCGGTCTACAACAACGCGACGCGCGGGCATGACCGGCTTTCGCGAGATCGCATCACGCCATTCGCCGATGCGCTCGACGTGCGGATCGGCTCCCAGTGGCGCGGCTGCGCGAAGAGCCGGCCCGCAACGAACCTGACAGCGCCGTGTCGCGTTAGGCGGGCAGCGTGATCTACTGGTTATTCACCGGTGGGCGTGACCTCGTGTCCGGATTGCTGTGGCCGCTGCTGTGCCTGACGCCGGTCCTGCTTGTCATCACGGCGTCCGGACTTGGCGCAGGCATCCGCCGAAGCAGCGACGATCACGCACGGCGCCCCGCCATGGCACGTGCCCTGCTCGTTCTCGTTTATGGCGTCACACACTGCTCACGTCGCGTCGCTGTTTCTGGTTGTGGTCGGCGATCAGGCGGTCCGCCGCGGAGTGCCAGCGCCAACAACCGCGTGACGTCAATCGTCGGCGCGCCGGGCGGCTTCAACAGCGCACGCCTTTTCCTGTTCGCAGCGCTGCTCGTATTCACCCTGCTGTTCACGGGGATCGGCGTGCACAGCCTGCTGCGTGACGGCGGCTGGCTGCGCGAGCGTATGGACTGGCTGAGGTCGCCGCGTGTCAGGCGCAGCGGCGCTCCGGATCGGCGTTTGCACCCTGCGCCAGTATCGCCGCTTCCGCCGTCCAGACGGCGAAGGACTGACGCTGCTCGGCGCATTCTGGGGCGAGCAAAAGCGACGGCTGGACGCTGGGACGGGGCGTTTGTGTTTGGGTGGCGAAGACATCGCGCGCGGACTGCTGACGCTCGGCGGACCGGGATCCGGCAAGACGCAGGGCATCATCCTTCCCGCCATTGCCGACCGCATGCTGGCCGGCCACTCGCTGGTGATCGCCGATCCGCAAGGCGAGCTGAAGGCACACATCCTGAGGTACGCCGCCGTCACGCGCCATCTCGTGGTCGTCCACGATCCGACCAGCGCCTCCGGCCCGCGGTACAACCTCGCCGAAGGCATCGACAACGTCTCCGACGCGCGGTCGATCTCAGACGTGCTGGTGCCGACGGTGCTGGGCGACAACCGGTTCTGGACCGACAGCGCGGCCGCCCTGCTGGCTGCCTGCCTGATCCGGTTCAATACGCTGGGCGCGATCTACAGCGCGATGCGAGACGTCAAGGCGTTGGCGAAAACGCTCACGTCGCGGAAGGACGACGCCGCGCTGCTGGCCAACGGTTTCGCCGCGTCGGTCGGGACGGACGGAAAGGTCGCAGCCAACATCATCGCCACGCTGGCAACGGCACTGACGGGCTGGGCGTCCGCCGACGTCCGCGCCAATACGTCGATGTCGGATTTCGACGCCGCGCTGATCGTCGAACGGCCGACGGTGGTCGTGCTGACCTGCCCGGGCCGGATGCGCGCGGTGATGCCTCGTATCTGGGCGCGACGCTGCGCAAGCTGATGCTCGACCTCGGACGATCGGCGAGCAGAACAAAGGCCCGCTGCCGGTTCCGGTCGGCGTGATCCTCGACGAGTTCCCGACGCTCGGCAAACTCGACAGTCTGGTGGCGGATGTCAACCTCGTCCGCAAGCGGCGCATCTCGATCCTGATCGGCGCGCAGACCAAGGGGCAGTTCGAGCTGATCTACGGTCGCGAAGGCACGCAGGCGCTGCTCACCGGGCTGGCGACGCAGGTGATCTACGGCGGTTGCGATGCCGACACCGCGGAGTTCTACAGCAGGGCCAGTGGAACGGCGACCACCGACGCCAACACCGACGATCCGGACAGCCTCCTACGCCAGCGCCCGCTGCTGACCGTCGACGAAGTGATCACGCCGCAGGTCGGCAACTGCACGATTTTCGCGCGCTACGTTGAGGCCGGATTCGCCACGCAGGTGATCCTGAACGCCCGGCTGACGCGCTTCTACGAGCGCGAGGACTGGAAGCGACGGCTGCGCGGGGCGGGTGACGATGCGCTGCTGCTGGAACGCGGCATCGAACGCGTCCGACGATCACCGGCGGCCGAGCTCGAGGATTCGGTTACGACGGAGGATGAAGAAAAGCCGTCGACGATCGAGATTGCCGCGCGGCAGGTGCTGGCCGAGACCGACACGGGTGACGAAGCGAAGCTGAAACAGGGGAGGCTGCTATGAGCCTGAACAAGAAATCGATGGTCCGTGAGATCGGCCGGCGAACGCGTCTGACTAATCGCGACGTGCAGGCGGTCATCGAGACGCTGATCGACGTGTGGACCGACGAACTGGTCAGCGGCGGCCGGATTGAGATCGAGAATTTCATGGTGATCACCACACATCCGGCGAACAAGCGTGTTCTCGTAAGGATGAGTAAGCGCCTTTTGAGCCTATGCAAGACCGAATTGGGTAAAAGGTACTAGCGAGATACAATTCATTTCGCATCGTTTCCTTATCTCAGCGCTTATGTCGAACAGCCTAGCAGGCCAAACCCTTGGGAAGTATGAACTGCGCGACCTGCTTGGTGAAGGCGGTATGGGTGCGGTTTATCGTGCCTACGACCACAGCCTGAACCGGCAGGTAGCTGTCAAAGTCATCAGCCTCGCCAAGAACGATCCCGAGCTGCAAGCCCGCTTCATCCGCGAAGCGCAGACCGCTGCCGCGCTCGAACACAGCCACATCGTCCGCGTCTACGACTACGGTATCGATCGCGAGATCAGCTATGTCGTGATGCAGCACCTGACCGGCGGATCGCTGTCCGAGCGCATCAAGCAGGCGACGCGGCAGGGACGCCCGCTCGCCAGCCTCAGCGAAGTGTCGCTGCTGCTCGACCAGCTCGCCAGTGCGCTCGATTACGCCCACCTTCAGGGCGTGATCCACCGTGACATCAAGCCGCAGAACGTCATGTTCAACAATCAGGGACAGGCGTTCATCGTCGATTTCGGGATCGCCAAGCTGATCTCGGGGTCGACCAACCTGACCCATTCTGGCATGGCGATGGGCACGCCAAGCTACATGTCGCCTGAGCAGTGGGCGAGTAGGGAACTCACACCCGCTGCCGATCAGTACGCGCTCGGCATCATGACCTATCAACTGATCTCGGGCCGGCTTCCGTTCGAGGCCGAAACGCCGCTGCAGGTCATGTACAAGCACATGAACGATCAGCCGACGCCGCTGAGCACGTTCCGGCCGGACATCCCGCCCTCGCTGCTGCTGGTGATCGACCGCGCGCTGTCGAAAGACTATCATCAGCGGTTCCCCAACTGCACCCAGTTTGCGCAAGCTTTCGGCGCCGCGGTGAGCGGGACGCAAGCCGGCAGCACGGAGTACTTCACGTTCAAGCTGGCAGCGGCCAAACCGTCCGGGTTGCCCTACACTCCGACCCCAAGCCAACCTCCGCCGGCGACACCGACGCCCGGCAGCAGTCCGTCGATGCCGGCGCTTCCTGCGGCACGTCCGGCACAGCGCTCGCGCGGTTTGCTGATCGGCGTGATCGGCATCGTTGCGACCGTAGCAATTCTGGCCGCGCTGCTGCTCGGCGGACGCGGCACAGGCGACGTCGAGATGACCGTGACTGCCCAGCATCTGACGCTAATTGCAGCAGGTCTGTCCACCGACAGCGCGGCGACGCAGCGGAGCGGCATCGAAGTCCTCGTAACCGATACACGTGAGCCGACAGTTACGGACACGCCCAGCGCGACACGGACCGCCACGCAGACCGTTCCGCCGACAGCGACCGCGACGCTGAGTGCCCGCGAAGCCGCGCTGGCCACGGTGAATGCAGCGCCGGCGCTGACCGAGACGCAGCGCGCGCTCACGCCGACCGAAGACTTCGAGGCGACGATTCGGGCGGAGATCACCAACGTATATCTCGAGGCGCTGACCGAGACGGCGACGCACCGACCGCCGACTGCCACCCTCACACCAACGCCATCCTTCGCCGCGACGAACACGCCCACCTACACGCCGTCGGTTACGGCATCACACACACCAACATTCACCCCAACCGACACGGCAACGGCCACCAGCACCGATACCCCGACCGTAACCCCGTCGAACACGCCGACGGCAACCGCGACGCTCACCTTCACGCCAACCGAGGATGTTGCGGCAACGCTGGCCGTCGAGCTGACGGCCGCGTTCATCGTCGGTGAGACGGCAACTGCCGAGTCATGGACAGACACGCCGACGGCCTCGTTCACGCCAACCGTGACGGCGACTCCCACAGGTACGCTGACGCCGTCATCGACGCATACGTCAACCGCGACTCCGACCGATACGCCGACATTTACGCTTACACCCACGGACACGCCAACCGCGACGCCGACGGCGAGTGACACACTCACTCCGACGCTGACCTCGACGCCGACAGAAACAGCGACTGCCACAGACACTGCCACAGCGACGCCAACGCTCACCGCCACCCGGACACCGACGCTCACCTTCACGCCAAGCGTGACCCCAACCCAGACCGCGACGTCCGATCAGCCGACGCCGACATTGACCCCGACTGAGGTGATCACTGGTAGAGTGGCATCGTCGCAAGCCGTGAACGTGCGGCAAGGGCCCGGGACAATATACGATCTCGAATTCGTCTTGCGTTCCGGAGCGCAGTTCACGGCATCGGGTCAGAACAAGGACGCTACCTGGCTGAAGATCAGGTCCGAGGACGGTCGTTCCGGCTGGATTGCGTCCTCACTCGTTAGGCTCGACACTTCCCTTCCTGATCCTGGTTACGTACTACGGAATGCAGACTGGACTCCGGTCGAGCGCGAGTTCGATGGGGTGCCCATGATGCTTGTCCCCGCTGGATGCTTCGACATGGGAAGCGAGAACGGAGCGTCCGACGAACGGCCTGTGCATGAGCAATGCATTCTAGAGCCATTATGGATCGACAAGACTGAAGTCACTCAAGAACAATTTCGACGTTTCGGCGGAGTACAAGCACGTCCTAGTGTATTCCAGGGAGAAGACCTTCCCGTCGAGAACATTACTTGGTTTGAAGCACGCGACTTCTGTGCCTTGCGCGGAGCTCGCCTGCCTTCCGAAGCAGAATGGGAATACGCGGCACGCGGTCCAGATAACTTGGCATATCCTTGGGGCGACACGTTTGAGTCGCCACGAGTAGTATTTAGGCAAACTGCAGGCGGGTCTACGAATGAAGTGGGAACCCTTGGGTCAAATGCGTCATGGGTAGGTGCGCTTGACCTAATCGGCAATGTCTGGGAATGGACTGAAAGCGATTATGCGCCTTTTCCCTTCAGTGGAATGGGTGTCACCCCTCCAATCAACACCAGTTCATCGACACTTCGAGTTCTCCGGGGTGGATCATACACAAGTCCTGCAGAGAACTTGAACGCGTTGCGTCGCTTTGCGCCTCAAGCGACTTACATCTACTCCAATATCGGCGTTCGGTGTGTGAAGGACCACGAATCTGGTGAGTCAATCGACCCCGACAGTGCGGACAGTAGTACCGTAGAAAGTATGGTTGAGGCTACATCTGCATTTGAGCTTCCTCAGAATTTGCCTATACTGATCAACTCGGTCGAGATCCCTGGTCGAGTCATCTCGCCCCAGTCAGTCAATGTTCGGTCTGGGCCAGGAACCAACTATGGAATAATCGCAGTCGCACAACCGGGTGAGATCGTGACTGCTGTTGGCATCAGTACGACGGGAGATTGGGTACGGATACGTGTCGCTGCAGAGCGCGTGGGGTGGATTTCCTCATCTTTTGTGGAGCTAGACGGTTCATTCGACGATTCCGGTCTTATACTGCGTAATTTGGATTGGGATCCCGTCATCCGTGATTTTGGAGCAGCGAACATGGTCCTTGTTCCATCAGGATGTTTCGAAATGGGGACAGAAGGTGCTGAGCCCGCCCTACGTCCGACACACGTTGTATGCATAGAGAAGCCTTACTGGCTCGATCAAACAGAGGTGACGCAGGCGCAGTTTGAATCGAGTGGCGGAATCAAGGCCAAGCCAAACTACTTCACTGGATCAAGCAATCCCGTTGAACAAGTAACTTGGTTTGAAGCACGCGATTACTGCCTAAGCATTGGTGCCAGACTTCCGTCCGAAGCGGAGTGGGAATTCGCGGCACGAGGTCCTGACGGTCTTACGTATCCTTGGGGCAATGAACCAACAAGCGACGTAGCAAGTGTTCTTTCAGAACCGCGCGCCAGGACCGCAGCCGTTGGACGCTATCCCGATGGAGCTTCGTGGGTTGGTGCGCTTGACATGTCCGGCAATGTCTGGGAGTGGACGAGCAGTGTCTACGCTGGATATCCATACGGCAGTCAGAGCGAAAGCGAAGCTACTAGCGCCGATCTCCAACGGGTTATTCGTGGAGGATCATGGGTCTATGATCCCCGAGATCTTAGAAGTGTTATCCGAAGTAGAATCGGTCCGAGCTATTGGAACAAGTATCTCGGCTTTCGTTGTGCGCGAGACTATGACGGCAGTTGAGTTGATTGATTAAGCAAGCTCATATTGGTCGTTGTGGTGGCTGTCTATATTGCCTGCAAGCCTCTATTACCCATATCGTCTCACGTGCCGGCTCCCGCTGAAGCTAAGCGCGGATCTGCGCGATGATCGCCCCCAGCACGGTGTCGGCCTGAGCGTTCGTCACGCGCGCCGGCCGACATCGAGTTCCAGGTACGATAACGGCGCAGTCGGCCATCGGCTGCGCTAGACTCCTAGCGAGCGCTTGTTGAACTGAGTGACCCTCACAACTCCAGATCGAACGTATCCACTGGATCACGGGGTTCCCGGGGGGTATGCGTATCGTGCAGGTGCCAGTCTGCATCATCTTTGATCACCGCGTGCGCGCCGCTCATGAATGCAGAGATGTCGTGAAAGCCTAGCGGCTCCCATTTACCGGATAGCCCTTCGAGCTTCGCCACCGCCGGCGCGAGATCGGGGCCTTCCATGATCCCCGGCACCAGAAAGCTGCGGAACTCGGCCTCGAACTTCCGCGAGGCGTCTTCGTCCGCGAAGTGACCGACTTCCAGCCGGCGCGCTTCGGTCGGGTAGACCGTGTCGTCCATGCCGTGCTCTTCAAGATACGTCCCAAAGTCCGGCGGCAGCTGCGGGAACTCGATCAGCACCAGCGCGGTGCCGAGCGACTCACCCGCCGGCGTCTCGACCGGCCGATGGTGCATCTGCCAGTAATGCCGCTCCGGTTCGGGCTGATCGTTCTCGGCCCGGTCGATCAATTCCTGCCACACGTCGGGTGCAGGCGCATCCAATGAGCGTCCGCGGCCGGCCAATTCCGCCTCGCGCTGCGTTGTAAAGCGATCGGGCGGGCCTTCGAAGAACAGCCGCCCGTCTGCGCGTTCCGGGTCGAGCTCGCCATGGCCGACCGACCATGCTTCGGCTTGCCGCATCGAGGCTTCCAGGCCTTCCCGGAAGTGAGTGTGTTCGAGGTCGTCGCGGTCCATCGCGGCGACTTCCTGCTCGTGCTCGCGCTCGAATTCGAACGACTCCAGCGAAAAGCTCTCGACGGTCAGCCCACTGTTTTGCAGCGTGCCGTCTTGGCCGATCCACCACTTGTTCGCGATCAGATCCAGCGTGTACGGATCAGTGCTGACGAGGTCGAACGAATAATTGACGACCGGATCGATTGGCTCCAGCAGCCGAGTGTCGGTGCCGGCCATGGCGTCGTGAAACCGCTGAGTCGGATCCGTCTGCGCGTCACCTGTGAACCCGTCAACCGGACCGGTGCTGAACAGGAACTCGCGATCCGCATCAATGTGACCGCTGGCCTCGGCGATGTGTTTTGCGAGATCCATGGCGGCCTGCAATCCTTCGGTTTCCGCCAACACATTGAGTTCACGCGCCACAACCGCCGCTTCGTCGCTCATACCGAAGGTGTCGAGCGTTTGCCTTTCTTCACGCGTGTCGCCTTGCTCAGGCCAGCGCTTGACGGCCAGCAGCGCGGGCTCACCGTCTTCCGAAATACCCGTGGAGAAGTGGTACTCCGCTTCGATTGGAGGTTCCGGCGCGTCCAGTGACCGGATCGCCGCGTAGGCGGCGTACTCTGCCGGTCCGGCGGTCCGCCACACCGGAGTCTGTTCGCCGCGCTGCTGTGCCCGCTGATCCAGATAATCGGTCAGTTGGAACGGCAGCAGCATGCGCTCATCGACTTCCGCTTGCAGGTCACGATACATGTGCGCCGCGCGGTCGATGTCCTCGAATGCCGCCAGCTCGAGATAACTGCCACCGAGATCACCGGTATTGGCGTTGGCGTACAGGTCGACCGCGCCGACGGCGTACTCGGATCGGCCAGCGTTCTCCCGCTCGAAGACGATCAGGGTGGCGTCGTGCCAGTGCCAGCCCGCGTCCACGTCATACGAGGTTGCTTTGTCCTGAAGCGGCGGAGTCATCGCGCTCATAGCAGCACCTCCTTGCTGGCGCCTAGGCGTTCACCGTAGCGCGACCAGAACGCGCTCAGGACATCTGCGCGGGAGGTCTCACCTGCCGCGACGCGCTCGATGTCCGCTGCCAGCTCCTCGGCGCAGGTCGTTCCGATCAGGTCGTCGAAGTGTTCGACGAGGCGTTGAGTCAGCGATCGGCCGGCCTCCGTCAGGGTCTGCGAGCCGTCGACGCTGGCCAGCAGCCCGGCCGAATGGAGGTGCGCGATTGCCGCGACTGCTTCCGTCATCGGCATGCCTGCACTTGCGAGCGCCAGCACCAGCGTTGATTCGGTGTATGGCTGCACGTCGGGCAGAGTCACCTGCCGCGTATCGACGCGTTCCAGTTGCAGGGTGACGCCTTCCTTGAGGCGAGGCAGCCACGCATCGGCCGTTTCCTGCACGCGGTCCTTGAGCACGCGCGTCCAGCCGTCGAAGAGCGTCGTCCGCGATGTCGCACGCAGCTCGATCGGGTACTTCTTGTCAGGCACCGGCCCAACACGGATGCGCGCCGCGGTGATGCTTTCCTGCGCCGATGTCATGTGCGAGGCGACAAAGTGCCGCCAGATCAGGCCGTAAAGCGCGGCACCGTCACCGCCTTGATCTTCCGGCACCCGGGCGATGTCAACAGGCGAAAGGCCGACGGGCCCGGCGAAGTCCGGTGCGATGTAGTCCTGACCGTACTCGCGTCGAATGTAGGCGAGTGCCGCCTCATGTGTGCCTTCCTGTCGCTGAGCGTCGGGATGCGCGATCCACCCGGCCTCGTAAAGCGTCGCCAAAACCGACAAGACGCGCGCTGGCGTCAGGCCGAGGTCACGGCTTGCCGCCTCGATCAGCGTGCCGACCGTGAGGCTGGCCGGTGCCGGATGAGTCCGGGCACCTCGGATCAGGCCTTCGACCCAGTACACCGCCGGACTGAGTATACGCACTAGGTGGTCGGCCTGCGCTTCGGTACGCAGCGCCAGCGGCGATCCCTTGGCGTTGAGGACTCTTGCCGTGAATGAGAAGCCCTCTACGTTGAGCTCCGCGGACGCCATCCAGCAGCTCTGGGACTTGTGACTGGCGATCTGGCGTTCCCGATCCTGCACCAGGCGCAGGCCGAGCATGCTGGCATAGGACAGCGAGGAATAGCTCTCGTCTGCACGCGATATCGCCGCGTTCACGCCGGCGCTGATGAGCCGGCCAACGATCCGCCGTGTCAGTTCGGCGTCGATCAGGCGGAGATCGAGCGGGCGCGGCAGCCTGAAGGCGTCGCGCACGGCGTCCGGCGTCAGAGCACCTAGCTCGACGCGGAAGACCGGCTTGTCTGCCGAATCGGCCACCAGCGCCAGCACGTGCCAGGCCATCAGTTCGCCGCCACGCCCGGGCGGAGTCGCCGCGTAGATCACGTCGGCCTGCCGCAGCAGCTTCTTCAACCGCACGACCAGCCCGCCTTTGCCCGGCGTGATGCTGAAATCCGGCGCGAACCCGTTATCGACGCTTACGCCGAGTTTGCCGGCCCGGAAATCGCGTACGTGGCCGTGGCACGGTTCGACGCGCCAGCTTTCGCCGAGGATGGTGGACAGCGTCTTCGCCTGCGCGGGTGTTTCTACGATTACGAGTTTCATCGGTTACGTTCCTTTCGCAGCCAGCGGCGGATCGCCGCGCGTGTGTGCAGATGCCGCGCCAGCTGGCGGAGTCTTCGCCGGGCGCTGCGCCGCGAGGTGTGCGTCCAGCTCACGTCCACGCAAGACCAGCCAGACCGGCCACTCGCGGTAGGCGTGGTAGGCTTCTTCTTCCAACGCCTGAAACGGACTCTCTTCGGTTTTCTTCGGCATGGCGCATCCTCCATCAGCGGTCAAGTGGTCTGGAAGCGGGCGAGTTCGCCCGCCGTCGGACGGTTGTACAGGTACCAGAGGCCTTCATCCTGAATGTCGAGGACGTAGTGGAAGCGCGGCAGGGCGGCGATGATGTCGCGGTGCTGCTGGTTGAGGTGCTGGAAGGCCGCGTCTTCGTGAAAGACGTTCATGCCCTGCCGCTGGCTGAACACCACCCGGATCGGGCAGTTCTCAAACACCAGCCGCGCTTTGCCTTCCAAAAAGACGCTCATCTGCTGATCCACGCAGATCAGCTTCTTGCGACGCGTGCGGAAGGTCTTGGCCGCTTCGATTAGGAAGTCGAGCAGCGACGGGTGGCGCATCAGCCGGTAGACCTCATCCACAGCGATGATGCGCGGCTGTTCGTCGATGAGGCTGTCACGGCGGATCGCGCTCAGCACCTGCGTGTAGGCCAGCGCCTGCAAGATCGGGTCGCTTTCCAGATCGTGAAAGCTGAAGACGCGCGGACCGACGGACGCGCGGCCGCCGCGTGACAGGTCGATGTTGGTCGCGCCGTTCAGAAAGTCGGCCCACGGTCCACTGCCGGTACACAGCCCGGCGATCTCGTCCGCCAGATCCTTGGCAATCACCCGGGTCGACTCCTTGTCGCCGAGGCCGGACAGCGCGTCGCACACGGCGTCACAGGTGGGCGCCAGGTCAGGCGTCACCTGACTCAGGTCGCGGAAGCCGCGGTACAGCAGCTCCAGCGCCTCGCCGAGCAGACCGCGCTCGAGGTTCTGCCGCTGAGAGCCCGACAATGAACGCCCCAACACCGTCTCGTAAATGCGCGTGACGTGGCTGACCTGTTCGATCAGCGTCGGGAACATCACGTCCTGCGGGTTGAGCCGCGTCGCTTTGGCGCTCATCACCGTCCACGGCAGGCCAAACGCATCCGCGATGTGCCGCGCATGTCCCATCGGTTCCAGCAAGTCGAACGGGATGCCGTTCTCGGCGTATTCGCGCGTCAGGTAGCAGTTCAGACCGAAAGTCTTGCCGAAACCGGGCACGCCAACCCACGCCTCATGCGTGGCGCGCTTGTCCCGCCACGCGTTGTGAAAGACCGGATAGGCCGCGCCGACCGCCTCACCGCGCAGCACGCCGTCGGTGGTCGACAACTTGCGGTAACCAAGCGGCGAGAGCATCACCGCCAGCTCGCGTGACGTGACCGGCCACGTCGTCGTCGGTACGTTGATTTCCTTCGTCGGTCTGGTGGTGAAGAACCCGACCGCGCGCGCCAGCAGCTCGCCCGCTTCCTGCCGCAGCGAGAACCACGCCCGCGTCTCGTTGATCACGGTCTGCACGCGCTCGCGCAGTGCCTTGAGGGTGTCGGCAGCGACCGCGATGGTGAGCTGGACCGTATGCAGCGCGTCGCCGTTGTTGATTTCCTGAAGCGCGCGCCGGCAGTCGGCGATGCGCTGAACCGACCGGCTGTCCTCGCCGCTGATGCCCGCCAGATGCACCTGATAGGCCTGAATGATGCCTTCCAGCGCGTCGATCGCGGCGTTGCGGTCGTAGGTCCTGCCGATGTCGATCGCCAACGCCAGCGGAACGTTCAGGCGCAGCAGCGGTGGCAGCGGCCGGAAGAAGTTCCACGTCGCCGGCGCGAACTCATAGCTCGTCAGGATCGCCCACAGTGGACGCCCGCCCGGACGCCCGGCCGGCGCCAGATGCCCAAATGCGCCGTCGCGGATCTCGTAGCGCCCGGTGAACAGTGCCGGCCACGCTGCCTCGGCAACCGGTGTATCGAAGGCCGAGGCCATGCCGGCAGCCAACGCGCGCGGATTCTCGTCGCTCCACAGCGCCATGCCGCACAACGCACGCTGATAGTCGGCGCTGTCGTTGAGGCTCTCGAAGTGACGGCGGTATTCCATCAGCAGCAGGCGGCGCTGCGCATCGTCCACGTCCTGCGAAAGCCGGCTCAGGCGGTTGATCTTGTCATCGAGCGTGGCCGGCATCTGCCAGCAGACGAAGCGCGCCGGCTCGCGCAGGGTGCGCAGCCACGTCGAGAAGCGCGCCTGAAGCGCATTGACGCCGTCTTCCGTGGCGTGCAGCATGATGTCGAACGGCTCGACGAGGAAGGTGCGTGTCGGGTTCATCAATCGGATACCCCGGTCAGCGGCGCATCGACGAACAGCAGCCCGTCGTCGTGGTCGGCCTCGGCGGCGCGCGCGAACGTCACCCACTCGCGCATGTCGATCTCGGTGTCGGGGCGTGCCGGCGCGAAGATCACCGCTGCATCCAACCGGACCAGATCGACCGGGAGATCGAGCGCCAGCGCGAGGCGGCTGAATAGGCTATGCGTGTCGCGAGCCGCGGCCAGCAGCAGCGATCCGCGCACGCGGTACATCAGGCGCTGCCAGAGTGGGATGCCGCCGCGCGTGCCGGTCATGACGACCGTGGCGACTGCGACGCTGACACCTGCGACCAACGCCAGATCGGGCACGGCGAGGTTGAACAGCGTATAGGTCAACCCGCCGCCAACGCCAGCCAGCAGCAGGCGCTTGAACGGCACGCCCATGAAGCCCTTTTCGTCGCGCAGCAGCACGTGCGACTTGAAACTCGCGGCCATCGCCTTTGTCCTCGCGGTTCGGGACGGCTAGGCGAAGGTGATGAGCGCGGTGACGCTGGAGGCGAAGACGACGAACAACAGGCCGATGACGACCTGATTGGCCGCCTTCGGGTTGTCGCGCTTCCAGTCGCCGATGATCGGCCAGCTCGATCCCATGTACATCAGGCCGAGGCCGAGAAAGCCGATGACGGCGGCAATGGGCGCGATGAGCTGCGCGATGTCCTGCAAATCGGCAAACAACTGTTGAATGGCATCGGAAAGGTTCACGCGAGACACTCCCCACTCGAAATTGAACGGCTGTCTTTCAGCCTATCTGAGCGGGCGCGTGGGACGTGGCGAGAATTACAGTTTCAGGTTGGCAATCGTGACAACAGGGCCTTCGAAGTGAGGGGCTGTTCTGAGCTGCCCAATTCGCTTACCTGTTCCAAACCGGACATAATTGTGACATGTGAAACACACGCAGCAGGCATGTCAGCATGGCACGGCGTATCAAAGAGCTTTTCGTCAGCTATTCGCGCGATGACAAACACTGGACCTATGAGTTTGCAAAGGCTCTGCGCGAAGACCTGACGTACTCGCCGTTTGTAGATTATCGAAGCGTCCACGTCGGCACCGACTGGTGGCGGACGATTTGCGAGCACATCGAGTCGTGCGATTGCGTCGTCTACGTGATGACGCCCAAGTCAACCGAGTCGATCTACTGCCGTGCCGAGATCGAGTACGCGTTCGCACTCAACAAGCCGATCCTTCCGCTGATGCTGAAGGACTGCACGTTCCCAGCCGATCTTGCGGCAAAGCGTGTACAGTATCTGTCCATCAGTGACGAAATGCAGATCGATCGCGTGCTGCTGGAACTCCAGAAAGGGATTGCTGAGGTTCAGCACCTGATCTACGAAGGGGAGTACGAGTCGCCCAATCCACTGCCGCTACGGCCACCGGAACCGAAGCCGAATGACACCAAGACGGCCGAAGAGGTTTTCGATTTGGCCGCAGAAGCTGCCGAAGATGGGCATCTCGAACAGGCCGAGCAGTTATTCGGACAGGTCGCCGTGGCGGATCGCACCGGGCGTCTCGGCAAGCGGGCACTCGAACGGCTCGAAGAACTGCGGTCGTATATGCAAGTGGCACGGCGGGCGAACAAGCCGGCAACACTTCGAGACGCACGCAAGCTGTGGCATGATCATGTCGCTGTATTCGGCGATGACTTTGACCCGCTGGAACTGTCAGAGAAGCTCACGGGGAAAGGCGATACGAACAATATCCTGTCCGACGCCACAGCACGAGCGGTAGAACGATTTCTCTCGCCGACTGTACCGCCGAAACCGAAGCCGCTGAGGCCGTCCAGTGAGCACCTCTTGCCCGCGCCCTTCGCATGGATCGACATCCCCGGCGACAAGGGCAAGAACTGGCCTGCAGCATCGTACAAGATCGCCAAGTATCCGATCACGAACGCGCAGTTCAAGGTGTTCATCGACGCGGGTGGGTACGGCCAGAACAAGTGGTGGACGGCGGCAGGTTGGCAGCAGCGTGAAGAGGATAAATGGACCGAGCCGCGCTACTGGAAAGATGCCGAGTTGAGCGGCGCGGAGCAGCCCGTCGTAGGCGTGTCATGGTATGAAGCAGTGGCGTTCTGCCTCTGGCTGAGTGAAGCTACAGGTGAGCAGATCATGCTGCCGACCGAGAAACAGTGGCAGTATGCGGCGCAAGGGGACGACGGCCGGAACTATCCGTGGGGGAATGACTGGGATTGTAGGCGATGCAATAACTCGGTCAGCCCATGCGAAAGCAATTCTACGACGCCGGTGCGGCAGTATGAAGGCAAGGGCGACAGTCCCTTCGGTGCGGTCGATATGGCGGGCAACGTGTGGGAATGGTGTCTGACGGATTACGAGACTAAGACCAATGACCTGAACAGCGCGGCTACGGATCGCGTGGTGCGCGGCGGGTCGTGGTACATCAACGATACTCACTACTTCCGCTGCGATAGCCGTTTCTGGTTCTACCCTCACTTCGGGTTCAGCCACTTCGGTTTCCGCATTTCCCGCTCTTAGAATCCTGTTTTCTGGGTTTCTGACTTCTGTTTTCTGACAGGCGCGAAGCGCCTTCTGAAGCGCCGTAGGCCAGCCTATTGCGTCACGCGTACCGCATACCGCCACGCGCCGATCCCCAAACTCCCATACGGCTCGCCCGACCACAGCCACACCAACTCCACGTCTGCCGCCTGACCGGGCAGCAGATCGAAGGCCAGCATCCCCTCCGCCGGCGATCTTGGCCCCGGCGGATTCTCGACATAGCCGAGCGCCAACCAGATATCATCCGGCGTGATCGGGATCGGCGACGATCCGCCGTTGTACAGGCGAAAGCGTATCGTGAGCCGCCCGCTCTGTGTCGTCACGCGGATGATCTGGACGTCCATACCGGAGACGGCGTCCGGCGCAGGCGTCGCGGTCGGCTGCACCGTCGGCGCAAGTCCGGCAACGGAGAGGTCAGTCAGGCCTATACCTTCGGTGTTGGCAGAGCCAATCAGCTCGCCGGTGCGGCCCAGTTCCTGCTCCGGCGGATAAGCGGCCGTGATCAGCGTGCGCGCCGCCGTCGGGAGACCTTGCTCGTCCGTCTCGCCGATCAGCAGCAGCACCAGCCCCGGGCTCACCTGCCGGAAAATGTCGGTCTCGCTGCGCCGCACCGCGCGCTTGTCGTCGAACTCGAAGGTCAGGATCGCGCCGGTGTTCATCGTGAGCTGGAAGCGCGTGCCGTCACCGATCTGATCGAAATACGCAGCGTTCTCGTCCGACCACGGGATGCCGATCACCGGCCGCACCGACATGCCGCTGACAAACGACGCGGTGTCCGGGTTGTCGTCGTAGCGCCACTCGGACGCCTGTACGCGGCGGCGCTGCACCACCCACAACCGCGGCGCAGAGTCGTCAGGCAGGATCACCTGCAAACTGACCGGGTAAGCGACTTCGCGGCCGCCGTCGCTGCCTTGAATCACGTCGTCCTGCGACTCAAGCGCCAGCGGTGTCGGCGTCGGGCTGATCGCAGGCGTCGGTGTCAGTGTTTCCGTCGGTGCCCTGTCAGCGACGACGGACGGCGATCCACCACCCAGTCGCGAGAACAACATCACGACGAACAGCAGCGCCGCCAGCCCCATTCCCACAACGACCACGCATGACGGCTTGCCGGATGCGGCGTTCGCATCGTCTTCCGGCGCATCCAACACGACGTTCTGCCGGGCGGCGTCCTGCACGCGCCCTGGTGTCCTCGCCCAGCGCGAGCCGATCGGGATCAGCGCCGATGTCGCGTAGCGCTGGAGCAGTTCGCCGGCCACTTTGCGCTCAAGCTGGTCCGAGCCGACCGCGCCAGCCGTGCGGACTTCTCGCTCGTAGGCCGTCTTGTACGCGCGCTGGCGCTCGGTCGGCACCAGCTCCCACAATGCCTGCAACTCGCTCAGGCTCAGCGTCTGGAGCTCCTCCACGGTGTGATAGCGCAGCGTCTCCATCAGTCGTCGCCTCCAACTGCGCTGCCGCTGGATTCCGAGGCCGTGTCGCTAAGTGTCGTCACTGAGTACACCGTTCCACCGTCCGGCGTCGGCGCGTTCACGGTCACGTCAATCTGCGGCGGGACGGTGACCAGCCCGTGCGTGGTCAGCGTGTCCGGCAGCAGCCGCGCCGTGACTTCCAACCGCGTCACCTCACGCTCGGCCTCGTCTCGCGACGCGCCGGCGTTCACCATCTGCTGGATCAACTGCGACCGCGACTCGTCCGTCAGGCGGCGATCCGGCGTCTGGTTGATCTCCCGCGCAACGCGCTCGGTTTGCTGCGGTGAGAGGCCGAGCCGCGCGGCCTGATCGATGAACACGCCAAACCGCGAGAGATCGTCGCGCACCGGCGGCCGGTCCTCCGTCGGCTTGACGCCAAGCGCCTGCGCGATGGCCAGCCCGACGCTCAAGGTGTCGATGCCCAGCGCACCATGACCACCCAGCAGCCGCATCACGTCACCCATCACGCTGGCGATGTTGTCCCTGCCGGTGACTTGCAGCTGCCCGAGGCGTTCAGTCAGGTGCGTCTCCAACTCTTCGCCGCGCATGTCGTCCGCATAAGTTTGACGCTCGACCGCCTCACGCGGCGGCTCGGCAGGCGTGAACGTGCCGGTGCGGCGCGGTGCTGGTTCACCGGAACCCTCATCGCTCTGTGTCGATTTCGCGCCGCCGCTGCCTCCCGGTACGGTCCAGCTTGCCAGTGCGTCACCGACCGCCGGCACCAGCATCGGACGCGCCAGCATGCGGCCACGTTCGTCATTGACGGCGTGGTCCGGATCACGGTCGCTCAGCAGCCGTGCGCCGATCAGCGGCCCTGCGATGCGCCCAATGACCGGCAGGTTGTCGGCTACGCGTCGCGTGGCCGCGCCTTCGCTGAACTGTTCTGCTGCGCTGCCGAGCGCCGTATTGCGCAAGCCCGGCAGGTGGGTCAGAGTCCGCGCCGCCCCAGTCAGGACGCTGCTTCCGCCGAGCATCAAGCCGGCCGCCTGTGCCGCCGTCGCCCCGCTGTGCAGCGCGCTCATGCCCGCCAGTGCGTTCGATCCGACACTGGCTGCCGCCGATGCTGTGCCCAATGCAGCGCTTGCTGTGCCCGTCACCGCCGCCGATGTGACCATTCCGGGCGTCATAAACACCCGACCGGTCGCCTGCCCCATGGCGTTGAACAACCGGTTGAAGCTGTTCCAGACGGCCTTGACGCCCGACCACAACGTGATGGCGATGAACACAAGGCAGATCAGGCCAATGCCGATGATCCCGGCCGCGCTGCCGGTCGCTGCGCCGGCGAGGAAGAAGCCGATCACCAGCGCCTGAATTAGGGCGATGATCGCGGTCTGCACGATCAGCTCGATCCACTGGTTGATCATGTTGTGGGCGATGCTTTCGGTGCGCTTGAAGAAGGCGAACAGGATCGCCAACCCGAACGAGACGAAGGTGATCCCCATCGCGATCGTGATCAGCAGATGCACGATCTGCTCGACCAGCGCGAACAGCAGCAGCGGCCAGGCGCTCAAGGCGCGCTGCTGCGACGATCCTGCCATCGACACTGCCGCGGCACGCGCCGCACCATCGACGCCGTCCCACGTAATGGGCGCAAAGTTGTAGTCGAAGTAGCCACCGTCGAAGTTCCAGTCCATCGGAACGACCGACGTTCCGCCAGCCCCAGCCCAGGTCGACGGATTCGGGTTCTGGTAGTAAATGCCGCAGCCCGGCGAGTAGACCGGCTGCGGATAGCCCATGACGTCCTGAGCGTGGCCGCGCAGGTACGCCATCGCGATGTCCAGCCCGTCGATCGGTCCCGGTCCGGTCGCGCCAGGCAGATAGACGTCGAACTGGTCACACAGACTGCCTAAGCCGAGGTCGTTGGAGTTGACCTGCGCCAGCGAGGAAAAATCGCCGGCGTTGGCGCCCATCCCGTTGAGCACGCTCACATACATCACCTGACCGATGTTCAGCCGGAAGTCGTTGAGGCTCCGATAGAAACTTGGCCCGATGCTGAAGAACAGCGCGCCGGCGACGTACCAGATCAAGGCGCTGCGTGGACTGACCACATCCAGTCGGATGAACGATGCCAGCATGTAGGTGATGCCGAGGACCAGCATGGCCGCGATAAACACGTAGCCGACCGCCACGCCGAGGCTTCCGTTGGTCTGCGCGATCACCGGCGCGAATACGTGATCAATCAGCCACTGGTTGACCAGTTTCACCGTGTAGCCCGCCATAATCAGAGCTTCTTGCAGGTTCCAGTGAATGCCGGCGATCAGCACGATGATGCCGTACATCAACTCGTCGAGCATGCGCGCGAAATCAGGCATTGGGTTTCCCTCTAGTCGGCGACATCGCCGCTGCAAAACGGGTTGGAGGCGTTGATCCAGGTGATCCGGTTTGCGCCGCCATCCAGCGAGTACACAAGCTGGTGCAGACTCCCGGCAGGCCCGAACGCGGCCAGGCGGTAGATTCGTGAGCTGCCGGGCGCGAGCGCGGCGTAGTCCTCATTCCAGTAGCCGGCGGCCTGCATCGCCGCCTGTGAGGTCGGCCACGTCCCGATCAACGGTCCGCTGAAGGTGTCGATGCGCGTGATCGTCATCAGCGCGACCGGGACCGTTTCGTACACCGCGCTGCCAAGATTGGCGATCTCAAGCTGCCACGTGTACAGACTGCGCGGCTCGCCGCTGATCGGCTCAGCGGGCGTCGATTCCGGATTGAGCAAACGGAAGCGCAGCCGCAGCGGTGCGCCGGACTGCCCGACAAACACGGCATCGCCGACATAGAAATCCTGTGGCGGTGTGATGACGTACGGCGTCGGCGGCAGCGGAAGCAGTGTTGGCAGCGGCAGCGGCGTGCCGGGGAGCGGCGTCGGCTGTGGGATGACCGCTGTCGGCACGGGAGTCGGACAGACATAGTACGCCGTCTGCAGAACCGCCGTCCCGCAGGCCAGGATCGCCGAAATAACGGCCACTGCCGCGGTCAGGAAACGCAGCATGTGCGACATTCGCGTTCCTTCCTATGGAATCAACCCGGGCTGGTTGCCGGGTGTGAGCAGATGCGTGAAGCGAACGTTTCCGCCGCGCCGGCCGTTCGGCACCGACCACACTTTGCCGAAATACGGCACCGCGACCCGTACCGGCATATCGGTCACAAGTTGTATCTGCGCGTAGCCGCTGACATCCGTGAACGCCTGCGCGATCACCCGATTGGTGCCGGTTTCGACCACACGCACGGGGATACCAGATACGCCTTCAGCCGGATCGACAGCGCGGTTTCCGTTCTCGTCGTAGGCAATGACCACGGAGATGATCATCTGCGCAGGTGGCATGGGCGTGGTGATCGGCAGAACCATCTGCGGCGCGGACACCAGCTCAATGCGTGCAACGTCGCGCGGCTCGTCGGTCGATGGCGGCATCTGTGGCGGCGCGCCGATGATCGTGTTCGGGTCGGCGCGATATACCTGCACGGCGTCCAGCGCGATGGTTGAGCCTTCGCTGTCCGGATTGCGCTCGCCAGCGCTGCGCAGAGTGAGAACGTGAGGTCCCGTGCCGAGGCTGTACACCGGTGAGCCGGGAAATGCGAGCTCGGGCGAATAGGCATCGACCGTATCGATGACCGTTCCGTCGACAATCACGTCGAACACGCCCATATTGCGCGCTGCGACATAACGGATCCGCAGGCCCTCACCATCGAACACCATGCTGACGGCACTGTTCGGTTCGTCTGTGCGGTGATACTGACCGCGACTGGCACCGGCCTGCTGTCGCCGCTCCCACGGCGTGCTGTAGCGTATGGCCGGATGATCCGACTCGTAGCTGATCCATCCGGTGTAAGGCGGCGGCTGATCGGTTGCATCCGGCAGCGGCTCGAACGGCAGTGGTGGCGCGGACAGCAGGATCGTACCGGCCGGAAGTCCCGTGGCTGTCGGTGGGACGAACACGCCGGGCATGACCGCATGGACTTCCAGCACGCGTGTCGATAGCGTCGGTGTTGTCGTTGCGGTGGACGACGCGGTCTGCGTTGGTGTCGCGGTCGCCGTCCATGTCGCTGACGGCGTCGGTGTCCGGGTTGCCGTGGCGGCTTGCGTAGACGTCGGGGACGGCGTCAACGACGGCAGCACCATCAGCGTGGGCAGCGGTTCGCTGGCCCTGACATGTCGCTCAACGACAAAGAAGGCTACTACACTCCATGCCATCAGGCATACAGCCGTCAACACCAGTATTCGCCGCATGTTCGCCTCCGCCGAGTATCCTGTATCTCAGCGTAGCCGCTGCGGCGATCTCAATCTGACGAGAATTTCAGTATTGCCTTGGTGATTCTGCTAACATGACGTGACGACGTCAGTTGGACGGGAACGCGAAGCCTTCCTGAAAGGCCATGCTGATCAGGTGTTCGTTGGTCTGAACGCCGAAGCGTCGGCGCAGCTTCTGGCGCACCCAGTAAATGCGCCGCAGCGGTACGTCCATCTGCCGGGCGATATCGCTGACATGCAAGCCTTTCGCGAGCAGTCGCAGCACGGCGCGGGCTTCCGCGTCGAGCTTCCAGTCGCGCAGCGGGGACTGCATCGCGGTCAGGTACTCGGCGTTCGCGGTCGGCGAGAGGTAGGGCCACCCCCGCAGTGCCATATCGACGGCGATCGGCAGACAGGTATTCAGATCGTCACCGACCATCAGGTAGCCTTTTGCCCCGGCCGCGAGCAGGTCACGGATCAGCAGTCCATCGCTCAAGGTTCCCATGACGATGATGTGCGCAGTTGGCACAGCGTGTCGAAGTCGCTCGACCAGCGCCAGCGTGTCAATGAGCGGATCGAAGCGATCCCCCAAGAGGATGATATTGGGCTGTTCCGACTTGGCTTTCGCGATCAGATTGCTGCCGTTATCGGCCCTGCTGAGGGTTGTCTGCGCTCGCCGCAGGAGAACGGTTTCCGCGCCGATGACACTCAGGCTGTTGCTGTCTGCGACCAGGATTCGCGCTGACATCGTTCTACCCTCGACTGATAGGCTGTCCTCTCAGCATATCGCAGGTAGTTCCGCGCGCGATGTCACGCTGTGACATTCTGGGCACAAAGATTTGCATCGATATGAAAATCACGAGACTATAGACTACGGGTTCTACTCGCGTGAGCTTCGAGAGTATGTCAGATACCGTGCCGCCGGGCGGGACATTTGACCTTGCCCCTGACATGCTTGCCGTCCGTTGAATCGGGGTTAGGTCAATGCCCGCCTGGGCTCAACTCTTGACCGATATCCAATACAGGATGTCTGCTTGACCAAATCGATGTGACAAACAGAGATATCGACAAGGTATACTAAGTGCTGGGCGAAGATCGATACTCATTAAAGTGTTGCTTCCAATAAGGAAACCGTATGCGTAACCAACCGCGCTACAGCAAGGGACAACGTATTGGAGGCTACTTCCTCGTCCACGAAGCGCTGATGGGCGGAATGGGCGAGGTGTATCTTTGCCTTGACGAGAGGCAAGATGTCCCCGTCGCACTCAAGACGTTTCAGGGTGGTGATCCGGGTTTGGCCGACATCTTCGAGAAGGAGGTGGCTACGTGGATCGCACTCGAAAGTCATCCCAATATCGTGCGCTGCTACTATATGGAGCGGTTCGACAATATCCCGTTTATGGCATTGGAGTGGATAGCCGGCGTAGCCGGCAAGGGTACCGACCTGCGAAGTTGGCTCAAGCACGGCGCACTGGAACCGGCACTGGCGCTGCGCTTCACCATAGACATCGTCCGTGGACTTCAACATGCCAACACCACGTCACCCGGTATCGTGCATCGTGATCTGAAACCAGACAATGTATTGGTTAGCCAAGCGCATCAGGCCAAGATCACTGACTTTGGTCTGGCGACTCTGGCATACAAAGGCAAGATAGACATCGGTGTCAATGATGAGATTGACATGCAGCGGAGTAGGTATGTAGCAAACATCGTGGGCACTCCGGCCTACATGGCACCAGAGCAATGGCGCGGGGACGTTGAGATCGACTTCCGAACTGACATCTATGCAGTTGGATGTATCCTGTACGAGCTGCTGACTGGCAGACGGCCGTTCGACGGGACAACAGTCCAGCAACTCCGCTTACAGCACTTGGCTGCACCGGTTCCAGGTCTCAATGTCGGCGTATCATCTCGTATCACCGGTGTTCTGAAGGGGTGCCTAGCAAAGGAACGCAGGGACCGCTTCGAGCGACTTGACCTGATGCTGACCGAACTGATCGAATTATATGATTCTGTCAGTAATAGTCCGCTGCCAGAAGTAACGATTGAAACGTTGACGGTGATTGATCTCAACAATCGTGGGATGACGTACGGTTTCTTGGGCCAACATGAACGCGCCCTTATGGACTTTGACGCGGCCATCGCACTCGATTCCGATACCGCGGTCGCATACTATAACCGTGCGACTGCCTACCAGATCTTGGGTCAGCATGAGCGAGCAATAGAAGACTACAATTTCGCTATTCGACTGACGCCAGACGACGCCCACAGCTACAACAACCGCGGTGCGTGCTACGATTTCCTTGATCAGCACGAGCGGGCGATCGAGGACTATGACGCGGCCATTGGACTGGATCCCGATTATCCAGAAGCCCATTCGAACCGCGGTGATTTGTACCGAAAGCTAGGTCAGTTCGACCAGGCAATTCAGGATCATAACACTGCCATCAGCCTCGATTCTGGTAATCCGATATCCTACTTCAATCGAGGTGAAACCTACAGCGACCTCAACCAACATGAGCGGGCGATCGCGGACTTCGACGTCGCCATCAATCTGCGGCCCAACTACGCCATTGCGTATGCACATCGCGGCTTCAGCTACGGGGTCTTGGGGAAGCATGAGCGGGCAATTTGGGATCTCGACACCGCCATCAACCTTGATCCTTCGTACGCGTCAGCGTATTCGTTCCGTGGCAATCAACACGGGCACTTGGGCCGGTTCGTGTTGGCGCTCCGTGACTATGATACGGCGATCCGCATTAACCCGAACTTGGACATCGCACACCTCAATCGAGGATCTGTGCTAGCGAACATGGGGCGTCTTCACGACGCACTACCGTCACTGGAAACGGCGTACGCGCTCGGGATGCGTCAGGCTTTGGGCAAGTTGCAGGACGTGCGCCGGAGATTGGGTCTGGCACCTTTGTCAGTGCAGCCAAAACCTGACGATAGTTTGGCGGCGGCAAATGCGTTTTCCGGTGCAAGTTCATTCGCAATGATGCAGCACGCAGTACGCCAGTTTCCTGTCTTGGCTAACATGATTCCGGCTATTGAGCAGGTGATACAGGAGCAAGTTCCACCGGAACAGCGCGGCGTCTTCATACAGAAACTAGCGTGGTTACGCCAGATCGTAGGGTGATAGATGATTACATGTGATTTTGAAGATGTTGGATTACCCGCTGCAATTAAGGCGTTCAAGAGGTCACGCGGTTGCGGGTGCCGTTGGCCTTAACGTCGCAGCGAGCAGCAGGAGCAGTCCCCCCGGCACGAACAGCAGACCAAAACCCCACGCCCCGACAATGGCCATGCCCACCGTAAAGAGCACCGCTATCCAACGAAAGCGTCGTGCCAGCGCGGCATTGTCGATGCGCGTACTGACCAGCGCCATGATGCCTGCGACAACCATCAGGGCCAGAAAACCGTACCCCAACGGGCTGCCTCCCTGCTGGATATACGACTGCTGGTGACAGACCATGTCCTGACCCTGCGGCAGGCACGTGGCGAATACCGGAAGGAACAGGATACTGATCGCCAGAGCGATCTGCATCAACCCGCCGGCCAGCGCAAATAGGGACGCGCGATTTCGGGGCATTGATGACTTGCCACCAATGACAGCCGGACTACTGATGTCTGCGATCAGAATACTTGTGGTCATCCCGTTTTGCCCTCGCTTCTTTGCCCTCTTTCAGAGCGTAACGCTTAGTCAACGCCTTGGTGTGTCACTTTTTGACATTTGATGCACAAAAATTGACATCGCCTGGATAAACTCTTGACATCCGCGGCCGACAGACAGGTGTTGGATGATGACCTTGCCCCACTGATAATCGCGCAGTCTAGCCGTCCAGTTCCGGGTACATCACATACGCGCGCTTATGCTGGCCAGGGTAACAATAATGGTGTGTGCTGGCGCTTTTTGCTCTCTCAATCAATAATTACGGCATATTGCTAATTCCAGACAGCTTCAGTTTAAGCGATAGTAGTCATTTAACATCTCAAAATGTTCTCAATAACTTCTGAACGCGCTCAGAGCACAAGGCGGACTGGGGCATGACTTCGAGCCAACCTGTACTCAGAATTGATCTGAATTCGCTTGAGGTGCACAAAGGCGAGGAGACAATCCGGCTTTCTCTCACCGAGTGGGGTCTGCTTCGAGTCCTGATCGAACACAAGAATCAACCACTGTCACACGAGTTCCTGCTGCAAACCGTTTGGGGCGAGGGTTACGGGAAAGAGAGTAACTATCTACATTCCTTCGTGGGACAGCTGCGAAAGAAACTCGGTGTCCGTGCGGGGGATCCGCAGTACATCATGACCGTGCCAAGGGTGGGATACAAGTGGGTTGAGCAAGCCGACTCAGGGATGCATCCTCAGTTTGCGGCGGCAAGACAACCGGACCGCCGCAGTTATCTACCCGCTGCCCTGACGTCATTCATTGGTCGCGAACGAGAACGCAGTCTGTTGGAACGAATGCTTCGGAAACGCGACATACGCCTGATATCGCTCACGGGTCCTGGCGGCATCGGCAAGACGAGGCTTTCGCTTGAGGTCGCTGAACACCTGGCGAATGATCAGTTCTTCGCTGATGGCATTCACTTCATTGCTCTCGAAACGATCGATACGGCCGATCTTGTCGTGGGCACCATTGCGCGCGCATTCGGAATTCGAGAGAAACTCGGCGAGGACGTGCTGTCGTCCCTCAAGCGGCATTTGCGCGATAAGGACTTGCTGCTCATTCTCGATAATTTCGAGCGCGTTCACTCAGCCGCAGAACAAATACTCGAGATTCTGAAAGCTGCATCCAGTGTGAAGGTCCTGGTGACGAGCCAGGAGAAACTGAACCTGTACGGTGAGCACAATTTCGAAGTGCCGCCGCTATCGCTGGCTTCCGATCCTGCCCTTGCCGGTGACGAGAATATTGCGCTGAGCGAAGCAGTGCAGCTCTTTGTTGATCGGGCGCAAGCGGTACACCCCTATTTTGAGATCACCTCAGACAATCTCGCTGTCGTTCAGCAGCTTTGTGACCGGCTCGACGGACTGCCACTCGCCATAGAACTGGCCGCCGTTCAAAGCAAACGGTTTGCACCTCAGGATCTGCTGTCAAGGCTGGACAGCCGACTATCGGTGCTCGTTGACGGTCAGTCCAATCTCCCGCCGCGCCATCAGACACTGCGGGCGGCGATCGACTGGAGTTATCAACTGCTTGACACGCAGGAACGCAAACTCTTCGTCTCTCTCAGTATCTTCAATGGGAGCTTTTCGCCTTCCGCAGTTGCGACCGTATGCGCGAGCGACGCCAACCAAGCTACGCGTGTTCCACAAAAGCTTCTGTCCCTCCAAGACAAGAGTCTGCTGACCTCCCAATCGGATGACGTCCACGGCGAAACACGCTATACGATGTTGGGTTCGTTCCGCGAGTTCGCCGGTCAGTTGCTCGGCCGGCGCGATGCAGAAGAACTGGGCCGGCGTCACGCAGACTACTACGTGGGGCTGCTGGAGGAGACAAATCACGTTCCGCCCGACCAGCGCATGGGGTGGCTCACTCGTGATGTGGGTAACTTCCGCGCTGCGCTGCGATGGGCGCTCACCAACAGGGCCGGTGAGACGGCGCTGCGTCTCGCGGTCGGCATGTATGAGCTCTGGCAGCATTTGGGCATGCTGCGTGAGGGGAAGCAGTGGCTCTTTGATGCGCTCGACGCCACACAGGATCTTACCGGTCCTTTGCGCGCCCGTGCCCTGTATTGTGCTGCTGCGCTCGCGGACTGGCTGGGCGAATATCAGATCGTTCAGAGCCTCTACAGAGAGAGCCTTCGCTTGTACGAGGCGTCCGGCGATGCCGCGGGAGTCACAAGCGCCCTGCTGGTGCTGGCCTCGGCGCTCATCAATCAGGGTGATTTTGTCGAAGGGCGCGAGCTTTCTGAACAAGCGTTGCGCGTTGCACATGACAACCAGAACCTGTCAGGCATCGCCTTCGCCCTCAACAATCTGGGCATGGTAGCAACCTATCAAGGAGATGCGCCGAAGGCGCGGGAATACTATCAGGAGATGCTGTCCCTCTGGGAGGCGCTCAACTACAGCCAAGGGACGGCGTGGGCGTTGACTGGCCTGAGCTGGGCAGAACTGCTGCATGGCAACTACTCTGAAGCGCAGAAGCATATCGACAGAAGCCTGGAACTGCATCGGCAGTCCGGGGATCTGTTGAGCTCGGCGCTGGCGCTTGCCTGTGACGGCTGGATCGCGCTGTATACGGCAGATGTCGACGCAGCCGTGCAGAAGCTGTCGACCTGTCTGGCGCTGTGCCGGGAGCTGGGACTGGTCAATCTGAGTGTGTGGCCGCTGGTCGGCCTCGGACGCAGCGAGCTGTTTCTGGGCAATCCGGCGCAGGCGCGACACTGGTGTGAAGAAGCACTGCACCTCTGCAAGGAGTTGAACTTCCCGCCCATGACTCCGTGGGTCTACATCGCCTTTGGAAAGCTCTACCGCCTGGAGAGGGATGTCGAGTCGGCGTTTGACTACCTCGATCGCGCATTGACTCTCAGTCACAAGCGCGAGGACAAGAATGCGTTGACTGCGGCGCTGGAGGAATTCGCCGCTCACTTTGCCGATCAAGGTCATGCGAAGTTGGCTGTACAGCTCTACGGATTTGCAGAACAATCGCGTGCTACTCACGGCCTGCCGTTGTCGCTGATCGACCGCGCAGAGTACGACGAAGTGACGGCGGCTCTGCGGGCAAACAAGCACGCCGACTGGAATACGAATTGGCAGGTCGGCCGGTCACTGAAATGGACGGATGTCACCGCGTTGATCTACGATCGGCGGATCGGATTTGACCAAGGCATCGGCCAATAGCTGGTATCCCGTTGGCGGATGTCACCTACATCCCTGCTCAATGCCTTGCGCGTCCAGCAGCCCGCTCTGGTGTGCGGTCGCAATCAGGTGTGTATTGCTCTGCACATTGAACAGAGCCCGTAGCGACTGGAGAATCCGATACACCGTGTGGCTTCTCACTCCGATGTGTGACGCGATTTCCTTCGCGTCCAGGCCATCCGCCAGCAGTCTGAGCACATCAATGTCACGCTGAGACACGCCACTCGGCAAGCGGCGCTGCGAATCGATGAATTCTGAGATCCCCGGTGACAGATAGGTGCCCCGCTGCTTGCCCAGGATAATCGCCTGGGCGAGATAGCTCTCCAGATCGTCATTCCTCTGCAGGATTCCGCGAACGCCGTGCACTTGAAGCAGCTTCAAGACCTGGCTGACGGTAGGCCGCTGCAGGATGAGGATCACGGCGACTCCGAAGTGCTCGAAACAGAGCGATTGCACTTCAAGCAGGAGATTCGTGTGCCTAGGCAGCGACTCATCAATCAGGATCACATCGACCGGGTGGTCGTCGAGATACAGATGAGCAGCCGGGAAATCTGACACGGTGCAAACCACGTCAATCGACGGCTCTGACCTGGCCATGATCTGATGAATTCCGCTGCGCGTAAGCGCGTTGGTGGAAACAAACGCCAGTCTGATCGGTCGCATCGGCTGCTACTCCCTGCTTGGACTCCGCCCCTTCAAGCCACGCGTCAAGTGGTTGCAGTCGCCATTCTATGCCGCCAAATGGCCGTCTGATCTCAACGAGTTCTCAAAGATTCTTGAGAAGACCGCTATCTCAAGATTTTCTATCGGTTTCTCGAGGTCGCGTTGCAAGTTTTTCGCATTCGATAGACATAGATTTGCAGCGTGCAAATCTGTGATGATCGATTGTCAAAAAGTTGCATTTCGTACCCCAAATGGTGGGTTACGCTGAAACCAGTGTTTGGATTCCAGAGGGAGTCAGGTGCGGGCCGTGTCCCGCGAAAGGAGACCTCTATGCTCGCGACACCCGCTTCGAAGAAGGCCTCGAAAGACATGGTTCGGCGCATTATCCGTGTCGCGGAGATTCTTGTCCGGGTTCAATTCGAGATTCCCGCTGGTAACGTTGATACGGGCCCCTCTGAGCATGAGACCGATGAAAACCGTCCCAAAAAACACAGATCGGACGTCTCGATGTAAGCTATCCAGACGAATGATTGGAGTGTGTGATGAGTCGTCAAGGCAGTCGGAGACCGCCACCCATGCACGGATGGGCTGTCTATCTCCGCACCAGCAGCGAAGAGGCACAGAACCCCGAGAACTCCCAGCGGCGGCAGCGGCATACGATCGAGTCATCGCTGTTCAGCCGGGCAACACTGCCGGTGTTTGGCGAGTACATCGACAATCTGAGCGGCCGATCCGCTAACAACCGCCCGGGCTTTCAACTCATGCTTGAGCATGCCCGTGCTGGACACTTCTCACATGTCGCGGTAGAGAATGCTGAACGATTCGGTCGCAACGATACCGAGGCTTTGATGGCGATCGATGCACTCCATGAAATCGGAGTTGCCGTTCGCTTTGCAGATTACCCTGATCTTGATCCCATTGATCCTGATGACCGAATTCTCGTGAGTCTGTCATTCACGCTTGCCCGGCGTGAGTCGATCAAGTTGGGGCAGCGCGTTACGGGTGGACTGCGCGCGAAGCAACGCGCCGGGGGATTTATCGGCAAGGCGCCGGATGGCTACATCAACTGCGAGGAGAAGGCGGAGCAAGCCGACAAGACTCACACGGGTCGCTACAAGCGATGGATCGAGCCGGATCCTGAGCAGTTCAAGGTCTGGCGTACTGCATGGGACCTACTGTTGACCGATCAGTACACGCTGTCGCAAATCTGCGATGAGCTTCATGCACGGGGTCACCTTTTTCGGAGTGGACGTCCCTTTGTGACAGTCGATGCTTCCGGGAAGCGTAAGGACGCGGCCAATGGTCTGTCGCGCATATTCTGCAACTGGTTCTACGCCGGATGGGTGGTCAGCGAGAAAGCCTGTATTGCGCCCAAACAGGTTCGGGGATTATGGAAACCGCTCGTCACAACTGAGGAGTTTGAACAGGGATTGGCGATTCTTGCTGCACGCCATACGCAGCGCCCCAAGAGCGTCACCAAACTTGATTACCTCCTGCGCGGGCTCATTCATGTGCAGTTGAACGATGGAAAGATCCAGCGTCTGAGTGGATCAACGTCGAATACTGGGCGTCCTGGCGGAGGCACATCCTACTACTGCATCGAAAGTAGCGCGGTCAACATTCGCTGCAACAAAGTCGATTCGTTGATCCCCGCTGAACTTATGAAGATACAGGTCGATCCCGAGTTGATTCCGCAGATTCAGGCCAGCTATAACGAGGAGGTGGCAGACAAACTGGGCCGAATTCGGCCTGATCAACGCGTCGACCTCAAGCGCAAATTGAAGGACATCGATGGAGAAGAGGCGCGTGCCTTGCGACTGTATGCATCCGGAAAGATTACAGATCAAGCTTGGGATAACTTGTGGACGGAATGGCAGGATCGGCGTCGCAGCTTGCGTCAGGCGCTCGAATCGATTGAGACGAGCAATGCCGTGCATATCGCGAATTTGGATGCCGCGATTACAGTGATTGCGAAAGTGGGTGTACTATACGGCAAGCTGGAACGCAGCGATCAAAGGAAACTGCTGCGTGAAATGGTCGACCGGGTGGTTGTCTCCCCGGAGGGAACAATACTACGAATGGAATTGCTGCCGCCGTTCGCGTATCTCAAGGAGGTAATCGATCGCGTGCGGGAAGGTGGTGGAGTTGAGGCGCAAACAAAAACCAGCCTCGCGGCTGGTCAATGTTCGAGTTTTCCCTCGTCAGGTACCCCCAGTAGGACTCGAACCTACGCTTCTGCCTCCGGAGGGCAGCGCTCTATCCACTGAGCTATGGGGGCGTAGAGTTCATTGATCGTAGCGCAAAAGCGAGAACGTGTAAAGCGGCAGGGTGGGCTAGCCCAGCGTAAGCTGATAGACCGTGTGTCCGGATTGCGGCAGATACCCCAGCGCGGTGTTGATGCGCAGCATAGGTGCGTTTCGGTCGTCAATGTTGGTCGTCACCACGTGCGCGCCGTGATCGATCGCGTAGCGGATCGTGAGCAGTTTGAGTGCCAAGGCGATCCCCCGCCGCCGATACTCGGGCCGAACGCCGGTCAGCCCGTTGAACATCGTTTGCGGGTGATCCGGATCGTTATAGACACCGGCCAACCCCACCAACGTGTCACCGTCCAACGCGATGAACTGGCTCTCGGCGCGATACCAGCGTGCATTGACGACGATCCGCAGCCAGTTTTCGTAAGCCGGAAAACCGCCGCTCGAGCCCGGCTCGTCCAGAACCGCCATACGGTTGAGATCGTACAACTGGCGCAGAACAGGCTCGGTCTTGCCGAGCGCGGCCAATGTGGTGAACCGGATGCCCGCTAACTCCGCCCGTGCGATAGTTTCCGCGTGGTCGACGTCGCTCATGTCGAACGCGGTCAGATCGAGCACGGCGTCGAGAACGTGGTGCGAGCGACGAAATCCGTGCTGCTCGGCGAACCGCCTCCCGTTAGGCTCGCGATCGTTAACTTCCACGACGAGCGTCGCTGCGCCGTGCTCGCGCGCATAGCCGAGCGCCGCTTCGTACAACATGGTTCCGGCGCCCTGCCGCCGATATGCAGCGTCGACCACCAGCTCCATGTTCATCCACCCGGGCGGTTGAGACGGATAGCGGATAACCATGGCGTAGCCCATCACGCCGCTAGCGGAATCCTCGACCACCCAGCGGCGCCAATGCTTACCCGTCATCGTTCGCGCTTCGTCCTCTTCCAGATCCGCGACGGTCACCGGCTCAGGGCTGATCGACGTGAGCAGGCTGGCGATGCGCGGAAAGTCACGGCTGGGCACAGCCAATCGCAAGTTCATAGACCCTCATAACGGTTCATAACGGCGCAGAGAAGCGTAACATATCGGCAGCTTCGTGCGCAAGGAACACGACGGGTGTCCCGCGATCTACTCGTGACATCTGTCACAAGCGGTCGGGTCGAGTCTCACTGACCGGCATCGACGCTGACTCGGTATGCTGACAACAAGGGCAGTGTCACCGCGCCTTGTCGACGGTGGACTGGCCGCGTTGCCGGCTCAAGCTGGAAGGTTCCACGATGTGGAAATCGCGCTTCTTCCTGTTTCTCGCGCTGATCGCCCTGCTGGCGATCCCGGCGTCCGCGCAGGACGCACCCGCCGAGACCGCCATCCCGATCTACTTGTTTTGGGGCGATGGCTGCCCGCACTGCGCCAGCGAGAAGATGTTCCTCGCGCAGCTGACAGAGTCGTTTCCTCAAGTCGTCGTCTACGACTACGAGGTGTGGTACGACGCCGAGAACCGCGCGCTGATGGAGCAGTTCGCCACTGCTTTCGGCTTCGAGCCAAGCGGCGTTCCCGCGACTTTCATGGCGGACCGCTACTGGGTCGGCTACGCGGAGTCGGTCGGTCGGCAGATCATCGACACGATGTATACGTGCATGGAGCAGACCTGTCCCGACGTCGGCGCGGCGATCCTCGCCGGCGAACCGCCCGCAACCGCGATCGAGGCGGCTATCACCGCAGCGTCGGCCTCTGCGACAGCACCGGTCGCCGCCGCCAGCGTCATCACCCTGCCGCTGATCGGCGAGATCGACCTCGCTGCACAATCGCTCGGCGTTAGCACGGCGCTGATCGCGCTCGTGGATGGATTCAATCCGTGTTCGCTCTGGGTGCTGTCTATTCTGCTGGCGCTGGTCATCCATTCGGGTTCGCGCCGCCGGATCGTGCTGGTGGGCACGACGTTTCTGACCGTCACGTCGGTTGCCTACATCGTATTCATCCTCGGGCTGTTCGGCGTGTTGAGCTTCGTCGGCTACATCGGCTGGATTCAGGTCGCCGTTGCGCTGATTGCGCTGGCGTTCGCGGTGATCAACATCAAGGACTATTTCTGGTACAAGCAAGGCGTGTCGCTGACCATTCCCGACAGCCAGAAGCCGCGGCTCTATCGCCAGATGCGCGGCGTCATGGCCCCCGACAAGACCCTGTTTGCGGTGGTCGGCGCGACCGGCGCGATGGCGCTTGGCGTCACGCTGCTCGAACTGCCGTGCACGTCCGGACTTCCAGTGCTGTGGACGAACATGATCGTCGCCAACGACGTGCCGACCAGTTCGTTCATCCTGCTGCTGGCGCTCTATATGCTGATCTTCCTGATCGACGAACTGGCGCTGTTCCTAACGGCGGTATTCACGCTGCGCGTGAGCAAGTTCGAGGAGAAGCACGGCCGCGTGCTCAAGCTGGTGGGCGGTATAGTGATGCTCGCGCTGGCGATCGTGATGGTGTTCGATCCGACGCTGATGAACGACCTCGGCATGTCGCTGCTGGTGTTTGCGGTCGCGCTCGGCGCGGCGATACTGGTGCTGTTCCTGCATCGACGCGTGCTGCCCAAGCTGGGGATTACGATCGGCACCGAATTCGAGTCGAAGCGGGAGCCACACGCGATCTCGCGCTAGCCGCCGTCCAACACGGTTACATTCGATGGGATGAACATGCCTTTGCCCATGAACGTGGGCACGCTGTCCGGCACGGGGCCGCCCGGCGTCGGCATCTGGGCCGGTGTATTGACCGTGAACTTCGCGTCAAACTGCGTCCCTTGCAAGATCGGCGCTTTGCCTTCAATCGTCGTCTTCTTGGAGGTCTGATCGCCACCCAGCGCCTGTATCGTCAGCACGCCGACGCCCGGGATCGAATACGCGGCGTTGATGTAGACCACGCCGGGCACGGTGACCTTCTTTTCGTCGCCTTCTAGGCAGACCGGCTTGCTGGTGACGAGGGTCTTCGTCGCCGAGCCGCTAATGACGCCCGGAATCGGGGTGATGATCGCCGAGCCGAAGTTGGGCAAAAAGACCACTTGATCGCCGGTGACGATGTAATTGTCCATTCAGTATCTCCGCCGTGCGTACGTCCCTCTGACATGAGTGTAACACGATGCACGGAAATGCGGCTAAAGCCTCTCTCCTCTCCGATACCATTCTTTTTCCATCCTCAAAGACGGATGCGGCAACTCAAATCTCCTATATGATGAAACTGTCCATTTGGACACAAGGGAGGAGTCTGTCATGAGCACTACATCGATAGGTTCGCTGACTCGCCGCAATTTCTTACGGACAGGGGCGTTGGGCGCGGCAGGCATGGCACTTGCCGCCGCGTCCCCGCTCGCCGCACAGCAACTGGGATTGGAGCTCGAATACGTGTCGGCATGGGATGTCAACCTCACTCCGCCGCAGGTGATTGGGCCCACTCCGGACGGCTTGCGTCAGATCATCTATGCCGTCGACGGTACCGCATCTGGCCCGAAGATGAACGGGACGTGGCTTTCCGGCGGTGGCGATTGGTTGCGCGTGCGCTCGGACGGCGTGTTCGCGCTCGACGTTCGCGCAACGATCCAGCTTGACGACGACTCGCTGGCCTTTGTCCACTACCCCGGTTATGGGGTCATCGCGCCGGAGGTATTCAACCGGATTGCCAGCGGAGAAGAAGTCGATGGTGCCGAGTATTACTTTCGCATGACGCCGCGCTTCGAGACCGCATCGGAGCAGTACGCGTGGCTGAACAGCACGATTTTCGTCGGTACCGGACAGCTTGGGCCGTTCCTCGCCTCTGTCCACTACGATGTGTATCAAGTGTTGTAGATCGTTCACGTAGCGAGGATTCGAACAGCCGCACGCGGGGGAGTGATTCTCCCGCGTGCGGTCTTTTTTTCCCGGACACGGCACCGCCGTGTCCCTACGGTCCGGTCAGGATTGGCACGGCGCAAGGCAGGGGGCGACCCGCCGGGTCGCCCCTACAGATCGACTCTGTTTGCTCGGTGGCCTCTGTGAGGCAATCGTTATTTCGCGGACACCAGACCGTGGCGTCCCCGCGATGAAGATATCGGATATCATACAACCAGCGACGACGTTCTGACAACTGACGACTGAATCCTGATTCCAAGCGCGGAGAGTGCCATGCCCATCGACTTCGGAATGACCGCGTCTGATTACGCTAAGCACCGGCATGGATTCCCGCCGTCGTTCTTCGAGCGGCTCATCTCACGTGGTCTGATCGGCCCCGGCGTGCGCGTGCTCGACCTCGGCACCGGTACCGGCACGATCGCGCGTGGATGCGCGCTGGCGGGCTGCACGGTGGTTGGCACCGATATCGCGGCGCCGCTGATGGAACAGGCCGAGCAGTTGGATCGCGAAGCGGGCGTGCACGTGACCTATCACGTCGCGCCCGCGGAAACGACCGGCCAACCTGAGTCTGCGTTCGATGTCGTCACCGCCGGCCAATGTTGGCACTGGTTCGACCGGCCCAAGGCGGCGCAGGAAGCCCGCCGTGTGCTGGTTGACGGCGGCGCGCTGGTGATCGCGCATCTGGATTGGATTCCGCTGCCCGGCAACCTGGTCGAGGCGACCGAGGCGCTCATCCTCAAGCACAACCCGGCGTGGACGATGGGCGGCGGCACCGGATTGTATCCGGCGTGGCTGGCCGATCTGGCGACGGCGGGGTTCACCGGCATCGAGACGTTCTCGTACGACCTCGACCTGCTGTATACGCCCGAAGCGTGGCGCGGGCGCATCCGGGCCAGCGCGGGTATTTCGGCGTCGCTGACACCTGACGCCGTGCAGCGCTTTGACGATGCGCACGCCGCGATGCTTGCCGCCCGGTTCCCCGGCGACGTGCTGCCGGTGCATCACCGCGTGTGGGCGGCCTACGGATGGAAGCGATAGCCCCCGATTGCTGGGGGTTGCGGTCATTCGCCGCCTGTATCAAGGTAGAAACGACACCCGCGTGATCGTCTAATATGCGGTCACTCGACGGTGGTTCAGAATAGACTTTCAGCAGGGGGGATGCGTATGAACGACTACAGCACCTTGCGTATCCGCGAAGGCCAAGGAGTCTTTCAGAAAGCCAAGCGCGATGCCCTGTTTCAGGAGATCATCGGGCGCATTCGCGGCCGGCCGACGGAACTGCTCAGCTTCGAAGACATCCGGGCGCGCCTGCGCCTGAACATCCAGAACTACCGCGGCCTGCAAGATGTACCGCTCGACAAAATTGTCGGGAGCGTGGGCCGCTATCACGAGTTCACGCGGACGTTCCTGCCGCGCCGGGGCGCGACAGAGGAACGCTGGAGCCGGGTTTACGCCCAGACGATCGGCACGGAAGGGCTGCCGCCGATTGAGGTGTACAAGATTGACGATGTGTATTTCGTCCGGGACGGCAATCACCGCGTTTCGGTGGCGCGGCAGCTTGGCGCGAAGACAATTCAGGCGGAAGTCACCGAACTGCCTACGCCGATCGGGCTGCGTCCGGACTACACGACCGCCGACCTCGAGGCCGCTGCCTGTTACGCCGAGTTCCTGCAGCAGGCCGGATCGGTGTTCCGCACCGCGCCTTCCGGCGCGTTCCGGCTGACACACCCGGCCGCGTACAACGAGCTGATCGGCCACATCAACCTGTATCGCTGTGTCGATCAGGCGCGCCTTGAATGCAACTTGAGCGTCGAGGAGGCCGCCGATCACTGGTACAACGAGGTGTATCAACCGGTGATACAGACCATCCGCGCCTACGGCATCATGCCGGCGCTGTTTCCGAACTGCACCGAAACCGACCTTTACCTGTGGGTGACGGAACATCTGCGCGAATGCGAGGAAGACCTGGCCGGTGCCGTTCAACCCAGACCACTGAACGACTTCCTGTTGAAGTTCCTCAGCGAGCACAACATCCCGATCCCGGCAGAGGCGCGCGCTCGTGCCGAGGACGCCGCGCACAACTAGCTGCGCGCGCGGCTACCGCACGCGGACGGTTCCCAGCGCGATCAGGCCGTCCTGCGCGCGCGGGCCTTCGGATGTCACGGCCAAACGCGTCACGTCCGGCAGGCGGTACCACCCGGCGACCAGTTCGTAGTCTCCCGCGGGTAGGTCCGCAGGCAGGGCGAGCGTCACACGGTCGGTGCGGACGGACCCGGCCGGAACTGGGCCGAGCGCCAGATCCTGCCCGGCGATCTCGTTGTTTTCGGCGTCGAGCAGCTTGACGAAGCGCACGGTCTGATCGTCTAGCGCCGCTTCAAACGACCACCACAGCCCCGCGTCAAGCATATCGCCGGCCTGCGCCGATTCGGGAAGGCGCGCGGCGTGCAGCGTGATTCCCTGCTCCACCGTGGCAGATACCGGCGCTGTGTCGAGCAGCTCGATCTCCAGACCGAGGTTGCTGGCGCCCAGCGTGCTGCACGCGACATACGGGCTGGGGAACACGGTCGGGCAGTCCGGCGACAAGGCCAGCGTGACCGTATGGAATCCGGCTTCCGCCGCGTACAGGTCGATATTCAGCGTCTCGCGGCCGTTCAACGTGCGGGCCTGCGCGGTCGCGCCGTCCAGCGCGATCGTGAACGCACGTCCGGGCGACGTGCGCACGTCGCCGGTGAGCGTCATCCAGCCCGCGCCGGTCAAGTACGCGTAGACGTCTATGCGCGTCCCGCCGGCGGTGGTCGGGCCGATGACCGCACCCGACGTCGCGGCTTGAGTCGGTTCCGGCACTTCGAACATCGCGAACTGTGCATCTTCGTAGACCGGCGGACCGAACCCGTCGTTCATTCGGCCGAACATGACGCCACCGGGGTCATACGCGCGGTGCACGATCACGATATCGACACCGGCGAGGTCGAACAGGGCCGGATCCATCCACGTTTCGAGTAGGTCGAGCTTGGCCGGATCAACCGGCGTGCGCCGCGTGACCTGCCCGGCGATCAGCGGCTTCTCGTGGCCGGTCTGCAAGTACATGCCGTGCTTGGCCGCCAACAGGTTGCCCCACGGCATATCCATCACGGCACGCACGTCGGTGCGGTCGCGCAAGGCGAGGATCGGCGCGGGGATCGTCGCATCCATCGACGGCATCGGCCAGAACGACTGATATTCGACGACGATCAGCACGCCAAGCAGCGCGGCAAGCGCGCGTCCGCGGCCCCGCCATAACACCGCCGCCCCCATGCCGATCAGCACGGCCGCCGCCAGCGCCACCGTGAAGCTGAAGCGCCCGGGCGTGCGCGCAAGGCTGAAGCCGGGTAGGTTGTAGGCGAAGCCCCACGGCATCGTCACGAAGCTGTCGACCGTGTCGAGGCGCAGCGTCGCCGGCCTGCCGAGAATGGTGACGACCGGGCCGAGGGCCAGTACCGCCGCCACGACCGCCAGCAGCAGCCACCAGCGCGACTCGCGCAGTTTCCACACCGCCAGCGCGGTCAGTCCCGCGGCGATCAGGCCATAATAGGTCAAGCCCTCGATCAGGTTAGTGCCAAGCACCGACCGCGACCACGACACACCGCCCAGCAGCGGGCTTTCGAACGACGGCGTGACCAGTCCGAGCAGGTCGGCGCTGAATGCGACATAGCCTTGATCGCCGCTGTACGTCTCGCTGAAGGCGTCGGCGGCGACCGGCAGCGCGAACACCGCGATCAGGATCACGGCGCCGAGCGCTGCGGCACTCACAACACGCATGGCCGCCCGCCACTGCCGCGCGGCGATCAGCGCCAGCACGAACAGGCCGGTCAGCGGCATCAGCACGTAGATCGCTTGCAGCGTATGTCCCCACGGACTGACGACGAACCACAGCACGGCCGCGCCGAAGCGCCGCCACGTGAAGCCGTCGCGCAAAGCCAGCAGCGCGGCGGCATACAGCGGCACAGGCCACATCACCATCAGTCCGCCGTGACCGCCGAACAGGTGCCCTTGAAACACCGGGAACGTCAGGAAGGCCGCGCCGGCGATCAGGGCAGGGCCGCTGAGCAGGCGATCGGCATTCGTCCAACCGGCAAGTTTGCCGATCCGCGACAGCAGATAGGCCATCGTCACGCCGTTGAGCGCCATCGTGAGCAGCACTTGCAGGTTGTAGGCCAGCGCCACCGGCAGCGCCATCGCGAACAGCCACGCCGGGAAGAACTGCAGCGGATTGCTCCACAGGCTGATCCCGGCGATTCCGTCCGGGTAGCCGAGCAGCGCCTGCGTGAACACGGGCTGTCCGGTCTTGAGCGCGTAGCCGATCCACCACAGATGGTGGCCCATTTCGTACGAGTCGCCGGTGTGGTGCCCGATGAACGCACCGGACAGATTGAGCACGGCCGGCCATGTCACGAGGCACGCCAGCGCCAAGTACAGCGCGAGGGCGATCAGCCACGGGCGAAGGGCAGTCAGGAAGGACGCGGAGCGCGAATGGGTCGACATGTCGGGCATTGTGGATGAGGATGCGGCGCGGCGCAAGTCGGCAGTGGAGATGCGCCCAACACGCGCCGGAAAACCCAAGTACTTGACAAAGTGAAAACTATTCACTATAGTGAAAATATATCGCGATAGAGAAAGAGTTTCAGGATATGGGACGGCGCGAGCAGTACCGCGAACAGACCCGCGACGAAATCAAGGCGCTGGCCCGTCAGCAGTTGGCCGACGGCGGACCGATGAGCCTGTCACTGAACGCCATCGCCCGCACGATGGGCGTGGCGGTCTCCGGCCTGTATCGCTATTACGACGGCCGCGACGCCCTCCTGACGGCGCTGATCCTCGACGCGTTCCACGCCCACGCCGATGCAATGGAGCAGGCCGAAGCGGCGCATCAGCCACGCACCGACTACGCCGGACGACTGCTGGCGGCATTGATCGCGTACCGCGAATGGGCCGTGACGTATCCGTCCGAATTCGCGTTGATCTATGGCACGCCGGTGCCCGGCTATCACGCCCCGCGCGAGGAGACGGTCGCCGCCGCCTCACGCGCGATGAACGTCGTCCTTGGCGTTCTGGGCGAGGCGCACGCTGCCGGCCACATGCGCGATCCGAACCTCGCTGGCGAGCCCGTCGGGCTGATAGACATGGGCGTGTCGCCCGCGCTCGCCGAATGGGCGATGATGGGCTGGACGCGGATCCACGGCGTGACGGTCCTTGACGCCTTCGGCCACTTCAACGACATGATGCAGGATCGGTCGACCTTCTATCGTAACGCGTGCATGCGTCTGCTGCGCGAAGGAGGCCTCCTCCCACCGCCCTAGTGGCGCGCAGAGGCATCGCCTCCGCACCTCCACCAGAGGACTTGCGCCCTCTGGACTCCCTTATCTGCGGAACTGCGCCGCACGCGGCGCAATTCCGCGAGTAAGGAGGTGCAGGAGTGCAAACTCCTGCCGGGGTGTGGGGCAGCGCCCCAAAGTCCTGTTCCATCGGTATCGAGCACGTTCATACAACGCCATTCGTGTGTCATGAGACAAGGAGCAACCTGATGTCTGAGCGTTCCCTGCATGTCATTTTCGGGACGGGTCCGTTGGGCAAGTCGGTGATGCGGGCCGCCCTCGCCCGTGGGTACGCCGTGCGGATGGTCAACCGCAGTGGCGAGGCCGACGTCCCCGCTGGCGTCGAGGTCGTCGCGGCCGACCTCTATCAGCCCGACGACGTCCGGCGCGTAGCGTCCGGCGCAGCCGTTACGTACCAATGTGCACAGCCCGAGTACAGCGCGTGGGCCGAGAAATTCCCGCCGCTGCAAGCCGCGATCATCGACGGAGTCGCCGGTTCCGGCGCGCGCATGGTCGTCGGTGACAACCTGTACATGATCGACAACACCCACGGCGCGCCGATCCACGAGGGCTTAGCCCATAACTACACCACCAAAAAGGGCAAGATGCGCGCCGAGATGGCGGACCGCGTGCTGGAGGCGCATCGCACCGGTGCGCTTTCAACGGCGTTGGTGCGCGCCTCAGATTTCTACGGACCCGAGGTGCTCGGTTCGGCGGTTGGCGAGCGCACGTTTCCGCCGCTGCTGACAGGGAAGCCTGTGCAAGTCATCGGGGATCCGGACGTGGCACACACTGTGACCTATATCGACGACTTCGGCATGGCGATGGTGATGGTCGGAGAGCGCGAATCTGCGCTGGGGCAGAGCTGGCACGTCCCGACCGCTGGTGTCACGACCATGCGCGACTTCCTCACGCTGGCGGCGTCAGTCGCCGGTACGGAGCTCAAGGTGTCGCGCGTCCAGCCGTGGATGCTGCGCATGCTCGGGATTTTCGTGCCGAACGTGCGCGAGATAGCGGAGATGCTGTACCAGTTCAACACGCCTTATGTCGTCGATCACAGCAAGTTCGTCCGCGAGTTCGGAGATATTGCGACGTCGTACGCCGCCGGCCTGCGCGCCACCATCGACTGGTATCGGGCGCATTCCACAGCACAAAAAGCCGCCTAAGAGGTCCAGAGAGTCTTCGCCTCCGTACCTCCACATGGGGTTTACACCCCTTGACCCCGTGACTGCGAATTGGGAGACCAGAGGGCGAAAGCCTTCTGGCGGATTGTGGGGCAGCGCACTGATGAGGGGGATCTGAGACGATCACCCTTTTGGGGTATGGATCGGCAGACGATTCGGGAGGAGGATGGGCAAGTCGACGCCGCTGAGAATTGATGAAGAATTAAGGCAATTGGACGGAATCTACACAACGACAAGTGATACGATGGCTGTGTGATCCGTTCGTGCAGTTTTCGGGGCAACCATGCCGAAATCGCGTACCACCGTACTTCTTCTCATCGCCATACTCAACGCACTGTTGGTCGTCGTTGCAGGTTCGCTGTCTGCGCAGAGCGCCGGGAGTCCGCTGGCCGGGTACATCGGCGTGCGCTATTGGGACGCGCGCAATCCGGCCCTGCACAAGACCACCTATACCCTGACCACCTTCACGGGCGAGACTCTGCCGCTCGACATCCCCGACGACGTGATTAACGCCGCCGGCGGCGTGATGGCGCTGCGCGACACGCCGTTTGAGGTCGTCCTCGGCGTGCCGACCCGCAGCGGCGGGGTCACCGCTGCCGCGCTCGTCCCGACCACTGCACCGCGTTGGTTCAACGTCGACCCGATCGGCACGCAGCATTGGGACATCCTGCTGTGCAAGTTCAGCGATGTTTCAGCGACTCCGCGCAGCAAGGCGCAGGTGGAGACGATGACCAGCGGCACGTTCCCCGGAATCGCCAGCTACTGGTCGACGGTGAGCCGCGGCGTTAGCCCGATGACGCGCACGGTGCATGACTGGAAGTCGCTCGGAAAATCGCGGTCGTACTATCACGGCCTCGGTGACTCTGCCGCCGATCAATACATCATCGACTGCGCCGCCGCCCACGGCCTGTCATCGAGCGGTGCATTCAATTACGTGATCGCCGTGAACGGGCAGATGTTCAACTACGACTACGCGCTCGGCGGCTATAGCTACGGCTACGGCGGCATGCAGCGCGTCGCGTGGCTCCCCCAATGGGCGCTGGTCGACCAGACGTATTTCGTCCATGAGATGGGCCACGGGTACGGCATGCCGCACAGCGATAACAGCGACAATGACGGCTATCCCTACGACAACCCGTGGGACGTCATGAGCGACGCCTTCTATAACTACTCGGTGTCTCCGTACGGCTTTCTCGCTACACCGAGCAACCTGTGGTACCTGCGGCAGATCGGTCTGCTGCCGGCGGGCGAGGTGTACACCCTGCCCGATAACCGCGCCGAGACGTTGGTCATCGACGATTGGCTAGCGCCCGAAAGCGGCAACTACAGCGCGATCTTTATTCCGATCCCCGGCACGTCGCGCCTGTACGTGGTTGAAGCCCACAAGAAGAGCCTTGGCGGGTTCAACAGCGACTACGACACCGACGCAGTCGTGATCTACGAGATCAACCCGAACCGGAGCCAACCGGCTTGGCTGACCGGCGGCACGAGCGACTCCGCGAGCTACGGCTCCGGCGCGCAGTGGGTCCCCGGCGAAACCTACACCAACGGCGCCGACGACGTGAAAATCAGCGTCCTGAGCGCGACGACCAATGGCTATCAGGTGCGGGTCGAGCTGGGCGATCCGATCAACGTCTTCGACCTCATTTCGCCGGCGGACAGCGCCGTCGTGACGACTTTCAGCCCGACGTTCAGTTGGAACACCGCGTCCGGCGCGGCGTCGTACAAGCTGAAGCTCAAGAACACGGTGAGCGGCGCGAAGATCAAGATCACGTTGAACAGTGGCGCCTGCGGCGGGACGTGCAGCGTCACGCCCGATCTGTTCGGATTGGGCTGGACATGGCAGGAGGGTGCGCTTCACAAGTGGTCGGTGAACGCCTACGACGGCAGCGGCTTCAAGATCGCCAAGAGCAGCAGCAAGCGCTTGCTAACGCCCGACTTGATCCCGTCGTCGCTGACGCTCGACGCCCCGAGCCAGAGCGCGACGGTCGAACTCGACGCACTGACCGTGCAGTTCACCGGTGACACACGTTTGACCGAGTACAAGCTCAAGTTCAAGACCGTCGACGGCTCGGTATCGGCCAGCATCGGCTGGACGCCCGCCGCTAGCGTGTGCAGCGGTACGAGCTGCACGTTCAACGTCAGCCCGGGATTGTTCCCCGGCGGCGCTCCGTCCAGCCCGATGACCGTCAAGGTACAGGGTCGGCGTGCCGGCGTAAGCGGCAAGGCCACGTCTGGAAAGCCGACCTTCACGCTGATCGACTGATCCGCCGGCAATGCGCAGCATGTTTGGGTCGGGCGCACTCGGAAGGGTGCGCCCGACGCGTCCAATGGAACTTGTGTGGTTATGGCGCGCTGCGCACACATCGGGTAGAGTTGCTTATACCTTAATTTCGATACCTTTTATGTCCTCCCTGATCCGCGTTACGGTCACACAACTTCATGACAGCCCTCACCAGCTCGCAACCGACTGGACGGCGTTGGTGCAGCATGTGCGGGAGAATCAGCCCGATCTCGTGCTGCTGCCGGAGATCCCGTTTTCCCGCTGGTTCTTTCAATCGCGCCGCTTCCAACCGGCACTGTGGAATGCCTCGGTTGACGAACACGAACGCTGGCTCGGCCGTCTGCCCGAGTTGGGACGGGTGGCGGTGTTGGGGTCGCGCCCGGTCAACGACGGCGCCTCTCGCTACAACGAGGGTTTCGTATGGGATGCGACGCGTGGCTATCAGGCCGTGCATCGCAAGTGCTACCTGCCCGACGAAGAAGGATTCTGGGAAGCGTCGTGGTATCATCGCGCCCCGCGCGAGTTCAACCCGGTCGAGATCGGCCCGCTCAAGGTCGGCTTCTTGATCTGCACCGAGATGTGGTTCACCGAACACGCCCGCGCCTACGGACGGCAGGGCGCGCATCTGATCTTCACGCCGCGCATGAACGAGCCGGCCACCGTCAACCGTTGGACCACCGGCGCGCAAGCCCTCTCAATGGTGAGCGGGGCATACGTCGCGTCGTCGGCGCGCTACGGCATCAGTTTGGCCGGCGGAGTCGGGTGGGTGATTGCGCCGGACGGCGACGTAATGGCGCTGACCAGCGAGGAGCAGCGGTTCCGCACCGTGGCGATCGATCTGGCTGTCGCCGACGCGGCCAAGCGAACCTATCCGCGCTACGTCGACGACGAATAGCCTCAGAGTCTCACACTTGTTCCGGGGCGCTGCCCCGAACCCTGGCAGGAGTTCCCACTCCTGCACCTCGTTACTCGCGGTTTGATGCCGCACGCGGCATCAAACCGCAGAAACGGGAGCCCAGAGGTCGTAAGCCCCTTGGTAGAGGTGTGGAGGCGAAGCCCCCGCGAAGAAATAAAAGACCGGCGAGTGCCGGTCTACTTGATGATTGCGAGGATGTCGTCCAGCACGCTGGACAGGCGGTGCGCCTCGTGTGCGATGCGGTCGATGTGCTCGCGCCGCCGCTCTTCCGACATCGTTTCGAAGTACAGATGGAGCAGCTCGGCAGACGACGCCACGCTCGCGAGCGGATTGCGGAACTCGTGCAGGATACGCTCGACCATCTGGTTCTTGAGCTGGGAGATTTCGCCGTCTTTGCGCGCCTCGGTACTGCGCAGTTCTTGGGTAAAGCGCTGCGCGTGGGCGTCGGCGACGTCGCGAATATCGCGCACCAACATGACGCCGCCGTCGTTGGTCGGCTTGGCGACGACGTGGAGGTGCATCTGCTCGTGCGGGTATTCGATCCGGACCGTTTCTCCGGTCATGACCTTGGACACCAGCTCGGAAAGCCACGCCGCCTTCGACGGCGGAAAAACGTCGCGCAGCAGGCGCCCTTCCACTTCGTCGTGGTGGAAGCCCCACCGCTCGAGCAGCTCGCCGCCCGCCCGCACAATCCGCAGGTTGGAGTCGAACAACGCGACCGCACAGCTCGGCAGATTATCCAAGAGCACGCGCATCATGGGGTCGTCGTAGTGGGTGGTGGTCGTGGTTACAGCCTTCACAGACCCATCCGTTGAGGAATGAGCGACTATGTCCATTATGTATGCGAAAGTTAGAATCCTGTCAACGGGCTGCGACAATGGTTTTACACAACCCCGACAATTGTGTGTCAATTCTTGACAGGTGACGGTCACTTGACACGCGATTCGGCGTGCGGTTGTGAGGCGCAGCGAGGGAAAAATCGGCCGCGTATGCGCCTCAATGCTCGGCCGAAACCTCAACGCATCGCAGTCCGGGAGGCGATTGCCGGCGCGCGGTCATATCGCCTTGACTCCGCCGCCGCGAGACGGCAGAATCATTCGATTAGGCGTGTTTAACCGATACAAAGGGAGTCGGCATGGCTCACCACGAAGAAGAACAAGTGTCCGGCATGGTCCACGAGTTCGGCATGACGCCGCTGACGTGGTGGCTGGCCGGCTTGGCGGGGACGGGACTGACCCTGATGCTGGTGGCCGCCGGCGTGGGCGTGATTACCGGCGGAGACGTCGGAATCTGGTTTGTGCTCGGCCTGCTGATGATGGCGGGCGGCATTGGCGCGTGGATCGCCGCGACGCGCCCGTTCGAGAACTTCGACAACATCGACGTCCCGGTCGACGGCGACCACGGCGCGCATGACGACCACGCCGACGAGTCGCACGACGAGCACGGCCAAACCGCCGCGCCCGCCCATCACTAGACCCCCGTGTCACGCTCGACCATCCCCGCGCGCGACCCGTACGGGGAAGACTTCCCCGGCGCTGTCATACGTCACGGCGGTCGTATCCTCTTGAGTGCCGACGCTGCGCCCGACGGCGAGGCTCTTGCGCGCAGCGTCGTGATTCGTTACGGCGTGCGCTATCTCGAAAAGCACTTTCTCTCGCTCGTCCCCGGACTGATTGCGCTGGAACGCGGCGAGATGTTCACCGGGGAAGACGCGCTCGATTTCGTCGTCAAACGCAGCAACTTGTATCCCCGCACCGAGGTCTACGGCTACAGCAGCGACGGCGCCGACGAAATGAAGACGGTCAAGTGGCTGGACGTGGCCGAGCCGTTGATGGTGCTGGCCTACGCGAGCGCCACTGATGCGTCGCCGGTCGCGGTGATCGACGGGCTGGTTGGCCCGGAAGGCGCGTTCTCGGCGCGCATGTTGGCGGCACTCCCGCGCTACGATTCGCTTGACGCCGTGCCGCCCGCCGAGGCGGAATGACCGCGCTCGGCCCGCTGCTGGCCGCCGCCCGTACACGCTTCACCGACCACAGCACCTCGCCCGGGCTGGACGCGCAGCTGTTAATGGCGCATATGCTCAATGAGAGCCGCGCGCATGTCATCGCGCATCCGGAGCGCGAGCTGACTTCTGCACAAGAAGCGCGGTTCGCCGCGTTGGTCGAGCGCCGTGCTGCGGGCGAACCGATGGCCTACATCCTCGGCCAACGGGCGTTCTTCGACCGGGCCTTCAACGTGACGCCGGCCGTCCTTATCCCACGTCCCGAGACCGAAACGCTGGTCGAGCTGGCGATCACTGCGCCGCAGGCACAGCGCGCCGGCGCGGTGATCGTCGACATCGGCACAGGCAGCGGCGCGATTGCGATTACAGTCGCCGCTCACTGCCCGCAGGCCGACGTGCACGCCGTCGACATCAGCGCCGCCGCGCTCGACGTGGCGCGCGGCAACGCGACCCTCAACGGGGTTACGCTCACGTTTCACCACGGCGATTTGCTCGCGCCGATCCACGACGCCGGGCTGCAGGTCGACGTGCTGCTGGCGAACCTGCCGTACATCGACAGCGGCGTGCTGCCGGGGTTGGACGTCAGCCGCCATGAACCGGCGCTGGCGCTCGATGGCGGTCCGGACGGGTTGGACGTGGTGCGCCGGTTACTGGCACAAGCGCCACACGTGCTGGCGCCGGACGCGCTCGTGCTGCTGGAGATCGGCGCAGATCAGGGGGAGCGGGCGAGTGATCTGGCGCGTGCCGCCCTGCCTGACGCGCAGGTCGATGTCGTGAAAGATTTGGCGGGCTTGGATCGGATCGTCCGCGCGGTTAGGGTTCCACGCACGGGATGATGCGGTCGAAGTCGGTGTGATAGATGTACGCGTCGCCGCCGGCCTCGACCACGATGCGGTAGCCGGCGACGCCCGCGGATGCAGATTCCGGCGTGGGCGCGAGCGCGCCTTCGGCCGTGCATCCCAGCGTGGCGTCGGGCCAGTTGAAGGGCCGCGCGCTGACCAGCACGACATCCGCTTCTTCGACCTCGGCCGTGCGAGCCGCACGCGTGCGGGCGATCAACACCAACCCCTCGGCAATCGGATCGCGCTGGATGAACAGGTCGGGGCGGTCGTCATACAGGTTGACCGTGCCGCACACCTGCGCGTCCTCCGGCCCGACCAGCACCTCGATGACCGACTCGCCGTCGAGAATGCTGACCAGCGTCTGGCCCGAGACGGCGCGCCCGCATCCGTCGATCATGCGCCCCGCGCGCACGCCAGTCGCGGCGATGACGTCCAACTGGGCGGCGGGCCGGCCGCTTTCGGCCGCAGCGGCGTCGAGCGCCTGCGCTGCGCGCGCCTCCCGCGCGATTTCGGTCGGATCGGGTGTCGGGGCCTCGGCAGTCAGTGTGAGGGCGATGTCGAACGCAGACGGCGGCAGCGTGACGGTCGGCGTCGGCTCGACAATCGCCGGGGTAGCCGTCGGCGGTGCGGGGTTAAGGGCTTGGGTCGGAGGGGGTGTGGCAGACGGTTCGGCAGGCCCGCCGGTGCAGGCCGCCAGCCCGGCGAGCGCCGCGCCGATCAGTCCCGCCGTGCGGGCGAAACGGCGCATGAGTCGCTACAGCCCCAGCTTGGCGAGGAGGTCGGTCTTGTTGAGGTCCATGACTGACAGCAGCTTGTCGCGGCCGTTGTGCCCGACCACGATTTCGATTCGCTTCGGGTCGACCTCGAGCAGTTCGGCAAAGAACTGGATCAGCTCTTCGTTGGCGGCGGCACTGCCCGCCTCTTCGGCGACGAGCTTGACGCGAAGCGTGCTGTCGTCTTCCATCAGGCCGGCCATGCCCGTGTAATCGGAACGCGTCATGACCCGAACCGTAAAGGCTGCGCCGCGTGTCGCGGACGTAATCTCGAATTTGCGCTCCATAGCGGCCGTCCTTTCCATCGCACATACACTATACCGCGAAAGTGTGTCAAACGACTACGCCTTGACTCGCGGTCAGCGCCACACTGGACGGTTCCCACCGCATGACCGAGAATTCGAGGTGGGCCGCGGCCCCACGCCCCGGCAGGAGTCGGCACGCGTGCACCTCCCGAGTATTAGAAACGGGCGACCAGAAGGCGAACGTCCGTCGGAAAAGCAGTTCTCAGAGAGCCGGTAAGGAAAGGCACCCAATGACCGATATCCCGCGCCTGCGGCTGATGACCGCCCTGCAGCGCCACCTTGAACGGCTTGACCGGCGCAGCGATGCGCTGGCGCAGCGCGAAGACCAGCTCAGCCTCGTGCGGCTTGGCGCGTTCCTGGCCGGCGGCGCGCTGACGTTCCTCGGCGCGCCGGGCGGGCTGGCGCTGCCGGCGGCGGTGCTGTGGATCGGCGCGTTCGCGGCGGCGGTCGTGGTGCATCGACGGGTGCGCGAGGCCGCGCAGACGACACGCCAGTTGGACGCGATCAAGCAGGCACACTTGGCGCGGATGCTGTTGGCGTGGGACGGTCTTCCGCCTGCGCGCCATACGAGCGCCGACCCCCATCACCCGTATGCCAGCGACCTCGACATCACCGGGCCGCGCGGCCTGCTGCGCCTGATCGACACGACGACCTCGACGGCGGGGAGCGGCCGCCTGCGCGATTGGCTGTTGGCCGGCACGCCAGACGCCGAAGCCATCGCCCGCCGGCAGACATTGTTGGCTGAACTGCGCCCGCTAGGCGCCTTCCGCGACCGGCTTTCGATGAGCGCGCGTCACCCGGCCAGCGACGAAGGCGCGCTGCAAGCGTGGCTCGACGATCCGCACAGCGCGCCGCCCGTGCCGCTGGCCGCGCTCGTCGGCCTTGCCATGCTGGCGGTCATCAACGTCGTGCAGGTAGTCGCCTATCTGTCCGGCGCGGAGGCAGGCCTGCTGCCGCTTACGCTGGTGCTGTACGTCGGCCTGAGCGCCGTGTTCATCCGCGCCGTGGCGAAAGTCAGCGAAGACGCGCTCACGGTCTCGTACGAAGTCGGCCGGTTGGCCGCGGCGTTCCGGGTATTGGAGCGTCGACGCACGCCGGGTCGTCCACAGCTCGACCTGCTGCTGGCCCCGTTCCGCGACCCTGCCGCGCGTCCATCGTCGCTGCTTCGCCGGATCAGCCTGATCGCCGGAGCGGCCAGCGTGCGCGCCAATTTCATTGCATGGCTGGTGCTCAACCTGCTCACACCGTGGGATCTCATCACCGCATCGCTGCTGGCGCGCAGCAAACATGCGCTGGCCGCGGCGCTGCCGCGCTGGCTCGATGCGTGGCACGAGGTCGAGGCGCTGTCGGCGCTGGCGACGTTCGCCGACCTGCACCCCGAGTACGCGTTTCCCGCGCTGATCGACGCGCCCGAGCTGCACGCCGAGTCGATCGGCCACCCGCTGATCCCCGCCGAGCGCAAGGTGCGCAATCCGTTCCACGCCGACGCCGACTCGGCCGTCACACTGCTGACCGGCTCGAATATGTCCGGCAAAAGCTCCCTACTGCGCGCGGTCGGCCTCAACATCGCGCTGGCGTATGCGGGCAGTGTGGTCGATGCCGACGCGATGCGCCTCGGTCATTTCCGCCTGTTCACCTGCATCCGCGTGAGCGACTCGGTGGTCGAGGGCTTGAGCTACTTCTACGCCGAAGTGCGCCGCCTGCGCGCCTTGCTCGACGCGCTGGACACGCCCGACGGCTTGACGCTGTTCTACCTGATCGATGAGATCTTCCGCGGCACCAACAACCGCGAACGGCTGATTGGCGGGCGGTCGTATATCCGCGCACTGGCCGAACAGCAGGCGCTCGGGATCGTCGCCACGCACGACCTCGAGCTGACCGCGCTATCGGACGCCGTACCGCACGTGCGCAACCTGCACTTCCGCGAGACGATCACCGACGGACGCATGGCGTTCGACTACGTGCTGCGCACCGGCCCCAGCCCGACGACCAACGCGCTCACCATCATGCGCCTCGAAGGGCTGCCGGTGGACGCGCCCGAATCGGGTAGCGAGGCCGCGCCGGAGACGTTAGGCTAGTGTCGTGACTCCACGCACTTCACACGGAAGGCCGTTCCGACCATGACCGATTCGTTCCTCAAATCGCTGTTCGACCTGAACGGGCAGGTGGCGGTCGTCACCGGCGGGACCGGCGTGTTGGGCGGGGCGATGGCGCGCGGATTGGCGCAGGCTGGGGCGAAGGTCGCCGTTTTGGGCCGCCGCCGCGAGGCCGCCGACACTGTCGTCGCGCAGATCGAAGCTGCGGGCGGCACGGCCCTCGCCACGCCGGCCGACGTGCTCGACCGCGCCTCGCTGGAATTGGCCCGCGACGCCATTGTTCAAGCATGGGGCGGCCTCGACATCCTCGTCAATGCGGCTGGCGGCAACGTCCCCGCGGCAACGGTTGGGCCGGACGGCTCGTTCTTCGACGTTCCGGCGGACGCCTTTCGCAGCGCGCTTGACCTCAACCTGACCGGCACGCTGCTGCCCTCGCAGGTGTTCGGCGCGGTGATGGCCGCACGCGGCAGCGGCACCATCGTCAACATCTCGTCGATGGCGGCGCATCGCGCGCTGACGCGCGTAGTCGCGTATGGCGCGGCCAAAGCCGCTGTCGAGAATTTCACCCGTTGGCTGGCGGTCGAGCTGGCGCAGAAGGTCGGCGCAGGACTGCGCGTGAACGCCATCGCGCCCGGCTTCTTCGTCGGCGAACAGAACCGGCGCCTGCTGCTCAATGAGGACGGCACGCTCACGGCACGCGGCGGGACGATCATCGCACATACACCGGCGGGCCGTTTTGGCGAACCCGAAGACCTGCTCGGCGCGCTGCTGTATCTGGCGGGGCCGGCCAGCCGATTCGTGACCGGCACGGTGATGATCATAGACGGCGGCGTCGACGCCTTCAGCGGGATCTAGGGGCGAGGTTCGCTTAGGCGACGGCTGGCGGAGGCTGCGGCGAAGGAAAACTAACCACAAAGGACACAGAGGACACAGAGAAAAGGGAGCACACAGAGACGGTTTGTAGGGGCGACCCGACGGGTCGCCTTGCCCCTTGTCCCTCCCTTAAACGTCAAGGGCGTAGACGTCGTTCTTCTTCCATCCGCTTTCGGCGGCGACCTGCTTGGCTGCGGCCGACCGGCTGTCGCCCTTGTCGAGGCGTTCCTTGAACGCAGCGCGCACCTGATCGGCGTCCCAATGCAGCGCCTCGGCCGGCGCGCCGCCGATCAGGAGCGTGATCTCCCCGCGTGGGGGCTGCTGACGCATGTGTTCGCGCACCTCGGCCGCGGTGCCACGCACGAATTCTTCGAACTTTTTCGACAGCTCGCGCGCCACCACCACCGGCCGATCCGGTCCGATCCCGGCAACAATCGCGTCGAGCGCGTCGGTCAGGCGGTGCGGGCTTTCGTAGCAGATCATCGTGCGGCGCTCGTCTCTGAGGCCAGCGAAGTAGTCGCTCAGGTGCTTGCGCGGGAGGAATCCGAGGTACACGAACGAGTCGGTCGGCAGGCCCGAGCCGACCAGCGCCGTAATGACCGCGCTGGCTCCGGGCAGCGGCACGACCGGATAGCCGCGCTCGATGGCGGCGCGTACGAGTTCGAAGCCCGGATCGCTGAGGCCGGGCGTGCCGGCGTCGCTGATCAGCGCGACATCGCCGGTATCGAGGACGTCAAGAATGGCGTCGAGTTTGACCAGCTTGTTGTGCTCGTGATAACTGGTCAGCGGCGTGTCGATTTCGAAGTGATTCAGTAGAACGCGGCTCGTGCGCGTATCCTCACAGGCAATCAGCGCGGCGGACTTCAGAATTCGCAGCGCGCGCAGGGTGATGTCCTCGAGATTGCCGATGGGCGTAGGGACAAGATAAAGGGTGCCGGTCATGGTGCGTCCATCAGTCGCATGTTAACAGTGGGTCAGGCGGCGTGCATGCATCTAAACGCCCGCCGGCCGCTGTGCTATTATACGGGCAATCATTGAGAGCAGGCTGAACCATACCCTATGTCCCGAGTGCTGATCCTCCTTGGCGTTGTGTTCGCGGTCGTGCTGACCGCCGCCCCGGCGTCCGCCAACCTCGACTCTGCCGCCTGTGCCGGCATCGACCTGTCCGTCGGCGTGCCGAGCGCTTGCCTCGACTACATGCGGGCGTTCCCAAGCCCGACGCTGGCGCAAGTGCGGCGCGACGGCTACACCATCAACAACTACAGCTTCTGGAAGGTCGACTCGGCCGGCGCGCCGGTGTTCGACGCGCCCGGCGGCAGCGTTATCCGCGAGATCCCATCCGGCTTCCACGCGGTGCAGTCGCTCGACTGGACCAGCGTCGAAGGCTGGGTGCAAATCGAAGGCGGCGGTTGGATGACGGCGGCGTCGCTCAAGTACACGCCGGCGTCGGAGTTCCGGGGCGTGCAGGTGCTGGACGGCTTGCAGAACCAGTTCGCGTGGGCGCTCGACACGATGTACACGTCGGACTATCCCGGCGGCCCGCAGAACGCCGACAGCGGACGCTTGCTGTATCGCTACGACACGATCACGCTTTTCGCCGAAGCCTACGACGAAGAAGGGTGGCGCTGGTACATGGTCGGCCCCGATCAGTGGGTCGAGCAGCGCGTCATCAGCAAGCCGCTGAAGACCGAGCGCCCGGAAGGCGTCGAAGGCCGGTGGGTCTCCGTCGACCTCTACGAGCAGGCGATGGTCGCCTATGACGGCGATACGCCCGTGTTCGCCACGTTGATCGCGTCCGGCCTGCCCGGCACCGACACCAACGAGGGTCTGTTCCGCGTGTGGGCCGATCTGCCGCAGGACCGCATGAGCGGGTTCGCCGGCGCGCCCAACGCTTACGACCTCAGCGGCGTGCCGTGGGTGATGTACTTCGACGACTCGATCAGCCTGCACGGCACGTACTGGCACGACAACTTCGGCTACCGCCGCAGCCGCGGGTGCGTCAACCTGAGCATCAGCGATGCACGCTGGGTGTTCGAGTGGTCGCAGGAAGGTTACCGCCAGCAGGGTATCGACCGCACGAGCCGCGAGACGCCCGGCATCTACGTTCTGGTGTGGAGCAGCGGAGAGTATCGCGCCACCGGCGCCGCCACGAAGTAGACCGCACGCCGGGGCGCTGCCCCAAGCCCCGGCAGGAGTTTCCCTCCTGCACCTCCTTGCTCGCGAAATCATGCCGCATGCGGCATGATTTCGCATAGAAGGGAGTCCAGAGGGAATCCACCCTTTGGGAGAACAATGTCCGACTTCGAACATCTGGACGACGCGCAGCGGGCGGACGCCATGCTCAACGCCGCACGATCCGCGCTGGCGGCGTGGGGCTGGCGAGACGCGAATCCAAGCCTGCTCAGCCTGCGCAGCAACGCAGTGTATCGCGCCGAGTACAGCGGGCAGCAGGCGGTCGTGCGCGTGCATTGGCCGGGGCGCAAGTCGCAGGCGCGAATCGACTCCGAACTGGCGCTATTGGCGCATCTCGGTGGGTTGGGAATCAACGCGCCTCGACCGCTGGCAGCGTCCGTGCGCGTTTCACTTACTGAGCACACGCCGGCGATCTGTACGCTGGTCGCGTGGCTGGATGGCGAGTCGGTGCCGGTCGATCAGTTCATGCCCGAACACGCTGCGGCGGCGGGATCGGCCATCGCCGCGCTGCACGCCGCGGCGCGCTCGTTCGATCCACCCGCCGGCTTCGACCGTCCCACGCTCGACATCACCGGGCTGTTCGGCGCGAACTCGCCGTATCAGCCGGACGCGGCCGGACAGGCGCTGCTCGAGCCGATCCAAGACGTGCTCGACGCCGTGATCGAACGCACACAAGCGGTGTTCGACCGGCAACGCGCAGCGGGCGCGGCGAAGCAGCTCATCCACGCCGACCTCAAGCCCGACAACCTGCTGTTCGATGCCGGCCGGGTCGGCTTCCTCGATTTTGACGACTGCGCGTGGGGTTGGCCGCTGTACGATCTCGCGCCGATGCTGTTGTTCCTGCGCGCCAATCCGGCGTATGCCGCGATCAAGGCAGCGCTGTGGGAGGGGTTCGCCGGCAGCGCGCTGGACAACACGACCGGCGCCGACCTCGAAACACTGGCCGCGGCGCGCTACGCGACCTCCTGCCGGTGGGTGGCGGTGCATCACGATCACCCGTCGTATCGGGGCAAGGTGCCGGGCATCCTCGCGGGGAGAGCGTCGGAATTGGTGGGATATTTGGACAAGGGAATGCTATGAATAGAACAACGTTGCAGCGAATAGCGATACCCGTGATATTGCTGATGGCCGTCTGGCTGATTTTTCTGCTGTCGGTTCATCGATCAATGCAGTATGACGAGTCGTTCACGTTTCTCCGCTATGCACAGTCTCCCTTCGTTGCACTGTTTGCTTACGAACTTCCCAACAACCATCTCCTGCACTCTTTTGGCGTCTGGTTGATGACGTCCTTGATGGGCGATTCGACCATAGTCATCCGGTTCGTCTCCATGGCGGCAGGGCTTTTGTGCACGGCCGTGCTGTTCCGGATGACGCGACGAATTGCAGGGACCGGGGCCGGGGCTCTTGCCGTCGCGCTGCTCATGATCACGCCGATGTGGGCGGAGATGATCGCCAATGCCCGCGGATATACCCTGTCGGCTCTTTTAACCCTCTTATTCATAGGTGAAATCATAGGCACTGGCAGGCGATATTCGTTCCCCAACCGGCGTGTACTCTTTGTACTGACGCTGTTATTGACGATAACTCTGCCGACAATGGCACTGTTGTATGGAGCGGCGCTGATATGGGTTCTGCTGCGAATGTGGCGCGGTGATCCGAGAAAGCGATTGGTTGAGACAACCCTCCTGCCCATTATTGCCGGTGCTGTCACCGGTGGGGCCTTTTACGTATCGGTGTTCGTGTATGGACGCACCAGCGTATTCGGTGGTTTTGGCGAGCCGGGTATTGTCGAACTCATAACCGTATGGACCACGCAAGTCTTTGCGATGCCGCTTTCGCTGGTGCTGTTGATCGGCATTGTCATCGGTATTGCTGTGCTGTGGCAGAGAAACCGGGATTTCCTGGCCCTGTGCGGCATCATTGTCGGCGTCGTGCTGGCTTTCTCAATCCTGCAAGATATCGTGACCGGGCGGACATTTTTTGCGCGCAACTTTTTCTACCTCATTCCGCTCGTGACACTCGTGGGAGGAGTTGGTCTGGCACGGGCAATACGTGCCGTGCCGATTGCATCTGCTGTCCTGACGACGTTCCTGCTCATCGCGAGTGCAGCGTTGTTTATCAGTCTCAACGAGCCGACAGCATCCGAACGATTTACGATAGAGGTCGGCAAGCACATCGAGCCGGGAGATTTGCTGCTCGTTGATTGTTGCTATGATGCGCCACTCGAGTACGCTTACCGGGCCACTCCCGAATTGTTCGCGTATTCTCCGGACAAGCAGCGGGCCATCTTCGTGGAGCCAAAACAAGAGTCTGCGGAAGCATTGCCGGAACTATTCAAAGATATGCTGCCACTAGACCTGGCATCGTGTCATCCGGAAGACTGGGGCGAAACACGGGTAGAAATATGCGCGCTGGTGGCCGATTCGGCTGACGGCTGAGGCTCCTTATTCCATCGTATCAGGGCAAGGTGCCGGGCATCCTCGCGGGGAGAGCGTCGGAATTGCGCCGGTATATCGAGCGTGGCGCCCTGTGATACAATGCCGCCGTTTGACGTAGCGATGCAGGTCGGTTGAATGCGCGGTATCCCCGGTTGGATGTTCATCTTGAGCGTATTGGCGCTGGTCGGCGCGACGGTATTGTGCTCGATCGTTGCCTACGGCGTCGCGCAGCAATTCGCCGTCGATGCGGGTGATCGCGGCATCGACACCGCGGCGATCTCGTTCGACGTGTTTCGCGAGCAGCTCCCGACGCACACGCCGACGCTGACCCCGACCGACACGCCGACACCGGAGCCGACGAGCACGCCGGAACCGGGCGTGACGTTCACGCCGGCGCCGCCGACCGAGGAACCGACACCCGATCCGCTGGCTGGCATCCCCGAACTGAACGACCCGACCCGCAAGACGATCCTGCTGCTCGGCATTGACGAGCGTTCCGGGTTCGATACCGACCGCGCCTATCGCAGCGATACGATCATCCTGATCAACGTCGATCCCGCGCGCAAACGGGTGGGCGTGCTGAGCATCCCGCGCGACATGTACGTCAGCATCCCCGGGCAGGCGCAGAATCAGCGCATCAACACCGCCAACTATGTCGGCGACCTGAGCAATTATCCGGGCGGTGGCGGTCCCGCGCTGGCCGCAGAGACGATCCGCCAGACGTTCGGCATCCGTGTCGACAACTACATCCGCATCAACTTCGACGTGTTCGAGACCGTCGTGGATTCGCTCGCACCGCAGGGCATCGAAGTGTGCCCGACCGAAGCGATCGACGATCCCAAGTATCCGGACGCCGGTTATGGCACGATCTCGATCCATTTCGACCCCGGCTGCCAGCGCCTGAACGCCGAGCGCCTGCTGCAGTACGCCCGCACGCGCGCCACCCAAGGCGGCGACTTCGACCGCGCACGCCGCCAGCAGGAAGTGCTGAAGGCGGCGCAGGCCGAGTTCCTGAGCCTCGGCGGAATCGCCAACTTTGTCACGCAGGCCGTGCCGCTGTACCACGCGTTGATCGACAGCATCAAGACCGACCTGTCGCTGGACGAACTGCTGGCGCTCGCCCGCCTCGCCGGTGAGATCCCGCGCGAGAACATCACGACCGGCGTGATCGACAATCGCTACGTCAGCTTCGCCAAAGATCCGACCGGCGCGGACGTGCTGGTGCCGAACATCGGCGCGGTGCGCGGCCTGATCCAAGACGTGTTCAACCCGCAGCCCTCCCGCACGCTGGCCGAGCTGCGCACGCTGGCCGAGAATGAAGGCGCGACAATCAGCGTCTACAACGGTACCGATATCGCCGGGCTGGCCGGCCAAACGCGCGACTGGCTGATTAGCCGGCAGGTGCGTGTCGAGCCGTCGGTGGGCAACCTGCCGACACCCGACAACGGCCCGACCCGCATCCGCGATTACACCGGCAAGCGCTGGACGGCACGCTATCTGGCGGCGCTGATGGGCATCCCCGAGGATCGCATCGGGGCCGGCGTGGACGGGCTGGTGTCAGCCGACGTCCTTGTCGTGGCAGGCGGGGACATTCAGCCGCTGTTGGCCGGCGAACCGGCTACCCCCGCACCATAGGCGCTCTTGGTGAGAGATATGATTCGCGAACATGACCGTATTGTGCTGACCACGGACTTGCCTGATGGCCGGTTCCGCGCCGGAGACATCGGCGTTGTCGTCATGATTCACGGCGACCACGCGGGTTATGAGGTCGAGTTCTTTACCCTCACCGGCGACACGCTGGATGTTGTCACAGTGGATGTAGAACAGGTACGCCCGGTCAGCGAACACGAAATTCTTCACGCGCGGGCGATGTAGTTTGTCTCGGCGGATGTCTAGCCGCAGGCACATGGTACAATTAGCTAAGATCTAGATGCCTAAACGAGTGAACCGCGTGCCTGTCTCCCTCTTTCCCGCATCAATTCGTGAACATTTCGAGATCATGAGTGGCGTCACGCTTCTAGCATACTTCACGCAGACTTTCCGGAAGAATGGAAGGACATCATCGCGCTTCTTACTGAGTTCGGTTGTGTCGAAGCTGGATCGAACGCGGTGGTGGCAACAAGAGTGAGGTTGCACGGCATGTCGACCGGACGCTGGGCGCGCGGGGCTGGATCGAGCGCAGTTTCGACACGGCCATTCGTGTCAACGATCAGACGACCGACTCACCCACACACAGCGTCGATTGTTTCAAGAATCGAATTGCGCTTGAGGTCGAGTGGAACAACAAGGATCCTTTCTTCGATCGAGACTTGAACAACTTTCGCCTACTCTTTGACCTCCGAGTCATTAGTGTAGGAATCATTCTCACGCGCTCGGATGAACTGCAAGCGATATTCAACCAAACTCGGCCGGGGTTCATCGTACGGAGCCTCTACGACCCACATGAGTAAGCTGCTTCCAAAGGTTTCCGGCGGTGGTGCAGCCGGCTGTCCTTTGTTAGTGTTTGGGATCAAGGCGGCGTTGTATGCGGAGGATTGTTAGGGATGACCGATTCTCAAGCCGCATACGACTTCGCCGCATTCGTGAATGGGCAGAAATTCGGTACGATTTTGGCTGATCCCCATGGCAGTTTCCAGAACCGCACAGGCAAGGTTGCACCTGAACACCAACGCTTGTCGCGCTATCCGACCCTATCGCTCGACGACATCATGACGCTTCCCGTGTGTGACGCCGCTGCCGATCAAAGCCACTTGTACCTCTGGGTTCCGAACGCTTTGCTGCGCGAGGTCTGGATGTACTTGCTGCATGGGGGTTTGAATACAAGACAGATCTCGTGTGGCATAAGGTCCGCAAGGATGGCGAGCCGGACGGGCGGGGTGTCGGGTTCTACTTCCGCAATACGACCGAACTCGTACTATTCGGCGTCCGGGAAAACTGCGCACGCTCCAGCAGGGAAGAACGCAGGTCAACATCATCAAGACGCAGAAGCGTGAGCATTCTCGTAAACCGGATGAGCTGTACGACATTGTCGAAGCGTGCAGTCCCGGTCCGTATCTCGAGATGTTTGCCCGTGGTTCACGTCCGGGGTGGCTCGTTTGGGGAAATCAGGCCGACGACTACCTCATTTCGTGGGACACATACAAGAACAACAGTCAGACACTCTCTATGCCGCGAAACGGGAAGGTCAATTCTCAATTGAAACTGTGGGACTCCGACGATGGCGACTGATCCGACCCCCGCACCATAGGCGCGGGGCAAGCGCTACGTGGCCGAGAGTTCCGCGATCGCCAGCACCGCCCAATTGACGCACAGCAGAACTATAAGCAGTGCCGTGACCGCGCGTGCCCGCGGCCCGATCAGCGCGAACGTTTTTCGAGGGTGAGCAATCACTGCGGCCGCGGGAACGCATATCAGCGGCACGAACGGCACCAGAATCGATTGTCGCCGTAGGTCAGGAACGCGCTGCCGGTTATCGCAAGCAGCAGCACCGCGCATAGCTGGACTGCGGGTTTGGCCCGATGCGCCACGCTGCCGATCACGAACAGAACCATCACCGCGGCGAAACTGACGCCGATAACGGCCGTCGGCACGAGCCAGCCCAAACGCGCAATCGGCGATTGGCCGTAATACCCTTCACGATAGCTGTAGGCGTACTGGCGCGGTAGTTCGTACAAGTAGCGCACGGCCTGTACGCCTTTTTCCGGCAAACGGAACCGGATTGCGCACGATCCACGCGACCGCCTCTTGCGTCCCACGCTGTGCCTGCTCGATCGGCGTCAGGCCGTAGAGCGGACTTGCAGGGTCGTCGAGGATATGCGACTCCGCTGCCCCACGAGCCGTCCGCCCATGGATTGTTGCCTGCGTACAGGTCGCGGCCGGTTCGGGTTGACAGTGTCGCCCAGCCGTACGTCTGCGCGTTGTAGATCAGCCACGGACTGATCGTGACGACCAACGCGACCAGCGCGGCCTGCATACACGACGGCGCGCGCCTTATATCGCCATACGATGTAGACGAGCATCACGGGCAGCAGGACCGCTCCGAGCGTCCCGCGCGTAAGCGCCGCTGCGCCGAACAGGACGCCGAGCAGCACGCCCCATCCGATGCCGCGAGAGGCGTTCAACCGGCGCATACCGACCTGTGCAGCCGCAAACGCAGCAGACAAGACAGCAGCGTAAAGCGTTTCGGTCAGCAGATAGTCGTTGTAGTTCAACACGAGTGGCAGGCCAGAGCACAACCCGCCGGCGATCAGGCCGCGCGCGGGCCGAACGCCGCGCGCCCGACGAACAGCGCGACTGCCACTGGCGTGAGTCCGTACACGGCTTGCAGCAGTCGGCCCCCGAGCAGTCCATCTGGCCACAATCCGTAACCCGCCGCCAGCGTGACCGGGTACGCCGGCCAATGCCCGCTGGAGAACTGTCCCGTCTCAAGAAGCACACGCGCTTCACGATCGTAGCGGATCATGTCGGCCACAAGGACAGGCTCGGGGTTGAGCAGGATTGGCGCGAGCCGCAGCATCAAACCCACGGCGAGGATCACCATGGACCATGCAAGCCATTGCCGGACTGGACTTCCATTGGCGTGGGTGCGGACTTCCGCGCTGTCGGACATGAGTCGACCCTCCCCCGGAAACTCCCGATTGAGTAAGCACGTCGGACTTGGGGTGTGATCGAGGGGATTGGACAGCCCGGGTTGCGCGCAGAGTATGGCGTTTTGTTTCGCATCATTGCAGATCGGGTGACGGGCCGCGGGCGCGCTTTCCTCAATTTCTGGTACAGTCACGGGTCGCGAGTTTGGTGTATCGTGATCATTCCGCAATGACACAACGCGATAGGAGCGCCGCATGTCGAAGGTCGTGTATTACGTCGCCGCGAGCGTGGACAATTTCATCGCCGACGGTGACGGCAAGGTCGAGTGGCTGGAGAATTTCGGCAGCAACGTCGACTATGGTTATGAGGCGTTCTATGCCTCGCTCGGCGCAGTCGTGATGGGCAGCAAGACGTACATGGACATCTTCGGGTTCAGGGTCGGGTGGGTGTATCCCGGCGTCGACGCGGTCGTGATGACCCGGCGTGGAGCTGCCGCGTTTTCCCCGAGGCCGACCGGCTGGAGCTTCGCGCAGGGGATATCGGCGCAGTGATCGCCGATCTCAAAGCGCGCACCGACAAGGATATCTGGATCGTCGGCGGCGGCGATCTCGCCGCGCAGGCGGTACAGGCCGGCGCGCTGGACGAGATTCAGCTTGCGATTATGCCGATTCTACTCGGGCGTGGAACGCCGCTGTTTGCCGCGTTTGACGGTCAGTTGCATCGACTCTCGCGTCACACACCGTGTTTCCCGACGGCGTGCTGATGCTGACGTATGCGGTCAGGCGCTAAGGCGCCGTTTGAGAAGCAATGTGGAGGCATTGCCTCCACACCTCCACAAGGGGTTTACACCCCTTGACCCCCATCTCCGGATTGTCCTCGCACGCGAGGACAATCCGCGAGAAAAAGGCCGGAGGGCGACAGCCTTCCGGCAGGGTTTGGGACAGCGTCCCAACCTAGAATCTCCTTTTCAGCGACCTCTAAGGCGCGCTGCCGAGGCTGATCGATTTGATAACCGTTCGGGTAGGTGCGGCTGCGCTGCCCGGTGAAGTGGTACGGTCGCTTGCGCACCGGCAGCAGGCGGGTGATCGCCGCGTTTAGGCGCAGCCCGCGCCGCACCGTCCATCGCCACCATGCCGGCGGCGTGCGAAACCCGAACGCCGCCCGCATCCGGTCGTCGAGCAAGGCGACGATACCCGACCGGATCAACGGGTGCAGCGGGCGCGGAAACCAGTTCATGAATACGTGGATGGCCGCTTCGGCGATCTGCGCGTTCTCCGGCGAATAACGGAAGTGCGCGGCCTCGTAGGCGTCGTAGAAGGATTCCATCTCGGCGTAGGTGGCGGGGATGTCCTTGATGCCCATGCGCTTGCCGACCTCGCGCCAGAAGTAGAAGTTGGCGAGGCGTTCGGCCTCGGTCGAAGGCCGCCATGCCAATACCGGGTTCCAGCGAATCGGTTCGTAGATGAACGAGCCGAGCACGTAGAGATAGTCGTCGTTGGCGATGTCGAACCGGCGGTGCATGCGGTTCATCTGACGGATGGCCGCGTGCCCGCGTTCGCTGTCGATGCCGTGCTCGGCAATCTCGGAGACGATCAGCGCGGTGTCGTCGTAGCGCTTCTGCCCGCGCGTCGTGAATTCGCCGGTCTGCGCGAGCAGCTTGAAACATGCTCGGCGGCGAAGGTCTTGAACAGCGCGAACTCGAGCGACCGCTGGGTTGCAAATGGATTCATACGCGCCGACGAGATAGACGATCCGCTCGTAATCCGTCGACGGATCGAGCGCAGCGATTTCGTCGCGGCGGGCATAGCGGCTCACTGGAGACGTGGCGCTGGCTAGCCCGATCAGGCTGCACGTTGCCGATCAGGAACACCGTCAGCAGTACGCCGCCGACGATCGCGATTGCCAAGTACACGTGCTTGTGCCTATAATTGATGGCGTAGAACTTGCGCACGCTGGCCACCAGCGCGACGAACGCCACGATGTTGGCGCCCATCACGAGCGGCACGGCGATCGAGTTGCTGAGGTTGAGCAGCCGGAAGCACAAGGGCAGAACGACATATTCGAGAATGCAGCGCACCCGGCGAACAACATCGATGCCATGAACGTGTTCTCGGCGGCGCGCTGCTGCGGTAACGTGGTCGCCGCAACAATAGGCTCAACGGCGCTGTCGGGAGGGGTGCTCGTGATCTGCATGTCGGATGGTTCGGTTTAGTGGCTGGACACGCCCCGCAGTGTATCATGTTTTGTAGATTTGTGACGTTTTTTCGGTTTTTCGGTGTTGTGATCTGAGAATTCCTATGGGATTTGGGCGCTGCCCCGAAGCCCCAAGGAAACTTGCACTCCTGCACCTCCTTACTTGCGGAATTGAGCCGACTGCGGCTCAATTCCGCGAATGAAGGGTCAGAGGGCGTAAGCCCTTTGGTCGAGTGTGGGGGCGAAACCTCCGCGCTGTGCCTGACTGTTGAGGGAGCTGGAGACCGTGTCCCCGATCGACACACTGCTTGGCGCCATCTTCGAGGATCGCCGGCCGGGCTTCTACACCGAGTTCGAGGCATGGGTGCGCGGGTCGCGCCTGGTACCGTGCGTTTCCCGAAACGTACCAGACAAAGGTTCGTTCGAAGCTGCGGGCCGCGCGTGACGCCGATGCGGTGAGCGATCTTTACGCCCGAATTGCAGGCCGCCGCGCTATTGCTCCCACGAGCCGAAGATCGGGCTCGGTACGAGACGTATGCGGCGACCGGCAAACCGCGGGCCGGATTTCTCGGCGACGTGGAAGGCACACACGCGCTTCAATGTGGAGGTGCGCGTGCGCAGCAGTGGAATAGCAGAACCTCGACCCTCAAGCGCGACAAGCCAAGCTGACCGGCATCCTGTGCGACAAGGCCGGCCAGATGCCGGCGGGGTCGTCAACGTGTTGTGGCTTGCCGGCGATGCAGGGGTCACGGTTGACGACGTGGCCGGTGCAGCGGCTTCGCTGCGCGGGCGCGCCGAAGGCAAGGAGAGGCGTTCTTCGCGAGGCGCAGGTTCAAGAGCCGCGCGGAGTTCACCAGCATTACCGGCACGTCAGCGCCGTCGTGGTGCAGCAAGGCGGTGCGTTGGCGGTGTGGCCCAACCCGTTGGCGCGTCATGAGATTCCCGGAGACCTGTCGCGCATGTGATCAAACGGCTGGCGGCTCACGCTTCGCCTACGGAGTATCGAGTTCGTGGAGGAGTGGATCGATCAGGCCACGGGGGCGGGCCGGTCAGCCGCCAGTTCGCAGCGGCGGAACGCCAGCACGTAGCCCACTGTTTGAGGATGGGCCAGTACGGACTGCCGTCGGGGAGGTTCTCGATCTTGGTGTCGAACTTGACATAGACCCTGATGCATGGATGCCAGCAGCGCCATGGCGACGTCAGCGTTGGCCCCATGGGCCGAATACCCGAAGTGCGACAGCATATACACGGGTCGCGGTGGAAGATGATCCAGCTCTCTTCGCCGTCCGGTGTGCGGGCGCGCAAGCCGGTCAGCTTTTGCCGACGTTGCACTCGGGGCCGTCGTCGGTGACCCACGTCGGCTGATCGGTGCGACGCTGCAGCAACCACTCGGTTTCATGCGGGAGCAGTGTCGTCACGTGCATCGCATCGTGGCGGAGTCATTTCGGCGCCAGCGAAAGGACGGCGCAGGACGGGCAGCTCACGCCTGCTTCACAAAGCCCGCGCGGTCGTACAGCGCTCGCGCGGCATCGTTGCCGCAGATGATCTCGAGCGACACACTGCGGGCGGACGTCGTCCATGCGGCGTCGAGCAGGGCGTTGACGATCGACGTACCGATGCCTGACCGCGGTGACCCGGGACGATACCCAACCGTGTCATCCACGCCTGCCATTCCGCGCGCCCAGCATACCCAACCCGATCAGTTCGCCCCAGCCATCAATCGCCACGACCGATTTGTCGAGGCAATGTCTTAGACGTGAGCATGCTCCTGCAAGCGCGGCCCGTCCATCATCGGCACGATGGTCAGCGCGCGTGACGTTGTACGGGCAGGCCAGTTCGTCCCAGCCAGATTCGCTCTCCCGGAGATCGGGTGCGTGCGGGACAAGTCGGGGCAGATTGTTGGGCTGTAACACGACGGTACTTTCGTAATGCGGCTGCGGCTTGGGCGTTTTCATTGCTGTGCTGCTGCTGTCTGCTGGTGGCGGATAAGGTAAACGTCAATGGCGGCTGCGGGCGGTAAATATCGGCTCTGTACGGCGAAAGCGGATGCTCACTGTGCCGTACCCGGTCTAACTCGGACGTTGCGTCAACTTGTGTTCGGCTGCTATGTTCTTAACTTGCGTTAGTGGTCGTAACCTCAAGGGCGATGGAAAGTTTGATTAGTGTTACTCGCGGGCTGGACGGCCGATGCGACACACCCAATGTATCACAACTATTGACGTCAATAAATCAGTTGTTCCTTAATTCTTCTCGGTCGGGTCTCCCTACCGGATTCTGCGTGCCGGCGTACACTCTGCGCCGCGATCATCCACGATCTGCCGCTGCGCTGACCTCTCGGTTCGCCGACGATCCGGCCTCGCCCGCTACACTGCCGCGCGCCTCGGCGGGCCCGCCCGAGACGCTCACCGCTGCGCGACACCGAAGATCTCAAAACGATCGTTACGGCGGCGTGGGCGGCGGGCGTGCCAGTGCGCGTGCTGGGCGGCCCCGGGGCCAACGTGCTTGATCCAGCGATACCGGCGTGGATGGATTGATCGTCATCAGCAATCGCACAGCCGAGATCGTGCCGCCGGGACGCAGGCTTACCTTGCGCGTAAGCGCGGGAACGACCCTGCTCATCTGTCGCGTACGTGCGCAACCGCCTGCGCCGGGTTCAGTGGGCGGTGACCGTCCCCGGCACAGGTCGACGGCGCGGTGGTCAACAATGCAGGAGCGCATGGCGCGTCGATGGCTGACTGTGTGGTGTCGGCCCGTGGCTGGTCAGGCCCACGGGCGCGCGTGAATGGACGCTGGCCGATCTTGGTTATGCGTACCGGCATTCGGCGCTCAAAGC